>CAXHAT010000156.1:0-19059 GCA_964014485.1 uncultured Deferribacteres bacterium
AATTAGACGCCAAAGACAAAACCATTCAAAAAATCCTGCCGATTCCTCTGCTCTTGCACGAAACCGCCGACCGAAAAGCGTCCGCCACGCGCGACTCGAGGCTGTCACATTGGAACCCCGGCGACGAGCAGGTGCATCTCGTTTTTAGCGCTGCTTTACAAGCGAATGATTTTACAGCGATCGCGGAATACATCGTTTTTCAATGGGCGCAAGAAATTCCGAATGCCAAAATACGCTCCGCCGCGGGGCTGGTATTTTCCGAAGAGTGGGGCGGGGAAGGCTACCCGGTTTGGGCCGGACGGCTTTTTCACAACGGTTATTTTCTTCCGGTCGGAAAACTTTTTACCAACGATCCCGGCCGCGAACATTCCGTGTACATCACGCAAGCGCAACTGGCGACCTTCCTGCAATTCATTTTGTTCCATGACGGCGTCGACAGTTTCAAACAACTCCTTCGAAACACGCCTGCGCAGATGTCGGCGGAGGAGGCCGAAAAACGCATTCCCCAAGGTTTGCAAGACTCATGGAGCAGATGGTGCAAAGCCATGCTGCCAAAAGCTCGACCAGAACCGATTACTGGTAAAGCAGGTTTTCAACGCGGATTTTGTTACGCTCACGAAGGGTACCAAATTTACAACGGCTACCTGGGCTCCACCTCAAAAACTGCATTGGATAAACTGGCCGAGATTGGCGCCAACGCGATTTCCATCACGCCGTTTGCTTATCCTTCCGGCGGCGCGAATCGCCCGGCTCCGTTGCGAAAAAGTATGGGGCTGGGTTCTGAAAACGACGAGAGCGTGATGGTTTCGGCAACGTTTGCGCGCGAGCATGACATGGAAATTATGCTCAAGCCGCACATCTGGATTGGCGGCGGTTCGTGGCCCGGCGATATCAAAATGTCCAGCGACGCTGATTGGGAAAAGTTTTTCGAACACTACGAGCAATGGATGACGCACTACGCGATTTTGGCTCAAATGCATCGCTTTGAGAGCCTGGTTATCGGCGTGGAGCTGGTGCAGGCGACCGTTGGCCATGAAGACGCCTGGCGCAAAATGGCGGCGAATTTTCGCAAGCTCTACGGCGGCAAAATTACTTACGCAGCAAATTGGGGCGAAGAAGCGGAAAACGTCACTTTTTGGGATGCGTTCGACGCTATCGGCGTGAATTGCTACTACCCGCTTTCAAAAAACAGCGACGCCACCGACGAAGAATTATTGGCTGGCGCCAGAGCGGTTGCTGAAAGAGTGGGGAAAATTGCCAAGAAATATCAAAAACCGTTGCTGCTCACGGAAGTCGGTTTCGCTAGCCGCCCCGAACCGTGGATTGAGCCGCACAAGGACGGTTGGCGCCAAACGCCGCAAACCGAAGGACAAAAGCGCTGTTATGAAGCGCTCTTCAACGCTTTTTATCACCAACCCTGGCTTGCCGGCATGTACTTGTGGAAGTGGCCGACCTACCTTGAAGACGGCGGCGCCAATCATTCGGGGTTCACGCCAAACGGCAAAGTGACGCAGGAAGTCGTCCGCGCCTGGTACGGCAAATCCAAGCAGAACGCGCCTCTTCGGTCGTCCCGTTAGCCCGGCGCCCCCACCTAAGTATCTGGGATTAATTCACTTGCAAAAGAAAGCCTCCCGACTATTTTCTTCAATTCATTAGTTCTTTTTATTACTCATATTGAAGGAGGGAGTTCTTATGCCGGAAATTCAAGTGAATTTCGTCGCGATTCTTGTCGCGGTTGTGGTCAATTTTGTTTTGGGGTTTATCTGGTACACCCCGCTTTTCGGCAAGACGTGGGCCGTTGAAATGGGCTTTGATCCGAACGAAAAGCCGGAAAGTTCCGCCATGGCCAAGGGCATGATTTTCATGATCATAGGAAATTTTCTGTTCGCTTATGTGCTGGCGCATAATATGGCGGCCTGGAGTCCGGCCACTTGGGGAGCAACGAATTATGCGGGACTACCAACGTCGGAAATCATCATGAACACGGCGCTCTTTACCTGGCTGGGCTTTTTCCTGCCGGTCGATTTAGGAACAGTCGCCTGGGAGAAGAAGTCCTGGAAATTGTTCGGGATCAACACCGGCTACCATCTTGTTTCCATTGCAGTTGTCGCCACGATTCTGGCTATCATGTAGAATTAAAATATGATGCGGCGTTTCCACTCGTTTGATTTTAGCGAGGAAACGCCGTTCTCGGGGCTCTTGCCTGCTAAATTTCAACTCTCAAAAGAAATCTCAATAAGGCTGATGGAGCAACTTTCGCCGCTTTTTGGTGCGATTTTGTGACTTCATTTTTCTTCATCATTTTATCTTTTGACGTTTTTACATAACCAAAAAATTTCGATCTTACCCACTCTCAAATTAATATCGCGAGGATTATATGACGCAAAATCGCACTGAGCGAACAAAGTCGCTGGAAATTGCAATGGCGCAAATCGACCGGCAGTTCGGCAAAGGGTCAATTATGCGCCTGGGCGACAATCGGGCAAAAGTACAGATTTCGGCGATTTCTACGGGAAGCATTTCTCTGGACGCCGCGCTTGGCATTGGCGGCATTCCGCGCGGGCGGATCACGGAAATCTACGGGCCGGAATCCAGCGGTAAAACGACCTTGACGCTTCATGTTATCGCCGAGGCGCAGAAGGCGGGCGGACTCGCCGCATTCGTGGACGCCGAGCACGCACTGGACGCAGTTTATGCAAAAGCGCTGGGCGTAGACACGGATAATTTGCTCATTTCACAGCCGGACACTGGCGAGCAAGCGCTGGAAATTACCGAAACTTTGGTGCGCAGCACGGCGCTTGATATTGTCGTCGTCGATTCCGTAGCGGCGTTGGTGCCCAGAGCGGAAATTGAGGGCGAGATGGGCGACGCACAAGTTGGCTTGCAGGCGCGCTTGATGAGCCAGGCGATGCGGAAATTGGCCGGGGCGATCAGCAAATCGAACACCTCGGTGATTTTCATCAACCAGATTCGAGAGAAAATCGGCATTATGTTCGGCAATCCGGAAACGACGACGGGCGGACGCGCGCTAAAATTCTATTCATCGGTTCGAATCGACATTCGCCGCATTGCGAGCATCAAACAAGGCGATCAAATTTCCGGAAATCGCACAAAATGCAAAGTTGTCAAAAACAAAATCTCCGCACCGTTCCGCGAGGCGGAATTTGACATTATGTATGGGCTGGGCATTTCCAAAGAAGGCGATTTGATCGATTTGGCCGTGAAACACGAATTCGTGCAAAAAAGCGGCACGTGGTTTTCTTACGGCGAGGAGCGCTTGGGACAAGGCCGCGAAAATGTGAAGAAATATTTAAAAGAAAATCCGAAATTGATGGCGACGATTGAAGCGCAAGTGCGTGAAGCGATGGGACTGATCCGACCCGCGGAAAAGCCCGCCGCTCAAGAAAAATGAAACGGGTAAAATTTGTTTTTATCTTCATTGCCCTTTTCGTTGCAACGCTGACGATCTATGGGCAATCAGCGATTGAAAAGCAAATCTCAAGACTGAACGAAGTGAGTAGTGTTCCTTATATTTGTCGCTCAAAAATTGGTGACTTGGGGTGCGGCGACGCATTGTTTTGGACCATTGTTCGCGGAAAGTTAGCCGCCGTCCCGCTTTTGATCGAAAAATTAGACGATTCGACGCGAACTTTAAACCCTGTGCCAAATACCGGCGGGGATTATACAGTCGCGGATTTGGCATTAGCCGCACTTCGTGAAATTATCTACGGTATTCCGATATTGGAACTCGCTGAAGATCCGGACTCTCCCGAACCTCGAAATGGAGGGCAGGGGTATTGGAATTATACCCGCAGAAAACACGCCAACCGCATCAAGTTCAAAAAAAGAGTCGCTGATTGGTTCGACGCAAATAGGGGCAGACTCATCTGGGTTAAAAGTGATAGACCTCTATCATGTGATTGCTTTTTCGCCCATCCAAACGGCGGCCATTACACAGTCAAGCAGAAGTGACAACCGGGAAAGTACTTAAATGTCAGAAACGTCCCCGTCCGGACGCTTAACCGCGATTGAACCGCAGAAAAAACGCCCTTCCCGCGTTTCCGTGTTCATCGACGAATCCTTTGCTTTCGGGCTTGACCGGGAAGTTCTGGAGAAGTTCCAACTCCGCGTCGGCGATTTTATTGAAAGTGAAACGATTCAAAAAATTCTCAATGACGAAGAATTCAAAGGCGCGTGCAGCCGCGCCTTTCGTTTTTTGGCCTCCCGTCCGCGCAGCCGCCAGGAAGTGATAAAGCGTCTCACTGAATTTCAATATCCCGAAACCGTCGTTCATCGCGCCATCGAAAGATGTGAGAAACTTGGCTACATCGACGACAGCATTTTCGCAAAACAATACGCCGACGCCATGATCCGTCAAAAAAGCGTCGGCCGGCGCTGGCTGCAAGAGCGTCTGCGCCAATTGGGCGTTTCCGAACCGACTCGCGACGCGGCAATTTCCGAAGCTTACGCTCAAGTTGACGAGCAGAATTTGGCGCGAAAGCTTGCCGAAAAACGTTCTGCCCGACTCAAAAATCTGCCGGTTCCTCAAGCCAAAGCCCGCCTCGCCGCTTTCTTGCAAAGAAAAGGCTTTTCATGGGAAGTCATTAACGCCGCGCTTGCGCGGTTTTTCCCGCAATCATAACAAAACAATTGCATGTTTTTTTTTACAAACTGTTGTATCTTCCCGCCTTACGCAGACCACATCGAAACCGCATATATTCTCTTGGTTATTGTGACTTTTCCATAAAGCCGACTCCTGCCCAAAATGTCGTTCAGGAGGAATCTATTTGGCCCAATCCTTTAGTTCAGCCAAATAGACTCATCCTGAATGACACGATTGGCGGAGCGTGAAAACGACAGTTAGCCTGAACTATTCATAAGCGTCATTCCCGCGCAGGCGGGAAGCCAGAAATACCAATGACTGGAGTGCAATTCTGGATACCCGCCTGTGCGGGAATGACATTTTGAGCAGTTGAGTGTAAATTGGCGGTTAATGAATAACTCAGGTTAGAAATCAAAAAATCTCAGGATTAACTTAGAACAGAAATGATGAAAGCCTCAGAAGTCAGACAATCTTTTTTAGACTTTTTTAAAAGCAAAGAACACAGCATTGTGCCAAGCGGTACAGTAGCGCCTTTGGACGATCCGACCCTGCTTTTTACCAACGCGGGGATGAACCAATTCAAGAATATTTTTCTCGACCTCGAAACGCCGACCAGCAAACGCGTCGCCGATACGCAAAAATGTATCCGCGCCAGCGGCAAGCATAACGATTTGGAAGAAGTCGGCTATGACACCTACCACCACACTTTTTTTGAAATGCTCGGCAACTGGTCGTTCGGCGATTATTTTAAAAAAGAAGCCATTGCCTGGGCCTGGGAGCTTTTGACGGAAGTTTGGGGGCTGCCGAAAGACCGCCTCTACGCTACGGTTTTTGCCGGAGATGAGAGCGACGGTCTGGAGCCCGACACGGAAGCGGAACAACTTTGGAAAGAAGTGACGGACATCGATCCCAGCCACGTTTTGCGCTTCGATAAGAAAGACAATTTTTGGGAAATGGGCGCATCCGGCCCTTGCGGCCCTTGTTCAGAAATCCACATCGATTTAACGCCGGACGGCAGCGGCGGCAATCTCGTCAATGCCGACAGTCCGGACGTAATCGAAATCTGGAATCTGGTTTTTATCCAGTTCAATCGCGGCAAGGACGGAAACTTGGAAAAACTCCCTGCGGTTCATGTCGACACGGGCATGGGATTCGAACGCGCCGTTCGTGTTTTGCAAAACAAGACGTCCAACTACGACACGGATATTTTTACCCCGCTTATTGCAGCGGTTGAAGAACTTTCGGGCGTAAAATACACTGGTGAGGGCGACGGCGTTGCGCATCGCGTCATCGCCGACCATATTCGCACGCTGAGCTTTGCTATTGCCGACGGCGCCATGCCTTCCAACGAAGGGCGCGGCTACGTTTTGCGCCGCATCCTCCGACGCGCCTCGCGCTACGGCCGCACGCTGGGTTTAAACGAACCGTTTTTCTATAAGCTTGTCGCGACTCTCGCCAAGACGATGGGTGACGTTTTCCCGGAACTTCGCGAGAAGCAAGAATACGTTGCGCTCGTCATCAAATCCGAAGAAGAAAACTTCAACAATACGCTCGATCGCGGCCTGGAAATTTTCGATAAAATCGTCGCGGTTTTGAAAGCTCAAAAAAGCGACACAATCGCCGGGGAAGACGCTTTTAAGCTTTACGACACTTACGGCTTTCCGCTCGATTTGACAGAATTGATGGCGCGCGAGCAGGGTCTTTCCGTAGACGCCGATGGTTTCGAGAAAGCGATGGAAGTGCAACGCACGCGGGCTCGTGAAGCGGGGAAATTTGAGCTTAATATCGATTTTCAACCGGACGACTGGCCGGCGCTCTCGGAGGGCGAAGCTTCGAAATTCGTCGGCTACGATCAACTCGAAACCGCCACTGAAATTCGCAATCTTGTTGATAGCCCTGACGGCGTTTTATTCACGCTCGCTGAGACGCCTTTTTACGCCGAATCCGGCGGCCAGGTTGGCGATAAAGGCGTCGTTAAAGGCGACGGTTTCGAAATTGACGTTTTTGACGTTCGCAAAATCGGTTCGCACGTTGTGCATATTGGAAAGATGAAAAGCGGGACCGCGGCCTCGCCGAATGTGAACGCAGAAGTGAACCAGGCTTTGCGCAAAGACACGGCGCGCAACCACTCATCCACGCACCTTTTGCACCAGGCGCTGCGCGATACGCTCGGAACGCACGTTTCGCAGGCGGGAAGTTTGGTTGCGCCGGATCATTTACGTTTTGACGTGACGCATTTTCAGCGCATTTCGCCGGAAGAGTTGGAAAAAATCGAAACTCAGGTTAACGAGCATATTCGAGCCAATTTGCCGGTGACCACGACGAACATGTCCTACGTTGAAGCGCGCAAACTCGGCGCGATGGCGATTTTCGAAGAGAAGTACGGCGAGACTGTTCGCGTCGTGAAAATGGGCGATTACAGCCTGGAACTCTGCGGCGGTACACACCTGAATCACACTGGAGAAGCGGGTTATTTCAGAATCTTGAGCGAAAGCAGCGCAGCAGCGGGCATTCGTCGTCTTGAGGCTGTGACAGGCTCGAAGGCCGATGCGCTTTTGCGTTCGGAAAAGAAAGTCCAGAACCACTTGCGGGAAATGCTCAACAGCGACCTTGAAACCCTGCCGGAACGAGTTCATGAAATTCTGGAACAACGTAAAAGTCTTGAGCACGAGGTGGCCCGGCTGCGTATGAAAATGGCGCAGAGAGAAATCGTTGAATTAGCGGGCGCCGCTGAATCTTTCAATGGTTTTCGCTACGTCAGCTCTAAAGTCGCGGCGACTGACGTGAACGAATTGCGGAATATGAGCGATACCTTACGCAACAAACTCGGCTCAGGCGTTGGCGTGCTCGGCGCCGCAATCAACGACAAAGTTTCCTTTGTCTGCATCGTCACCGATGATTTGATTAAAGAGCACAAGCTGCGCGCCGGCGACATTGTCAAGCGCGTTGCTCAAATTGCCGGCGGCTCGGGCGGCGGCAAACCGCATTTGGCGCTTGCGGGCGCGAAAGAGATCGGCAAGCTCGACCAAGCTCTTGCGAGCCTTCCCGCAATTTTGAAAGACTTGACCGGTAACTAAATCTCCAGTTCGACGCAAGCCGCAAACACACAAAAGTCATGTCATCGTTTTTGTACGTTTGCGGTTTTGCGTCCAATAATTCACAACTCTCCTCGGAGAAATTTTGTCCATTTTTCGCGACCTGTTAAAAACGGCGAATGAGCGCGGCGGCGGGTACATCGTGCTCATCGATCCGGACAAGCTCGAAAAGGCGAAAAGCATTGATCTGGCGGCAAAAGCGGCGCGCGGCGGTGCGGACGCAATTTTTGTCGGCAGCAGCATGCTGCTCAATTCCGGGCTCGACGACCTGGTCAAAGCGATCAAAAACGTTGTTGACATTCCGGTCATCATGTTCCCCGGCAGCACGATGCAAATTTGCAAACACGCCGACGCGATTCTTTTTTTGTCGCTGATTAGCGGTCGCAACCCGTACTATTTAATCGGCGAACAAGTCAAGGCGGCGCCGATCATCCGCCATCATGGCGTGGAGCCAATCAGCACCGGTTACATGCTCATCGAATCCGGCAAATTAACCAGCGCAGAATTTATGAGCAACACGCGCGCAATGCCGCGCGGCAAATTTGACATTGCGAAAGCCACGGCGCTGGCCGCACAATACCTCGGCATGAAAATGATCTACCTCGAGGCTGGCAGCGGCGCCGAAAAGGCGGTTAAAGTCGAAATGGTGCGTGAAGTTTCGGACTACGTCAACCTTCCGGTTATCGTCGGCGGCGGCTTGCGCAAGCCGGAACAAGCCAGAGCCCGCGTTGAAGCCGGGGCGAATTTTATCGTCACGGGCAATGTGCTCGAATCCAACTCCGATCTCAGTCTTATCAGAGCTTTCGCTGAAGCAACGCATGTGAATGAGTAACTGATGTTACACGCTGGTCCTAAAATATAAACAGCTATCGTTTCGTCATTCCCTCGGAGGCGGAAATCCAATAAATTGCGCAAGACTTCTGGATTCCCGTCTCCACGCTGGTGCGATAAAAACAATGTGGATAACTTGCAAATGTCTCATTAGCGCCGGGCTTCAGCCCGGTGATGAGCGTGAATTCTTTCTTCTTTTTCTCCCATCGCGCTGGCGCGATGGGAGAAAAAGGGGATGCGCTTTACCTCGTCCCCGCGCTGAAGCACGGGGCTAATAAGAGCATCGAGTTATCCACGATCTCTTTATCGACGTGCGCTTCTGCGGGAATGACATTCGAGAAGCCGATAAACAAGAAAAGCATCCAGGAAAACAACGAAGTATGACATCTCAGGTGAAACAGCTTTACGATATACATTCTCACGTCCTGCCAAAAATCGACGACGGCTCAACCTCGTGGGAAGAAACCATGGCGATGGTTCGCCAAGCGTACGAAAGCGGCACGACACAGCTCGCAATCACGCACCATATGATTACCGCCAGAGATTTTGACAAAGAAAATGAGATTCTTGAGAAATTCGCCCAGCTCAAGGAGCTGCTGAAACGCGAGCAAATTCCGCTCAAGCTGCATCTCGCCGCCGAGCTTTATTACAGCCCCGATCTTGAACTTGAACATCGCATCTCGACTTATAACAACAACGGGAAGTACTTTCTCGTCGAATTTCCGATGCAAGGGATTCCCAAGTTTGCGGACGACAAGTTTTTCGAATTCATCGTCGATGGGAAAACGCCCATTCTCGCACATCCGGAAAGAAACTTGGGCTTGGTCCGCAACCCAATGCGCGCCTACGAATTCGTGCAGCGCGGCGTGTTGATGCAAATCAACGCCGGCAGCCTCGACGGCATGTACGGCGAGCAAGTTCGGCAATTGGCTTTTAAACTATTGGACGCGCGACTCGTCCATTTCATCGGCAGCGACGGGCATAATTCAACGCGCCGCCCGCTCATCATCGGCGACGCTTATCGAATCATGAAAGAACACTACGATCAAGATTACTTACAGAAGATTTTTCACGAAAACCCTTGGCGCGCCATGCACGGCGACGAACTCAAAGTACCCGAACCGCTGCCAATCGTCGCAACGCCGGAGAAAAAACGCTTTGGGCTTTTGAAAAAATTGGGTTTTTAGAGAGCACGAGCCAAGACCACTCCTTTTCTCACCAAACGCCTGTCATTCAGGAGGAATCCATTTTGACTACGGGGAAAGAAGCCGTTATTTTCACCTGCAATTCGGCGAGGAAGTTTCTTACAAACTCTGCCAAGTACGACCATGAGCAAAGGCAACTACTACGTCTACATCACGACAAACCCACGAAAAACAGTGTTCTACACCGGAGTGACAAACAACCTGAAAAATCGAATAAAACGACATTTTCTCAACCGGGGTGACGATCAAACTTTCGCTGGAAAATATTACTGCCACAAACTCGTCTATTACGAATATCACACCGATATCAACTTTGCGATTGCCAGAGAAAAAGAAATTAAGGATATGAACAGGGAGAAGAAATGGGAGTTAATCGCAACAAAAAATCCGAACAAGAACTTCCTGCTTGTTTGAAAAGGCATTAACATATTTTTTCTTCAAAACGTCTCTGCTTGTCATTCAGGATGAATCTATTTTGAAGCGGGGCGATAGAGCAGTCTTCCCCAAGACGCTCTTATCAAAGAATCTTCGCTCTTTGTCGCCGATCGCTCCATCTATCATCCAAGGGTCAGGCAAAATAGATTCCTCCTGAATGACAGTTGGGGCGGCGCATTAGCGAAACAACTATATAAACCTCGATTGTATGTTCACACTCCTCAACAGCTTCCTCGCCTGGGCCTTGCTAGCCGCGGCCATTCCGATTCTAATTCATCTGTTCACGCGGAAAAAACTGAAGACCGCGCCGTTCAGTACGCTGCAATTTCTCAAGGAAATGCAGAAAGAGAAAATCCGGCAGGTCAAAATTCGGCAAATTCTATTGCTCATTTTGCGCACGTTGCTCATTCTTTTTCTCGTCATGGCCTTCCTGCGCCCGACGCTCAAAAGCAACGCCGCGTTTGTCGGCGATGACGCGAACACGGCGATGGCGGTGATCGTCGATAACAGCCTCAGCATGGGCGTGACCCGGCTTGGGCAGAGCAAATTTACGGCGGCGGCCAATAAGGCGAAAGAACTGGCGGGAATCATGCAAAACGGCGACGAAATCCATTTCATCACCGCAGGCTTTCCGGCCCGGAAAGTCAATCCCGAGCCTGTGCATTCGTCGTCGTCGGCGTTGCAAACGTTGGCCAAAATCGAGCAGGAAGCTGTTGGAACCGATCTTGACGGCGCCTTAGCTTTGGCCGTTGACGCACTCGCGCGCTCCAATTTGCTCAACAAAGAAATCTACCTGCTCTCAGACAACCACGCCGCTCTTCCGAAAGATTTGGCAAACGCCGGGACGCCGCAAAACATCCGCCTGTTCCATCTCGAATGGGAAGAAGAGACCGCAAGAAATCTGGCGATCACCGGTCTTGAAATCAAAAACCAGATTTTCGAATTGCACCAGCCAACGGAAGTACAAATCACCGTCGCGAACACCGGGTCGGTGGACGAAAACGGCAAATTGGTCTACCTGCTGCTCAACGGCGGACGCGTGGCGCAGACGCAGATCGACGTTCCGGCCAATCAGGAGCGCAGCGTGCTCATGCGCGTCGTGCCGGACAAGCCGGGCTACCAGCTTTTGACCGCGGAACTGGAAAACGACAATCTTTTGGCCGACAATCGCCGGTTTGGACAATTTCACATTCCTGAGCAAACAAAAGTCTTGCTCGCTGGCAAAACGGCGCGCGACCGGCTTTTCGTTCGCCTGGCGCTGGGGCAATCGCAGACGGAGGGAACGCTGGCGTTGACGGAAGTCGACGCAGATCGCCTCGCCGCCGAGACTTTTTCGGCTTATGACGCAGTGATTTTGTGCAACATCCCGCGCGTGCAGGGCGTGACCGCGCAAAAGCTGCAAACCTTCGTGGAAATGGGCGGCGGGGCGATGATTTTTCTCGGCGGAGACGTGGATTTGCGCAACTACAACGACGAAGTTTTCGCGCGCTTCGAGATCGGCGTGCTGGGCGAATCGATTGGCAGTCTGACCGACGGCGCTAACATTCTGCGCATCGGCAAAACCAATTTTGACCATCCGGTTTTTCAGGGGATTTTTAGCGGTGAAAAAGAGAAGCGCGAAATCGATTCCCCGGCGTTTCGTTTCACCGTTCTGGCGCGCCCCAACGATGAAGCCGAAGTCATCATGCGTTACTCTAACGACGCGCCGTTTTTACTGGAAAAACGATTCAAGCAAGGCGTGCTTTTTACATTTCTCGCTTCTGCGGACGCGAATTGGTCGGACTTGACTTTTAAGGGCATCTTCGCACCATTGGTCAACCGCAGCGTGCGCTACGTCTCCGAACAGGGCGGCAGTCGCGGGCAGGAAATTCTCACTGGCGAGACCGCCGCGACCTCGCTCACAGGCTTGAACTTGCAACAATTTGAAGTGGAGACGCCTGACAAAGCCGTGCAGCGCTTGCGTCCGCAAGTGAAGGGCGGCGCCTACCTCGTCTCGCTCACAGAGACCGGCGATGCGGGCTTCTACGCCCTCGCCGCCGACCAGCAAACACGCTTCGTTTGGGCCGCCAATTTCGACCCGGCGGAGCCGCGCCAGTCTGAGATCGATGTGGAACAATTGGAAACTATCTTCGGCGAAGAAAACGTCCTCGCCCTGCCCGCCGAGGCTCCCCTCGCAAGCAGCATCGCCGACCTGCGCTTCGGCACGGAACTGTGGCGCTTGTTTTTGATTTTGGCTTTAATTACTGCGCTGACGGAGATGTTGCTGTTTCGGTCGAAGGCCGGGGAATGAAGGCATGGTTTCTCTTGAATTTTCTTCAAACGTAGCGTTCTATTGCGGGAGCTCGATGAACGCTTCGGGCTTGATGATTTGAATTTTTGGAAATTCGATATTTTGTAGAACGTCAAAATGATGATCGCTCGTGACAATATAGTCGGCGTTTGCAGCGAAGGCGCAGTCTACGAATTTGTTGTCATCCGGATCTTCAGCGATGAGATGAAAGTGGTAATGAGGATCAAACGGGAGGGCGAAGGGTGAGATTGTCAAAAAATCCAATAATCGATCTGCATTTTCTTGGCGATGAAGAGTCGATAAGATTTCCTGGTATTCCAGCAGAATTGGATTCGAAAAGCAGATAAAAAATCGCCCATCTACCAGATTTTGGAAAATGGCGTGATACGGGCTCGTTCGGGAGAGCGATTCGACGAACACATTTGTGTCGACGACAACCTTCAAGAGACTGGCGGGCTGTAAGGTTTCAGAAGTCTGTACGCATCAATGGCTTTCTGGACGGCGCTTCGGTCAACTTTCTCGCTTTTCCAATCTTCCGTTACCGCATCAACCAAATCTTCCGCAATCATACGCGAAATCATTTGATGGATAGCCAGCAACTGCTCTTTGTTCAACTTATCTAACTCACCGACAAGTTGAGACTTTAATTTTGTTTCAGTCAACTCTGATGTGAGCATAATGCCTACTCCGTTTTGTATCAAAATAATCTTTTTGGAGCAAATGACAACAGTGAATTCAATTTGGGCATAACTTCAGGTGAAATAATCGAGAAAGCCGTGGCACCAAGAACCGGGGTTTTGAGTGCCGACCTGCGCTTCGGCACGGAATTATGGCGCTTGTTTTTGATTTTGGCTTTAATAACCGCGCTGGCGGATAATGTTGTTGTTTCGGTCAAGAGGGTTAGAATGAATTTATCAATAAAAGACTTATTGCATCCTAGGATTTTGCAGCATTGTGAAAAACTATTTCAGGATAGTCATTTCAAACATGCAGCGCATGAGGCAATGATTCAAGTTGAACTCGCATTAAAAGAGAAGTCTGGAGAGACAAATAAATATGGGGTTAATCTTGTATCCACTTTATTCGGAAAGGACAAAGGAATAAAACTTCGAGTTCCCTTTGGCGATGATTTGCAAAAGCATGCGCATACTTGGTTCAAGGGTGCATTCTCATACTACAGGAATTACACCGCACATGATGGAAGTAAAATACAAGAACGCTCTTGCGCGCGAATTTTGGTCACTGCAAGTGAATTATTAGAATTGATTGGTGCTTCTTCAAAAAACTTCGCAGATATTGGCGGCGTAGAAGGTTTAGTAAAACAGGGTTTATTCAAAGATCGGAACCGTGTGAAAGAGTTGTTAAAAATAATGGATGGATATTGCTTGCCCGATCATATTTGCGATGGGTTTTATGAAATGCTTTTTGAAAATGGGTTTGGAAATGACCATGTTGCTGCATTAATTGAAGTTGGCTTGGTAGAATATAAGTCAGAGCCTTACAATCATCTGAAGGGTATAAAGATTGATACTGAGGATTTGCCGGATGAAGTAGGGTGGTTTGAACTAACCGGTATTGGGAAAAAGATAAAAAACAACATTTGATAATAGATGCTATTCTAGAAGCTGTCGGGTTGCGTTCTGCACCCAGTGAATGATTCAAAAAAGCTCAACGTAGAGACCGTGAAGGCGCTGAGTTGTCACGGAGTTTTTTCTCAGCGTTCTTTGCGCACTCCGCGTTGAAAATTCACATTTGGAGAGAAAAAATACTTGATCGAGAAGAACGGTAAACTTTCAGAAAAGGCGATTTTGGTTGGGGTGGCGGGGCCGAATTTTTCGCGCTGGCAAACGCGGGAGCATTTGGAGGAATTGGCCTTGTTGGCGGACACGGCCGGCGCGAATGTGATCGAGACCATTGTGCAAGAGCGCAAAAAAATCGACACGACTTACTACATCGGGCGCGGCAAGGTTGAAGAATTAAATGAAATGGTCGAAGACCTCGCGGCGGACATGCTCATTTTTGACGACGACCTCACTCCAGCGCAGGCCAAGAACATCGGCAATGTGGTCAAGAAAAAAGTCATCGACCGCAGCGGATTGATTCTGGATATTTTCGCGCGGCGGGCCAAAACGCGCGAGGCGCGCACGCAAGTGGAACTGGCGCAATTGCACTACCTGCTCCCCCGCCTGACGCGGCAATGGACGCACCTTTCGCGGCAGGTCGGCGGCATCGGCACGCGCGGGCCGGGCGAAACCCAGCTCGAAGTTGACCGCCGTATGATTCGCAAGCGCATTTCCAGCCTTGAAAAGGATTTGGAAAAAATCGAAAGGCAGCGCAGCCTGCGCCGCAAGCACCGCGACCGCGTATTCAAAGCTGCGTTGGTCGGCTACACAAACGTCGGCAAATCCACCCTGCTGCAGGCAATGACTTCCGCCAATGTCCTGGTGGAAGACCGCCTGTTCGCCACCCTGGACGCGACCGTCCGTGCGCTGGAAATTGCGAAGCACGAATCGATTCTTTTGATTGACACGGTCGGCTTTATCCGAAAACTGCCGCACCATCTCGTCGCGAGCTTTAAAAGCACGCTGGAAGAAGCCCGTGAGGCGGATTTGCTTTTGCACGTCATCGACGTAACGCATCCGCAATTTGAAGAACAAATCGAGACGGTGAACGAAGTCTTGAAAGACCTCGACTTGACGGATCGCGATCAGCTTTACGTTTTTAACAAGGTCGATCAGTTGGAAACGCCGGGCATGATTGCGACGCTGAAAGAAAAATATAATCCGTCGGTGTTCATTTCCGCTAGGCGCGGCATGTTTTTGGAAGAATTCAAGGCGGCGCTGGTCAAATTTTCGCGTACGCATGAGCAGGAGTCGTCCGTTGTTTTGCATTCGTCGCAAGGGCGGTTGTTGGCAAAAGTCTATGCGATGGCGACCGTGCTGGAGCGGCGCGACATCGAAGACAAGATTGAATTGCGGTTCCGGACTTCGCATGAAAAAACGGCGCAACTGCAAGCGATGTTGAGCGCGGAGACGACTTTGGAAAAAGGACAATAATTTCAAAACCTACTCCAATCCCTTCCCGGAGAACAATTTGTAACTGATGTTACGCAGGCATCGTTTGACGTGCACGGTCAGAGTCTGAGGGCAGCTTTTGATTCTCATTAGCTTCGCTCTTCAGAGCTGAGATTTTTGAAGACGGATGTCATCTCTTCCGCCGGGCTGAAGCCCGGCGCTAATGAGACAAGATTTGCTATAAGACTCAGTATATGCGCTACCGCGCGTAACATCAGTTTGTAAGCGTTTCATGCGCATAAATTACAAACATTCAAGTTATGGACATTCTGCTCGCCGACCATAGTTTCCAAGCCCACGAAAATCTCTCAGACGTTTTGACCGGTGCAGGTTTTTCTACGCACAAATGCTTGCCGGAGCAATTGCCTAAAATTTTGCAACGCACCCAGCATTTTGATATTGTTTTGCTCGGGATTGATTTCATTGCCGGCGATTTTTCCACCAATCTGGATCAAATTAAAGAAGAGCACCCCGACGCGCGTGTAATCGTTATCACTGACCGCCAACATGTTGTACAGGCGCTGGAAGCAGTCGAAAACGGTGCGTACACCTACCTCGAAAAACCGTTCATCCCACAAAAACTCCTGCTCGAAGTTCGCAACTGTGCAACGCAAATTAAGCTTTCTCGGCAGGCGAATTATTTACGAAAAAGCGCAGCCGAATCGGCGCGGAAAGAACTGCTTGGCGACTCGGAAGTGATGACGGCTTTGAAAAAGCAGATATCGAAGGCCGCGGCTTCAGATGCGCGGGTTTTGATTACGGGGCCGAACGGCGTGGGTAAAGAATTGGTTGCGGAAGCGCTGCATCACGGCAGCGCGCGTGCAGACAATCCATTGGTCAAAGTAAACTGCGCCGCGATCCCGCGTGAGTTGATTGAGAGCGAGCTTTTTGGTTATGAACGAGGCGCTTTCACCGGAGCCTACGACCGGAAAATCGGCATGATTGAGGAAGCGGACGGCGGTACGCTTTTTTTAGACGAAGTTGGAGACATGGCGCTGGAAACGCAGGCGAAATTGCTGCGCGTGCTGCAGGAAAATGAGTTTGTCCGCGTCGGGGGAACGCAGGCCATTCCATTTGACGTTCGCGTCATTGCGGCGACGAACAAAAATCTGCGAACGGCAATCAAGAAGGGCGAATTTCGCAGCGATTTGTATTTTCGATTAAATGTTTTGCCTTTACATGTGCCGAGCTTGGCGGAACATCGCGAAGACATAGAACTTCTGGCGAGGCATTTTCTGAAAAAAGCCGGAGCGCCGCGCGGAGAAGAAAAACGGCTGTCTACTGATGCGGCTCGCCTGTTGCAAGAATACGCCTGGCCAGGCAACGTGCGAGAACTGCGCAATTACATGGAGCGCGCTGCGATTATGGTTGAGCGTGATGAGATTAAGCTCGAAGACTTGCAGCGAATTTTGCCTGATCTTTCGGCCTCGCGCGGGAAGATTGAAGCCGGCGCTGTAGGCAGCGGTTCTTTGCGGGAGCTTTTGGAGAGCTATGAGCATTCACTTTTAGTCAGCGCCTACGAGCAAAGCAAGGGGAATGTGAGCAAGATGGCGAGAATTCTACAGACGGACAGGGCAAATTTGCATCGAAAGCTGGCGCGATATAAAATCAGATAGCAAGATAAACTTTGAATCACTAAGTTTGAGGGGAAAAGATGGGCGGCCGAAATTGAAACCGTTGCACACGGAAAGCACATTGGTTGAATCAAAGCTTGCGGCGTTGCGCAGAGTTTCGACAGCGCATTTGCTCGAAACGCTGCGGCCGGGATCGCCAAACACGCTTAAAACACGGGAAGACGGAACAATGTTGGACGGACATCATCGGGTTTATATTTTAAAACAGCGCGGGTATAATATTGATTCGCTTCCGAGAGAAATCATTGACAGAACTAAAGATTTTGAGTAGATCATGAATAAAGGCCCTTACTGGATTCCAACTGAATCGCCGGGCAGACTTGCGATTGTGCATCGACCACGCGGCGGCGATTGGTTGAAAGATGATACAAAAACCTGGAGCGAAGCAGGATTAACGACTGTTGTTTCCTTGCTCGAACCGCAAGAAGCTGATTCGCTTGGGCTAAAAGATGAAGCTCGTTTTTGCCAAGAAATTGGCCTTGACTACCTTTCGTTCCCAATTCCAGATCGAGAAACGCCTGTTTCGCAAAAATCGACGATGGAGCTCGTTCAAAAATTAGATAAAAAGCTGGAGACTGGGGAGACGATCGGCGTTCATTGCAGACAGGGAATTGGCAGAGCGCCTCTGATTGCCGCCTGTCTTCTTATTGAAACAGGCGTGGATGTAAAAAAAGCCCTTCAACGAATTCGAGTTGCTCGCAGATTTGAAGTTCCGGAAACTCTTGAACAGCTTGAGTGGATCGAAAAATTTGCCAGGCTTGTGGACAACCCGCTTTTTGCTTGATCTGAATGTTTCGCCTGATTCAATAGCTTACAAAATAAAAAAGCCGCCCTGAAATTTCAGAGCGGCTTTTTTGTGCTGTCGCTATTTTGTTTATGTGGTCGTTGCTTTCAATTTAAAACGAATGGGGATATTGATTTCTACTTTCACCGGCCTGTCCCTCTGCATCGCCGGGCTCCATTTGACGTCTTGCACTGCAGCAACTGCAGCGTCTTCAAAACCAACTTTGCTGCCGGTTCCTTTTAAAACGCTGGCGCGCTCGACCGTCCCTTGCTCATTCACCAGTACAGTCACGATCACAAGCCCTTCAATTCCCGCTTTCCTCGCAATAGAGGGGTAAACGAGGTTTTTGTAAAGCGCCGACATGCCGCCGATAGGCTTGGGCGGCGTATCATACTCGACAAAAATGAATGACTCTTCCACAGTTTCGGCAGGCGCGTCCGGGGGCGGAGGAATGTCTTCAAAATCGATTTCAGCAAAATGAATCGTCTCGTCTTCCGGGATTTCATCGTCTTCTGAAGGAATCGGAATCGCAGGTCTTTCAGGAACCGGCGGACGAACGATTTGTTCGGTAGGCGGAATCTGTTCGACGATCAATTCTTCAGGGACAAAATCAAAGCTTTTTGATTCGGGAGCGTATGAACGCATTGCAAAAGAAAAACCCAACGTTAGGGCAAGCGCGCCAACAAAACCGATTTCACCGGCTCTTTTGTGCGTGGATTGCAAATTGAGTTTATGGTCGCGTTCTATCGTTTTGACTGGTTTCCTGGATTTCCACCAAGCGAGGCTTTCTTCGGTCTCTTTTATCTTTCCGAGTTCAACGCCGGTCGGGTTGAAGCTCTTTCCATTCCTTGTAATAAACATCATATATTCCTTTTTGACAATCATTTGCAAATGAGTTTGATAGAGCCGCATTACGGAGCTGACGGCAGTTGGTTTCAGTCCCGCTATAAAGCCCCTGTTAAAAAAACGTTAAACACGGGTTCCGGGAGAGTCCAGATTGAATCTTTGATACTCACTGATGTTACGCGCTAGCTTCATAATACAGCAACATTCTATCAAAGTCATTCGGCGGCGGCGCTCTACCCCCAACCTAATTTCGAGACGCCCA
>CAXHAT010000157.1:0-19014 GCA_964014485.1 uncultured Deferribacteres bacterium
GGAACCCTGGGCTGTGGAGTATAACGCCTTCGGCGTAAGCTTTTAAGCGTTTCACACACTCAATTCGACATAGAGCCAAGAATAGAATCTTGAGACCAAAGATGGAAAACTGCAATGGGGTATTGTGATAACCAAAAGCCGGAGCCTTAAATGATTTCTTTGCTCAACCAGATTCCTGACCCTGCATTATCTCTCATCAAAAACATACCGATAGTCAATCCTGTGAATCCGGTTGATCCAATCAAAAACAAGAAACGAATTCTCTTTTCGTTTTTAGCCGCCTTATTTTTCCTGCCTGCACTCGCTCAAGCGCAAATCGACGTCTATTCAAGACCTGTCCAGGCTGAGCGCAGTCATGATTTCGACGTGCAGCATTATCGCATAAAACTGCGCTTCGACGAATCGACGAAATCGATGTGGGGCGAAACGACAATCACGCTGGTTGCACTGAAAGACGATTTTGTCCGCGCTGCGCTTGACGCCGAGACGTTCACCGTTGATGCGGTTAGCGACAAATCAGGGGCGACGCTGCCGTTTCAACACAGCGACGGCGTGCTGGAAATCCAGCTTGCGAACAGCATCGATTACGGCGACACGACGGTTTTCACAGTGATTTATTCCGGGACAGGCGTGGACGTGAACCCGGAAGAATTCGGCATGTCCGCGGGCTACGATCTTGGCCTTGATTTTAAGGCGGAAACTGAAGATAATCCTCAACTCATCAACACGCTTTCCTTTCCCGAAGGCGCGCGTCACTGGTTTCCGTGTTACGACCATCCGAACGACAAAGCGACGAGCGAAATGATCGTCACAGTGCGCAAGGATTACAACGCGCTTTCAAACGGCAAGCTTTTGAGCGTCACGGAAAATGCGACCAACAAGACCAAGACGTTTCACTGGTTGAACGACAAGCCGCACCCGACCTATTTGTACGTACTCGCCGCCGGGCCTTATGTCGTCCTCAAGGATTCTCTCGGCAGCCTGCCGATCAATTATTGGGTTTATCCGAAAGCCGTTCCTGACGCAATGCGTTCGTTTCACAAAACGCCGGAAATCGTCGCGTTTTTCAATCGCGAATACGGCGTGGATTATCCGTGGGACAAGTACGACCAAGTGACGATTCCGGGCATCGGCGGCGGCGCGGAGAGCACGTCCGCGACGGTGCTGGGGCAATCTACGATTCACGACGAACGGGCGGAACAGGATTTTTCGAGCCATTGGCTGGTGGCGCACGAAGCGGCGCACCAATGGTGGGGCGATTTGGTGACCATGCGCGATTGGACGCACGCCTGGATCAACGAGAGTTTCGCGACCTACGGCGAGTATTTGTGGTCGCGCCATGACTTGGGCGCGGACGAAGGCGCGGTCAATCTTTTGAACAAGAAAAACGCTTACCTGAACGAAGCGAAAAACAGGTACACGCGCCCGATTGTGTTCAATCGCTGGAACCGGCCAAACGACATGTTCGACCGACATCTGTACCAAAAAGGCGCGGTCGTTTTGCACATGCTGCGCGACGTTTTGGGCGACGAACCGTTTCGGCAAGCGATGTCGATCTTTCTCAAACGCCATGCTTTTGGAGCGGCCGACACGAACGATCTTATCAATGCCATTCGCACGGCGACGGGACAAGATCCGCAGTGGTTTTTCGATCAGTGGCTCTACGGTGCGGGACACCCAATTTTCGAAGTCGAAAGCGCTTGGAATGCTCAGAAGAAAAAACTGCGTTTGCGTGTCGCTCAGGTTCAAAAGCAGCGTCACGACATCGGCGTTTTCCGAGTTCCGGTCGATATCCGCGTTGCGTCTTCAAAAATTGATTCCGTGCGTCGCTTTTGGATGAATGATTCCGTGGAAACGATTGAATGGACGCTTCCGGAAAAACCATTGTTGGTGCGTTTCGATGCGAACAATGTCCTTTTGAAAGAGCTTCGTTTTAAGAAGTCGCCGGAAGAATTGATTTATCAATTGGAAAATGACGACGTCATCGGGCGTGCATGGGCGGCGACTGAGTTGGGTAAATTGGATGATTGTACTTCCTGTGAAAAAGCATTGACTACCGCAAGCGAGCATGATCCGTTTTGGTTCGTGCGCAAAAGCGCCGTCGAGGCCCTGCCGAAATCTCCCAAACTCATCAAGCTTCTCGAACGTGTCAGCCTTGACAAAAACTCCAAAGTGCGCGTCGCGGCTCTGAAAGCGCTTGGAAAATTCGAGAGACCGCAGCTTGCATCGTTTCTGAAAACCAGATTCGCCGAAGATGACAGTTATCTCGCGCAAGCGGAAGCTTTACGAGCGCTTGGCGGCACCGGTGATGAAAACGATATTGAATTTTTGGAAAAAGCCGCGCAAATGAAATCGCCGCGCAATGTTGTTGCAAGGGCGGCAAAACAGGCGATTGAGCAAAACAAAAAATGAGTGTAAGAAAGGAAAGATCGCTTTTGAAAATCCAGATTGTCCCCAGCGCGCTGATGACGGATCGTGAAATAGAAAATATCATTTCGTTCTGCAATCGCGCCTACGCAGAAGAGCTGGACGCCTTGTTTGAAACGTTCGAGAACACGACGCATGTTCTTGGCTTGATTAACGAAAAGTTGGTCAGTCACGCCATGTGCGTGACGCGATATTTGCAAACCGGAGCGGCGCCGATCATGCGCACCGCGTACGTCGAGATGGTCGCGACGGAAAAAGCGTACCGAAGGCGCGGGTTTGCAGCGGCGATCATGAAACGCTTGATCGATGAAGTGCAGGATTACGATTTGGCCGCACTCTCACCGTCCGATCATAAATACTACGCGAAACTTGGCTGGGAGCTTTGGCAAGGCCCGCTTTTTATCCGCACCGACGACGGGCTTTTAGCTTCACCGGAAGATGAAGAAGCGATGATTTATCGACTGCCCAAAACGCCGGTTTTGGATTTGGCCGCACCGCTTTCGGCGGAATGGCGTGAAGGGGAGTTGTGGTGACGGCGTGACGCCACACAAATTTCCCAAAATCGCTTCCAAAAACATGTAAACGGGGTCAAAGTACAACCTTAATTCAGGTGGAGAAAATGTTGACTAACATTTTGATTTTGGCGATTGCTCTGGGAATAGTAGCCGGATTGGTGATATTGCGCGGCAAATCCGACGGTAAGTTTGATGCAAAACCAACGGATGTTCTTATTGCTGTAAGCTTTGTCATACTCTGGATGTTCATGTCCGGTCATATTGAAAAAATGGTTGTCGGCGGCGAGGGCGTCACGCTGCAGACAAGCGACGCTATTTTAAAAGCTTCGAAGCAGAATATTACAGACGCAGTATCGTTGGTGAGCTTGACCGGCGCTTTTGCCGTTGCCAGACATGATGCGGAAAAAACGGTTTCCGAAGCCGTCGCCAACCGCGCCAAAGCATTAGAATATCAACTTGGCGTGAATCGTTACAGTGCGGACGCAATCAGGCGGGAACTGGATGTTTTGACGCAGTATGTTTTTTTTGAATATGTTGTTCTGAGTAACGTCGACGGCTCCTTGTTCGGGGTAATCAATGCGCACAAACTGGTTCGAATTTTGGCGCGCGAACCGGGACCGTACTCATGGGAGGATTTTGTAAGCTTTATCAATGAGGCGAAACCGGAAGACCTCGAAGCGCTGCGCGGCGTCCCGAGTTTTGTTGACGGCAAGCTTGCGGTAACGGACCGCCTTTCAAAGGACGAAGTTCTGACCCGCATGGGCAAAACGCAGCGCAATTGGCTGCCGATTGTGTCCGAAAATAGGCGTTTTCTAGGCGTCGTCAGTCAGTCGCAATTGACCGCAAGCATGATTTTGGACGTCACGAAAAGGCTTTCCGGTAAGGCCAAGTAACTGTTACAGAAGAATTTTAACTTTTTTCAAAAGAGACTGTCTAAAATTAAAACCCCAATTTTTTACCTAACCGGAGGAGTTAAAATGAGAAAGGCGGCGTTATTGCTCGGACTTTTGATCTTTTGCACAAATGCGGGCGCCCAAATCAATGCGAAATTGATGCGCTACATGGACGTTTCCGATTCACAGATTACGTTTGTTTTTGGCGGCGACATTTGGGTAATGCCCAAATCCGGGGGAACGGCGATTCAGGTGACGCATTCGCCGGGCGAAGAAACATGGCCGCGTTTTTCTCCTGACGGCAAGCACATCGCTTACACCGCAAGTTACAACGGCAATCAAGACGTGTTCGTCATGCCTGCGGCGGGCGGCGTTCCCACGCGCCTGACCTACCAATCCCACACGGATCGCTTGATTGACTGGCATCCCGACGGCAAGCGCATTTTGTTTGCTTCCGGGCGTGAAAGCGGGCGGCAGTCGTTTCGCCAGCTTTATCTGGTGAGCATGGAAGGCGGTCTGCCGGAAAAACTGCAGGTACCTTACGGCGAATTGGCCAGCTATTCGAAGGACGGCAATCGCCTCGCCTACATCACCAAAATCACCGAAAATTATCCCTTCAAGCGTTACAAAGGCGGTTTGGCTTCTGACGTGGTTATTTTCGACCTGCGCAGCAACACCGCCGAGAATATCACCAACAATCCCGTGAATGACGGACAGCCGGCATGGGTCGGCGATGAAATTTATTTTTTGTCTGATCAGGGCGAAGAGTTCCGCCGCAACATTTGGGTATATGACACAAATTCAAAAACCGCGAAGCAAGTCACGACATTCAAGGATTTCGATATTTCCTTCATGTCCGCCGGGCCTTCGGAGTTGGTATTTGAAATGGGCGGCGGCATTTACCTGATGGACGTGAGCACGCATGAGTACAAGCAAGTTGAAGTCAACGTCGTCAGTGATTTGTCGGCGGAAATGCCTCGCACCGTTGACGTGAGCGGGCGGATCAACAACATGACCGCCTCGCCCGAAGGCAAGCGCGTTGTTTTTGAAGCGCGCGGCGAGTTGTTCAACGTTCCCGCGACCGAGGGCTACAGCTTCAACATGACCCAGAGCAGCGGCGCTTTCGATCAAAATCCCGCCTGGTCGCCGGACGGCAAATTCATCGCCTATTGGAGCGATTTTTCCGGCGAATACGAACTTTACCTGCAATCCAGCGACGGCAAATCGGAACTGCGGAAACTGACCAATCGCGGCAAAGGTTTTGGCTATTCGCTCTTTTGGTCGCCGAACAGCGAGAAAATCGCTTTTATCGATGAGACAAATTCGATCTATGTTGTCGATGTCGAAAGCAAAGAGTTGACAGAGGCGGGCAACACAAATTGGAACACCGGACACGGCTCGCGATTCGGCTATCCCATTTCCTGGTCGCCGGATTCGAAATGGCTCGCGTTTACGCAAGGTCTTGAAAATGCGAACAATGCAATTTTCTTGTATGACGTGGAAAATAAAAATTTGCAGCGAGCGACCAGCGGCTTTTTTGAAGACAACACCCCGGTTTTTAGCGCCGACGGCAAGTACTTGTTTTTTCTTACCAATCGCAGCTTCTCCGCCGCCTATTCCGATATGAATGACGGCACCTGGATTTATCCGAATTCAACCCAAATCGCCTCGCTCAGCCTGACGCCGGACGCGCCTTCGCTTCTTGCCCCGAAAAATGATGAGTCGAAAAAAGAAGAGAAAAAGCCTGAGGGCGAGAAGAAAGAAGAAAGTGAAAAAAAGGAAGATGCGGAGAAGAAAAAATCGGAGGAAGTAAGTGTAGAGATCGACTTTGACAATCTTGAGTCGCGACTGGTGCTGCTTCCGCCCAAGGCTGGAAATATCGGCTGGCTGGCGCCGTTTGAAGGCAAGCTGGTTTTCCTTCGTTTTCCCAACACAGGCTCAGGGGAGCGAGGCGCTTCACTCCATTTTTACGATTTCAAAAAACGCGAAGAAAAAGAGATTATCGGCAACGTTCGCGGCGCGGCTGTTACTGGCGACGGCAAGTCGCTGCTCGTACGAAGCGGCAACAAGTACGGCGTCATCAAGCCCGCGCCGAAGCAGAAAATCGAAAAGCCTGTGCCGACAAACGGCTTGGTGATGAACCTGACGCCGCGTGAAGAATGGCGGCAGATTTTCAACGACACCTGGCGCCGTCACCGCGATTTCTTTTATGATCCCGCCATGCACAAAGTCGACTGGGACGGCTTGCGCAAGCAGTATGGCGCGCTGATTGAAGACGCACGCACGCGCTGGGACGTGAGCAACATTCAATCGAACCTGGCGGCGGAATTGAGCGCCGGACACACTTATACTTTTGGCGGCGACACTGAAAACGTGCCGCGCCGAGTGACTGGATTTCTTGGTATCGACTGGGAATTGCACAATAATTTGTATCGGATCAAACGCATTGTTCAACCCGCCGTTTGGGACACGGAAGTGCGCTCGCCGTTTGATCAACCGGGCGTAGACGTCGGCGCGGGCGACTACATTTTATCGGTCAACGGCGTGACGCTCGATCCGAAAAAAGATCCCTACGCTGCGTTCGAAGGCTTGTCCGGACAAACGGTCTCTCTAACGGTGAGCAAGACCGGCGAGAAAAGCGACGCTAATGATCTGGTGATAAAATGCCTGACACAGGGCGAAGAAATCAATTTGCGCTACCTCGAATGGATCGAAAATAACCGCAAGATGGTGGACAAGCTTTCGGACGGCAAATTGGGCTATGTTTACATGTCGAACACGGGCGGGCGCGGGCAATTGGAATTGGTGCGTATGTTTTACGGCCAGTTGGATAAAAAGGGCTTCATCATCGACGAACGCTTTAACGGCGGCGGCCAATTGGCGGATCGTTTTCTGGAATTAATGCAACGCCCGGTCGTCTATAATTTACATTGGCGGCACGGGAAAGATCATACTTGGCCGATGAAAACCAACACCGGCCCGCTTGGCATGTTGATCAACGGCTGGGCCGGTTCCGGCGGCGACGGTCTGCCGTGGGCGTTCCAGGAATTAAAAGCCGGCCCGATTGTCGGCGAACGCACGCTCGGCATTTTGGTCGGCCCGGCGACGGGACACCAACTCATCGACGGCGGCGGCATTACCGTACCCGGCGCGCGGCTTTATGACAACGACGGTCACTGGTTCTGGGAAGGCGAAGGCGTCGCGCCGGATTTCAAAGTGTGGGACGATCCAAACATCCTCGTGCAAGGCCGCGATCCGCAGATTGAAAAAGTGGTGGAAGAAGTGCTGAAGCTTTTGAACGCGAACCCGCCGAAAATGACCCCAGCCCCTGCGCCGGAAGATCGTACGGCGGCTGGTTTGAAAGTGAAAAAATAGACTTCCTGGAAATGCGGCAGATTTTTAAAAGCTGCGTCTAGCGTCAAGCGCCTTTGTTATGGCAAAAAAAATTGTCGTAACGAAGGCGTTTTTATTTCGGACGCGATTTCCGGTGCGAGAAGCGTTCAAACAAACGCAATGGTTTGTACGGTTAAATCATTGACGTCGTAATAATCGACGTGTTTGCGCCTGACGCGGAGCGCTTTGCCCATGCGGGAAGCCTTTGTTTTAAAAGACTTCATCGCAAAAAGCTTTTGAAGCAAGGCGGGAATTTCTTCGATGCGGTCATTGGGCAGGACGAAACAAATCAGGCAGTAATTTTTGTGCAGAGGCGTCCTGCGCCAAAAGTCAGCGGTATTGTTTGTGATAAAAGTTGGATGCTTTGCTGTTCTGAGAAGCGTTGGGACGGCTTCGTCTTTGATAACCGTTCCCGATCTCAGCGTTAAAAGTGACGTGACTTTGCCTCGATACCACTGTTGCGTCTCCAGAAAAACTTTATATTTGATATTCTCGTCAAAAACGATCATGCCGCAGCCCGTACACTGTCGACTTCTTGCACCGAATGCATTAACGCATTTTTTGCAACCTGAATCGCTTCCTGTACAGATTCCTTTGAAATATCGCTGTACGGATATTGCTCCAGAACTTGTTCGACTGAACGTCCTGCAGCGATCAGGTCGAGTATTACGGCCACTTCGAGGCGCGTATATTTGAAGGTTGGTCTGCCGCCGCAAACGCCCGGCGCCGCGACGACGTGTTCACCCAGGGGGACGTACTCATACCATTCGCCGCCCACTTTCTCTCGCACGATTCGGGATTTCTTTTTTTTCATCATCACGCCTTTTTGAAATGTCACAACGAATTTTCGGTTCTTGAATATATAAATCCGCGTCGGTTTTCAAAACGATAAACTCAGAATTGCCGCCGAACCCGCGAACCTGCCGCCATTCACGGAATGAATAGGCCGGACGACGATTGACGGCACGCCAAATTGGAAATGATTTTCATTGAAATTGAGCAGCGCGTGATTTGGCGGCGACGTTTTCTTGTAACGCCGCGTCGCATTAAAAAACAATGTTGCGCCAACGGGCGGCCAAAGCCAGAAGTTCGCCAGCCAGGCGTCTTCGGAATTTCCGGCGAAGGCAAAGTACCAAAACCAGAATCCAGCAACGGCTCCAATAATTCCTGCGCCGAATGACCCTGTTTCGTTTCCGCGACTGCCGATAATTTTCACGCCAAGCGCGCTGCCGAACGTGTAGCCTGCTGCGAACCCCAAAAGCGCTCCGCCCAAACCGCACCAATCACCGGAGCAGGGGCCATTAACGATTCTTTCCGTGATCACGCCTGCCATAACGCCGCCCATCCCAATAAAACCGCCGACCGCGCCGCCAATGATGACTTGGCCAATCATGCGTCCCGGACGCAGCGGCGGTTTTCCCTTTTCTGAAAATGCTGCGGATGCTTCGGGAATTGGCGTTCTTCTGCCATGAGATTCGAAGGACGACAAGCGATTTTCGTTGGTTAACTCCGAAGGATGGAAGGGAAATGACTGGCCTCGCATTTGTGCATTTACGTTGATCACGCACATAAAAATGCTGCAGAGAATAGCAAAGTTTTTCATTTTCGACGCCTCTTGTTTAACATTTACCGGAAAAGCTTTTCTCCGGTAAATTCAAAAAGCAGACCGTCTTGAGTGAACGAGAAACCGGATGTTTTGAGTTCAAAGCCGAATTAAAAACTCCATTGAGGAGCGTTAATTTGCTTCCGTAGTAGCGGAGAGACAATCATGTAAATGCGACATTAATGTAACCTGGCGGGATAATGCTGGAGCGCTGAGGTCTCTTAAACCAACTTTCAAATATTCGTTAGTCGAATTGATGGGGAATATTAAAATGGGTGACTAAAATACAGCAGCGCGAGATCCGAGATTTTTTTCGGCTTTCGCAAACAGACACGCCTCCAATTGGGGATTGACAAGCGGCGTTTTTTGCAAAAACCATCGCGACTCCAAATTTCGGGGACGAGCCTTGTCACAAAAATCCTTCTTCCAAAACGGAGAGCACTCAAAAAGTTCATTCACTGCCCGTCCGTCATTGTCTCGGACGCGGCGTCGGGGAAGATTGATTCAGCGGCGAGCTTTCACAGAGCCGTCGTTGAAATCGTGACTCCAATTATAACTGATGTTACGCGTGCCGCCGCATTTTCTGTGGCTCAAACGCACACACCTTCTCATTAGCGCCGGGCTTCAGCCCGGTGACGCGCGAAACGCCCAATTTCACCTCTTCCCGCCGCGCCGGCGGGGCGGGAAGAGGCGGGATGGCCGCCCTCAAACATCTCCGCTCTGAAGAGCGGAGCTAATGAGAATCAAAGGTTTCCCGCAGGCTTTGATTGCGGGCGCCAAACGATGCGTGCTTAACTTCAGATTATAATTTCGACAATGCTTTCAGCAGTTCAGACGGCTGTTCTGAACCTTGGAAACGTACGGCTTTGCCGCTCCTGCAAAAGATGGTTCGTTTCGTATCGGCGGGAATACGCAAGCCATAGAAGCCCTCGTTTTGAACAGCGATTGACGCCTGCGGGTAGCAAGTCGATTCTTAGAACCATAAATCAAAAGGTGATTCTCAGGGCGAGAGTCGTCTGAAATTGACTATTAGCAAAAAGGTAAATAAAAATGAAAAACTCATATTTTATTCATTCAATCCGCAATGTCGCGAAAATGCTCGCGATGTTGTTTGTTTTGACGTTGGGCGTCCAAAATACGATTGCCAGACAGGATCAATGTAACCGCCCCAACCCGAATTTCTGTCCCGGCAATTTTTTACAGAACGGCGATTTTGAAACCATCACCGGTAATCCCAACCTTAGTTCGGACGTTGATGTTAATATGGCCTCGGGCTGGCTTTCTCTCTGGAATAGCCAGGTCAGTGCTGATTTGCATTGTAACGGCGGCGGCAATTCGACTGGGACAGCTCCCGTTCCCAACTCGTTCGTTTACGCCGGCATGTGGATTGAAAACAGACCAGGCACAAATACGGTAAACGCCAGTCAGCGTGAAGGCATGCAGAACAGATTGGCGACGCCGATTGCCCAAAATTCCGGTCAATACACATTAGAGTTCAACATCGCAAACGCTTTGGCGCCAGGCGGGAACAACAGTTCAAGCGTAAGCATCGGCGTCTATGGCGTTTACAATCCTAACTCCTCTGTTGCTGTCAGACCGACCGGCGCTAACGCAAATCCGACAAATGTCAATTTATGGCAATCCGTCGATTCTTCCGTTGAAGTCGTCTTGTTAGGTACGATTACGACGCCTTCTAACTTTACCAACACATGGGTTCCACAAAGCGTCTCGTTTGACTCCGCGATTCTGCCTGACGGCGGAATCACCCACATCATGATAACCGCGGATGACAACGCGCGTCCCGCAACTTACAGAAAAGTGTATGTGAACTTCGACGAGTTTTGTCTGCAAAGACAGCCTTGCGAATGGCTGAATAATCCGTTTACGCCGTCGATAGTTTACGGCCTCCAGGGTTCGACTTTCTCCGGAGGGGTAGATTCGTTCACGCCGCCGATTGACTGTCAAAACATCAAGTATACCTGGACTTTTGATAATGACGGTGTCATCGAAAAATGGAACGACGGTTCCGTCAGTTTTACTTTCCCGCCGGTCAGTGGACCGTTCGGGCTCGTAAAAGATGTTTGTGTGGAAATCGCGTGCTTCGGCAGCGATACGACCGGCATGCCTTCCTGCGTCAGTCAAAAGGCCTGCGTCAACTTTCCGTTGCATCCATGCGAATTCGAAACAGTTGATCTCGGCCCCGACACGACGGTTTGCGATACTTCCAATTTTGTTCTGGACGCCGGGCCCGGATGGCCGTCATACAAGTGGTTTGAGATTTCGGACAATACAAACGTGCTTTCCACCAGCCAGACCTACCAGCCGACTGCTCCCGACGGCGTTTATATCGTGGAAGTCAGCAATCCGGACATCGGCAAGGCCTGCACCAAGCGCGATACGATTAAAGTTAAGGTAAAGGAATGCGATCCGTGCATCAGCAGTCTCACCTTCGACGCCCAGCCCGGCGAATTCTGTACTATTGACTTCGCGGCCATCGCTTCCGGAATACAGATCGTTGGCTATCACTGGGATTTCGGCGACGGCGCAACGGCTGTCGGACCAAGCCCGTCGCATCAGTACGATGGCCCCGGCATTTACGCCGTGACTTTGACGGTGATTGGCGTCGATGCGGATGGAAAATGCTGCACAAGAAAGATCACTCGAAAAATTAAGGTGGTTTGCAAGGAGTCCGGCGAATGCCTTGTTAGGCCGGATTTCTCGGTAAACAACATCATCAATCTCGAATTCCAGTTTACCAATGAAAGCGTCTCAAACAGCGTGACGACGATTGTCGGCTACCACTGGGATTTTGGGGACAACAACACTTCAACAGCGGAAAACCCGATCCATACTTACAACACTTTCGGGGTGTATCGAGTTACCCTGACCGTTTACGGTCTGGATAAAAACGGCGACTGCTGCATGGAGAAAATCTACAAATATATTAAAGCCTATCCGGCTGCGACAGGCTCAACAGTCATTGTGCCTGAAAAATAGATAAAACCGCCGCCTTCGAAATTCAATTTTGAGGGCGGCTTTTACGCAGGTCGGAGCGCGGTCGTCAGGCTCTTGTTGAACGGCAATTTGACTGAATGCACAGCGTCCCGGCAGGCGCAGCGACGGAGATCGTCGCTGCATGACGACAATTCAAAATAACAGTTTATGCTTCAGGTTTTCAATGCAGCCTGAAGTGAAAATTTAATAGAGGGCAAGATAATCATGGCTATAGTATGTTATACAGCGAGTGGGGAAAATCACTGGTTTTATAAAAGCGGCGGTTGAGGCGGAGTCGAGTTGGGCGGGCCCCACAACGTAACCTGCTATGAAGCGATTCCGACAGACCCGACGACTTTCCCTGACGGAAACGTCATTGGACAAGGCGGAGGCGTCGTGCTGACCGAACTGGACAACATGACTTATGAAGCTGATCTCGAAACCGGGAACGTCTCGGTCGTCTTTCAGGGAGACGACAGACCGAGAGTTTTCAGCGCCGTTGATTTGAACGGATTAGCCGCAGAGTACGATCTCATCGTCAGCGGCAGCGTCATCAAATACGGAATTCCCGCAAAAGTCATCAAGGGAGCAAAAAACCTGCGGTACAAAAGGGTGGCGATTTCCGTTTCATGCCTGAGCAAATGCTCAAAGAAAAAAAGGGTTCTCAAAGAGAAAAGCGTCATTATCGATCCATATAAATTCAGGACCGTGACGTTAATCGATTAGACGGACCATGACTCACGTCGAACCAATCGACAATGACAAACAACCCATACAAAACAAACTCCCAAAATAACAAAGGATACAAAAATGAAAACAATCATATATATGCTCTTCCTAAGCCTGCCGATGTGTCTTTTTGCGCAACAGCAGGCGGAAGTTTGCAGCGATACGCTCGACAACGACAACGACGGCCTCTACGATTGCGCCGATCCTGATTGCAGCGACGAAGCGGCTTGTGAAAACGCCATTCCCTGTACCAAAAACAGCGTTTTTTATCAGGTTCTGGGCGGGGACAGGTTTGTCAGTTATGATCCCGCCGCTCTGCAATACACTGACATCCATACGAATCCATATACAATCAACGCCATCGGCTACAATGTGCATGACGGCTTTATTTATGGAATCAAGCAGCGAACTAACGAGCTGGTCAAGGTCGGCAAGGACGGCGTTTTCGATAATCTGGGAGCCGTCGTCGATCTGCCCCCGCCCCTAAGCGGCAGGTGGTACGTCGTCGGCGATTTCGATCTGGACGGTAATCTGTACGTTTATCATGCAAGTCTGAACTCCGTTTACCGCATAGATGTTACCGACCGCAGCGCCGCGGCCATTGCTTTAAAGGACGATATGGGCGCACTGACAAAAGTGAAAATCGCAGACTTTTCATTCTTGCCGGATACGGAAAAGCTTTACGGACTGGAAAGCGGTACGGCGAGCTTGTTCTCAATTGACCTCGCCGGAAATGTAGAAGAGTTGGGACCGCCGTCGCCGCTTTCAGGGGATGCTGACAACAATCCTGCCGGATGCAACTCAGGTTTTGGCGCTTCATTCGCGGATAACAGCGGTTCTCTTTATTTCTTCTGTAACGCCGATGGAGACTTGTTTAAAATTGACCCTGACAACATGATTTCGGAATTGCTGCAAGCCACAGGAGACACTCTTTTCGTCAACGACGGCGCGGCGTGCGCCCTGTCAGACAGCCTGGTGATCCCGGACGGCGCGTATTGCTGCGAGGGAGAAAACCTGATCGAAAACGGCAATTTCGAGAGCGGCGATACGGGGTTTCAGAGCGACTACAAAGCCGTGATCAAGGGCTTTGCCGTCGATCCGAGCGAGTACGCCGTCATCGATTTCAACGACGCCGATTCGGTGTGCGCTGAATGGGAAGTCGCTGACCACACCTGGTGCGTGAACGGCGGCGGCAACAATCAAATTCTCGTCGTCAACGGTCAAACGCAGCAGAGCGCCAATGTTGACAACGTCATCTGGCAGACGGCGAAGCCGGTTCAGGTCGAGCCGGACAGCATGTACAAATTCTGTTTTTTCGCCAACCATTTGCCGCAGTGCTGCTTTGACATTGTCCCGGAACTTTCCGTTGAAGTGCGGGACGCGGGGACGATTGCCTGGATGCCCATCGTTCCGGCCTGGACTTCCGCCGCCTACACCGGAACGGAGCCGCCGCCCTGCGATTGGGAGAAAATCAGCGGAACGTTCGAAGCGCAGACCGGCGCCGTTGAAATCAGAATTCTGCTCAACGAAACAGGCAACGGCGACGGCAATGATTTGGCCCTCGACGACATTTCGCTCACCAAAATTCCGAAAACGGAACTGAGCATCGAAGTCTCCGCCAAAATTCCTTCCAATCCCTTGCAATTGCAAGCTTCCATCAACGATATTGTCAACACCGATGACGTTCTGCCGTCGCCTGAGTGCGAATATCTCTGGGCGATTGTGGAAGTTACGGATTTGTCTCCGCTGAATCTGGATTGGGGACAAACGATGAACAACGGCTGGTACGGCGGCAGTTCCGCGGGCCACGCCTGGGGGTTGACGACGGATTTTCCGGGAATCAGCCTGCCGGGCGACAAGCTCTACCGCGTTTATCTCTGCGTCTACGACTGCGACTGCCTGGCGGAAGCGAGCGTCTTCGAAGATTCCGGCGGCGCTTTCTCACTGGACGGCGATTCGCCAAAACTCGATCTGCGCCCCCGCAAAGCAAACGCAGGAAAACCAGACGCTACAGAAGATTTTCTCAAGAAAGTCCTGGAAAGAGAGAAAAACGAAAATAAACAATAATAATCTCTCTGTTTCCAGTAATACTCATTCATAAATCGTAACAAAACTGAGCATAGAATCAAACGCTCTGTTTCGCAAAAGCCGGGTTTGATAAATTCAAATCCGGCTTTTGAATCGTGCCCTTTGTGAAACGAAATGTCTTGTTGATGCAGTTCCGATGCGGCGCCGAAAGTTCTGTCGTCCGTCAAACCCGCTTTTCTGTTCATCGGACGCAAATCGTTCAATTTTTAAGCTTACCCGCCTGACAAATCGGTCATAAACCCGCACAAAACGGTCGTTCCGCATTTTTCCAGCAAAACAGCCAGCGTCTCATGGCTGCTCCGTTTTATCTTCAGCCCAGCTTTGCAACAGGAATGCAAATTCAAAAATGGAGAATTGTTATGAACGTGAACTTACCCTACCACGAAATTCCAGACTATCCGCCAGAATACAATGTCGGCACGGTTTTGAGTCGATTCATCGACGGCCTTGGCTTTCGCTATTTTTGGGCGACGGAGGGATTGACTGTCGAAGATTTTCAGTACAGGCCGTCAGAAGGCGCCCGCTCGCTCGGCGAAACCGTAGACCACATCTACGACACGGCGTGTATGATCAATGGCGCTTTTATTCGCGAGCGATTCAACGTGAACGAAGTGAAACCGTCCGGGCTGCCCGCGGACAAATTGCGACGAAGAACGCTCGCATTGTTAAAAGATATGAGCGATTGGTTGAAGCAAAAAGATGATGCGAACTGGGATCAGGTTTCGCTTGGATTTCAAATTGGAGACAGCAAACCGGATTTTCCCTTCTGGCATGCTTGCAATGGGCTCGTTTTGGATTTTGCTCAACATGTGGGGCAAATCGTCAGTTTCCGACGCACTCTGGGTAAGCCGATTAACCCTGAAGCGCACGTTTTTTTCGGTAAGTTGATGAAGCAAGCGGCATAAAACCGCAAAGAAAATCAATTCACAAAACTCGTTTTTATTCCAAAGCGAAAGGGAGATTAGCAATGTCTACAAACCTCGCTCTCACACAAGCTGCTTACGAAGGCTTCGGTAACGGTGACATGAATCCGCTTTTTAGCATACTCGCCGAAGATATTCTCTGGAACAGCCACAGCCATCCGAGTTCGCCCTTTCACGGCGTCCATCGCGGCGTTCCGGCGATTCAGGCTTATTTTGGCAACATGGTAAAAGTTGAACTGGAAAAATTTGAGATCATGAACATGATTGAAGCCGACGACAGAGTTGTCGTGCTCGTCGACGTCCGCCGAGTCACAAAGGAAAGCGGGCAAATGATTGAGGGAATGGCCGTTCACACTTATAAGTTCGCAAATGGTAAAATCACGCAGGCGGACTTGTACGAACCCAGTGCAGCGCTGTAAGATGGAGTAATGGAATGATGGAGTAGTGGAATGCAAAACTCCATTATTCCAGCAATCCATTAATCCAATATTCCACAACTCCACTTCCCCGGTTTTTAAAATTTAGAGGAGAATGCAATGCAAAGATTCGATCCGATAAAATACCCTGACGCGGGGACGCCGCTGGCGGAAATGTACAAAATGATCGTCGAGGGCGGCGGCCAGGGCGCGGAAGAAGGCGTGCCGACAAACTATGTCACTTCGATGGGTCAGCGTCCCGATTTGCTTGGCGGCGTGATGGGCATGGCGGGCGCGATTTTTTATGAAGGCCAAATTCCGATGACCGTCAAGCAAATGATCGGCATGGCCATCGCGATTTTGCATGATTGTCGTTACTGCGCCACCGGAACGCGCCGCGCTTTGGAAGCGATGGGCGTGCCGGTCGAAGTCATCGAAAGCTGCGCCAGTGATCCGGAGTTTTCAGCGCTGCCGCCCTCTCAGCGGGCGATTTTGAAATTCGCTCTGAAAGCCGATAAATCCGCCGCTTCTTTAACCGACGATGATTTCCAGACGATGTACGATTTTGGCTTTTCCGAGGAGGAAGTCATCGAGATTTTGATGATCGTCGCTTCCGCGCGTTTTAACGATTTTTGGGCGGACGTCAGCCAAATTTCGCTGGACGGCGAGGAAGAAGCGGTATCGGCTGCCGCGTAAAATCAAGGCGAGTACATTTTAGTGAATTCTTTGCGTTTGACTTTGTGACTTAACGCAGAGAGGCGGAGATCACAGAGTTCCGCGGAGTTTTAAAAAAACAAAAGTTCAGATGTCCGCTTATGGGTGCTCGTACCTCAGTTTCGTCCATCATTGAAGTCACAATTAAGTGATCTTTGCGCTTCTCAGCGTTCTTTGCGTCTCTGCGTTTGTAAAAAACCCATGCGCGAATGCTTTTTTCGAGTACGATGGGAAATGGATTCATCAGAAACTGAACGATAATTTTGAACCGGATTGAGAGAGTGTACGAAATTTGATCTATCCATCAAGGAGATAATCATGTCCAGATTTACACAAACATTAAACCCGGACGCCAGTCAGCCGGAATTGGCCGAAATCTACGGCGAAGTTATGCAAAACGGCTTTGGCAAGAAAACGCCTTTGAACTGGTTTACCTCGATATCAAAACGTCCTGATATTTTGGCGGCGTGCTGGGGATTCGCCAAATCGATTATTTTGCAGGGACAGGTGCCCGCGACGGTAAAACAGATGATCGCGGTAAAGATTTCGACGGCTAATCAATGCGAGTATTGTTCCGTCATCTATTCCCGTGCACTCCGAGCCATGGGTGTGAAGCCGGAAGTGATCGATTGCGTGACCAACGATTTAAGTTTGTCAAGAGTGCCGCCGTCGCAGCGCGCCATCTTGCAATTCGCGCTCAAAGCGTCAAAACATCAGCAAAATTTGACCGACGAGGATTTTCAGGCATTGTACGATTTCGGCCTTTCTCAAGGCGAAGTCATGGAAATTCTGCTCGTCGCCGGTTACACCAATTTTATCAACTTTTGGGCGGAGGCCAGCGGTATTCGCGTCGACGAGGCCGCGGCATGATGATGCGCAACGACACGGCGTTTGGCGGCCAGAACAACGTCGGGTTCCAGGTGTCGGTCAGCACGCTGACGTTAGGCACTTTGTACGAATCGATTCTGGCCTTTTCCAGCCAGGAAACGCTCGAGACGTTTTGGCCGGCGGTCTGCGGCAATGCGCGTTGGCTGATTCCCTCGCGCCGCCTGCTGGTTTTGCTGTGTGCGAACGATCATGAAGCGGAGATCGTCGGGAAATTCGAGCAAGGCAAGTTTGCGTGGCCTGAAAATGACGAGCGCTGGACGTCTTGCACGGAATTACACAGCCTGTTCAAAACGCCAAACGCGCGTTGGATTGAAAAACCTGGCGAAAACTTTCGCGAGGCTGAACCACAGTGGCGGGATTGGCTTTTTCGCGACGAGAAAGAGATGCTGTTTCTCGTGCCGATCCGCACCCGCGGCGAAACGCTCGGCGTGATGATGTTTGTCACCGGCGGTACGTCCCGGGAAGACCAGGCGATGCTCAACACGCTCGGCACCATCTACGCGCTGCACACTGGCATGACCTACGAGATGATCCGCATCACCGAAGACAAACGCCAGATGCAAAGTCAGTTGATGATGCAGGAAAAAATGGCGACGCTGGGTAATTTGGCGGCGGGCGTTGCACACGAAGTGAACAATCCCATCGGCGCGATCAACAGCGCGGCGGACGTGGTGACGCGCAGCGCTCAAATGCTCGAAAAACTCATCCAGGAAGCGGATTCCATCGAATCGCTGCGATCCCACCCGAAACTGGCGAAAGCGATTAACATTATCTCGAAAAACAACGCCGTCACGAAAGACGCCGGGCAGCGCATCGCGAAAATCGTCAAAAGTCTGAAGAATTTTGCTCAGCTCGACGAGGCTGAGTACCAAATGGCCGACATTCGCGAAGGCGTTGAAAGCACGTTGACGCTCGTGCAACGCGAGATTCCGGCAGGCGTGAACATCATCACCGAATTAATGGACGTGCCGGAAATTCACTGCAACATGGGGCAATTGAATCAGGCTTTTATGCACTTGATTCTCAATGCGTTGGACGCGGTTGAAGGCGAGGGCGAAATTCGTCTCCGCACTTTTCAAGTCAACGACAGGGTCTGTTTTGAAGTGTCTGATTCCGGCGTTGGCATTGCGCTGGACAAATTGGAGAAGATTTTTGAACCCGGTTTTACGGAGAAAGGGGTCGGGGTTGGCGTCGGTCTGGGCTTACCAATTTGTCGAAATATCGTTCGAGATCACAACGGAGAAGTCGATGTTCGGAGCACGCTTGGCGAAGGCAGCGTTTTTGCGGTGAAATTGCCGGTAAAAAATTAATTTTTCTTTTGACAAGATTTACAGGATCAACGGGATGATCTCTATCAAATAATTTTACTGGAATATGTTTTATCCGACATTCCGCAAGTCAATTGTCGCATTTGAAATCATTTGTTGAAAG
>CAXHAT010000158.1:0-18855 GCA_964014485.1 uncultured Deferribacteres bacterium
GGAATCCAGTCAATCGCGCACCGCCCCTGGATTCCCGCCTGCGCGGGAATGACTTGAACAGGAGTTTCTTTGGTTTCATAGCTGGCGCGTAACATCAGTTGAATAATTGATGCTACGCGGCTGGCCAATGATATGGCATTTGACTAAAAACTTTGCTTTACGCGTCATTCTGCGGAAGCAGGAATCCAGAAAATGGTGCATGGCCACTGGATTCCTGCCTCCGCAGGAATGACCTTGAAAAACATTTTGGGGGTCATGCAGTTTTATTTTCAATGGCAATATTCGATGCGGCCAAAAACCAATCTACGGCATGCATTATTGGCAAACGCGTAACATCAGTAAATAAATCACACTCGCGATGAAGCTAAAATTCAAAATCTAAATTATCGAGTCCGTGAATGTCCCATTTCCCGCCAAGCCGCCCGATCTGTTCCGGATCGATTTCACCGACAATATTGACGAAAACGGCTTCTCGATTGTTATCGACGACAAGCACGACGATGCCGTCGATTCTGTCCTCTCCCGGCTTGACAAAAACATTGACGTTTTCACGGTCTTCGCGAACGCGGACGATTTTTTCCCAACCATCTTTGCTCAGACGTTTTGCAATTTCATTGTTTTTTGAAACGACCCGCTCGACGTCATCGCGCCGCAAACGATATTTTTCAACGCGAACGAGCAGGAGTCGTCGCAGCATCGAAGAAAGCTCAGGCTCGCTTCCCCGCGTCGCTCCCGCGACCATGCGCAAAAGAAAGCCTTTCAGTTGAATTTCGACGGTAGGTTCGTCATCCAAAATATCACTGATTTCATCGAGATTAAAAAATCCGGGATGTTTTTTGATTTCATTCTCGTCTTCGTCCTGCGCAAAACCTGCAACAGGAGCCCAGGAGAGAAACAGAAGTATGAGAAAAATTCGCTTTAACATTATGGCCTCGCTTTATTTTTAGTTTGTTTAATTTGAAACATGTTTTTTTGAATCGGCGCAATAACGTGCGCTTCGATAACGTCATCCTTTACAACCAGGCTCGCGCGTTCCGAAATGTCGTTCAAGTAAGCCAGCGTCCACTTGATTTCACGCTCCGCGCGCGCCAATTCTTCCGGTGTAAAATTCGGTTTTTTTGAACCGTCGGGAAGCGAAAACAAAATTATAAGCAGAACAACGGCGAAGGAAGCGACGGCGGCAAGCGGTCGAAACGATGTAAAACGGGTAAAATAAGATGTGAACACTGCCCGCCGCGCCTTGGCTTGTTCGCGACGCGCTTCGGCAATCACGGCGGCGCTTCGTTCCCGGGAAAAGTTCTGCTGCGGCAAAGCTGAAAGGCTGTGATGAACGCGCTTTGCAAAAGCGAGCGCTTCGCGACAATCGGCGCACGTTTGGATGTGCGTTTCAAAATCGCTTTTCAAGCTTGCGTCAAGCTCTTCGTCGAGGAAAGCGTCGATGAGATCTTCGAATTTTTGGCAAAGATCGTGACTATTCCGGCGTTCCATTTTTTACCCAAGGTTTTAACTGTTCTCGGAGCATTTTACGCCCGCGATGAAGATAACCTTTGACCGTGTTCAGGGGCAAATCGAGAACCTCGCTGATACGGTCGTATTTTTGATCCTGAATTTCACGCAAAATTAAGATCGAGCGATACGGCTCGCGAATCTTTGAAATCGCTTGTTCCAGACGATGCTGAAATTCAGCCGATTCCGTATGACTTTGCGGCGTTTCCTCGTGCTTTAGAAGATGGCCGAGCGCGGGATCATCGAAATCAGCGCTTGTGACGCGTGAGCGATAGTTCTTTCGTTTGCGCAGAGCGTCGAAGCAAGCGTTGCGCGTGACGGTAATCAGCCACGGCTCGATACGCGCAGGGTCAATTTCCGAACGGTTTCGCCAGAGACGTATCAAGACTTCTTGCGTCGCATCTTCAGCTTCTTCGCGATGACCGAGATAGTAATGCGCGAAAGTGAAAATACGATCCTGATACAAATTTACGAGTTTTTTGAATCGCCGCGTTGTCATCTTCTATCGCAAAAACGCCGCTCAATAAAGAAAGGTTACAGTTCGCAAAGCAAAATTTTCAAGAATTTCGAAACTGGAAAATCAGGCGGGAAACGTTGCTTGTCGCCCATCGCAAATATGGCAACACCCGGCCAAGACGGCTCTTCACAAAATAATGCGAACTCTTTCCAAAAGCCGCAGTCTAAGTTGGTGAAATTTCTCAATGTGCTGAGTTACGCAAACATGAGCGAAATATGAAAAGTTTAGCTACCAATAACCAACGCCCCGCCAAGCAGCCCGGAGCGAAATTTACGCGGCGAAGTTTTGTGAAAAACGGTCTTGGCCTCATGGCCGCGCCACTTTTATGGCATTGCAACAAGTTTATTGAAGGGGCGGAAGAATCGAATCTCGGGGATCCAAGATTAACGGCAAGACCCGGCGCGCCCACTGAAACGCCGGAGTCGGGCTTGAACGAGCTGGGGTTAAGCAGCGGGAGAGACGGCCTTTTGTATGTCCCGGCCAGCTATTCGCCGAACACGCCGCCGCCGCTTTTTATCGGTTTGCACGGAGCGGGGGGCGGCGCGAGTAACTGGGCGAGCTACCAAGCGCGCGCTGAAGAAAGGGGATTTGTTTTTCTCGCGCCAAATTCACGCGCGTCAACGTGGGACATTACGCGGGGCGCCTTTGGCCCCGACGTGAAGTTCATTGACGACGCACTCAAACACGTCTTCAATCGCTGTAACATCGATCCGAAAAAGATCGCGCTGGGCGGCTTTTCCGACGGGGCTTCGTACGCGCTTTCTCTCGGACTTTCGAACGGCGATCTGTTCAGCCACCTCATTGCCTATTCGCCGGGCTTTTTTCAAACCCCGGAATTTGTTGGAACGCCGCTCGTCTACGTTTCACACGGGACGGGAGACAATATTCTCCCGGTGGAATCGAGCCGCGACACCATCGTGCCGACTTTGAACAGCAATGACTATGACGTCACGTACAACGAATTTGAAGGCGGCCATGAAGTCCCGGCTGAAATCTCCGAGGAAGCGCTGGATTGGTTTTTTGAGCAAGAGTGAATGCCGGAAGCATTTTCTTTATTTCATCAGTAACATTTTTTTTGATCCCGAAAAATCTCCTGACCGCAATCGGTAGACGTAAACGCCGCTCGCGACCTTGCGCCCTGCGTCATCGCGTCCGTTCCAGGTCATTTCGTGCGAACCTGCCACGAATTCGCCGGAAGCCAGCGTGCGAACGAGCTGACCCGCGCTATTGAAAATTTTTAAGGAAACGCCGCTTTTCTCCGGCAACTGAAAACGAATCAAGGTCGCCGGGTTGAAGGGATTCGGGAAATTCTGGGACAGCGCAAATTCCGTTGGAATGACGTCTGTCTCCAAGCCGTTTTCGACGCTCACCAGCAAAGCCGGATCGCCGAGATATTGCGCCAGGCCTCCGGTTTCCGTCCCGACCCATTTGAAGCCGTTTGGCCCAATCGCCAAAGAAATGACGTAATCGTCTAACAGTCCGGAATTAACAGTTTCGAAGATTTTCCAGGCTTCATTGAATTTCGCCAGGCCGCCGCCCCAGGTTCCGATCCATTTATTGCCCGCGCCGTCAATTTGAATGCTGCGAATCGCGTTATGCGGCAATTCGCTGTTTTCGGAAGTAAACGTCTCCCAATTTTCGCCGTCGGAAACCGCGAGTCCTTGCGCCGTTCCCATCCAGAGATTGTCGTCCGGATCGAGGCCGAGCGCGAAGATTGTATTGTCCGGCAGACCGGAATTTTCAGTGGAAAAAGTCGCGACGCCTTCTTCGGACAAATACGCCAGACCGTCGGGGGTGCCGGCCCAAACATCGCCAAAAAGCGATGCATAAACCGCATAAATGATGTTGCTTGGCAGCCCATCTTCAGCAATATTGAAAATCACCCATTCTTCGCCGTTGAAACAAGCGAGACCGGCGGAGGTGCCGAACCAAATTTTTCCCAAAAAATGATCTGGAAAAATCGCCCAAATGCGGTTGCTGGGCAGCCCGGAGTTGTCCGTGTTAAAAACCTCGAAGCCGTCCGCACTATAAACCGCAACGCCTGCGCCGTTTGTCCCAATCCAAACGTTGCCCCACTTGTCTCCGGCAAGCGAGAGAATCGAATTGCTTGGCAGCAGTGAGTTTTCCGCGTTGTAATTAATCCAGGCGCCGCCGTCGGGATTGCCGTCGAACTTGAGCACGCCATAGTCTCGCGAACCGATCCAAATGTTGCCTTCCCAATCAAAGGTCAGTGCGCGGACGTAATTCTCGAGCAAGCCGGAATTGACTTTGATGTAATTGATCCAATCGGCAAAATTCGGCAAATCCGAGATGACAAAAGGCGTATCGCTTACATCAGAAATTTCCGGCTGCGCTACGTCGGAAATGCGAATGAGCGCATCATCCGTCGGCTCGTTTGGCGTTTCCCAAATGAACGATCCCGCCTTGCCATTCTTGGCCGTTTGCAAGATCGTTTCCGGAGATTTTTTAACAAGAGTTGGTTTCGAAACACTGTCATCGTTCAAATAACCGGTAGATTCCCGAATAAAATTTTGAGTAGAAATCGCTCCGCTGGCGGGAATGACTTCAGCAATAACGTCCCAGGTTGCGCCGCCGTTGACGGAATATTCGATTTTGATATTCTCAACGCCGTCGACTTCCCAGGAAATCAGTTGCAACGAACCTATTTGATAATCTTCGCCGCCGTTTGGCGAGAGCACATTCAAAGTGACCGGGACAATGGAAAACGGCGCATCGCTGACGTCGTTGACGCTTGCATTGCTTGCATCGGAAACGCGAATGAGCGCTTGCGTTGCGGCGGCGTTTGGCGTTTTCCACAAGTACGGCTGCGTAGACGTTGGATGTGAAGCGGCGATCACTGCCCAGAGTTGGCCGCCGTCCATCGAATATTCCAGCGTCACGTTCTCAACGCCTTGCGACTCCCACCGAATCTCCTGTGTCGTGCCGCCGCGATAGCTTTCGCCGCCGTTTGGCGTGGTGACGGTCACCGAGCCGGAAAAAATTTCAAAAACCGCGTCGCTTTGATCGGTGACGGCCGCGTCGCCAACGTCCGTTATTCGAACCAACGCCTGCTGCGTGGATAGATTCGGGACAGTCCAGGCATAGGAACCAGTTGCAGCGGCGACGTTGTCGGCGATGAGATTCCAGTTTGCCCCGTTATCTGAAGAATATTCCAGACGGACTGCGTTCACTTTGATGCTCTGCCAGACAATATTTTGCACGACCCCGGCCTGCCATTTTTCACCGCCGTTTGGCGCCGTGAGCGTCACAACGCCGCGCGCCGCCAAAGAAAACCGCAAGACCGTCGAGACATTAAAATCGTCCGTTGCGACGATAAAATAATCCACGCCGTCCTGGGTTAGCGCCTCTGCCGGAATGGAAGCTTCGTAGTTGTCGCCTCCAACGTTTATCATCGCCAGAGACTTGAAAAGAATTTCCCCGAAGGTGCGATAGAAAAGTTTGACTCCGCTGAGTAAATTCGTCTGATCGCTGGCTGTCGCGCTGATTTTGAGCGGAATGCCGGGAATGTAATTCGCGGGCGGCGTATGCGTCAATTTTGGCGGCTCGTTCGGCAAAACGGCAATTTGGTGCGGTTGCGCCGTCGGGTTTGTTTCCGGATTTGACGTCGTCACAATGCCGTCGCTGGCGGTGATGTAATAATCGACGCCTGGCTGCAAAACGAAATTGGCGGGAATTTGCGCCGTCCACTGCGAAACATCAGCGTTGAGCGAGGTTTTCGCAGGCGCTGCAACTTTTTGCATCGGAGTTGAAGCATAATTCGCCGCCCCGGATGTGCGATAAAAAAGCGTGACGTTTTGGGTAAACGGCGCCGCGGCGTCAGTCACGTTCACGGTAATATCGAAAACCGTCCCCGGCGTCCAGCCTTGCTTGGACAGGTCTTTTGTGGGCTGATCACGCTCGATAACCGGATTGGCGCCGGGCGTGTAGAATCCTGTGTCGAAAGCTTGACCGCTTTGGTGATTCGCCGTGAGTTCAACTTTCCGTTCAATCGCGTTGACGACCGGATCGCTCGATTGATAACGAATAACGTAAGTATTCGCGACCGCATTTTGGATGTCGGTTAAAATATCAGTAAACGGCGCGGTAATATTAAAATTCTTGCCGCCGGTCGGGATGGTCACCGCCGCAAGATCGGTGTTCGCATCGATGAAAATCTGATTCAAAAGGCCGTAGACGACGATTGAATTGTTGACGCAAATATCGATGGCTTCCTGCTGCGTCGCCAAGCCCTGATCGCCCGCTTCATCCGTAATGATGATAAAAACTTTTTGCGCGCCGGGGCGAAAATTGAACAGCGTCGCCGACTGAACGATGGAGTAATAACCGCGCTCGCGCGAACCACTGGCGACGTTGCGCTTCCAAACGTCATTCTTAAAATAATCTGCGTCGGAGGTGAGCTGGCCGTTGTCCTCAATAATCGGATTGCCGCCGTTTTGACTTTGGCCGTAACGACACAGACCGAGGGCAAAATCAACGCCGGAATTCACGAGACCGTCGACAAAGGCGATCATGTTCGTCTCGACGGACGCCTGCTCGTCGCCGAGGCTGCCGCTGTTGTCCATGATAAAAACAACGTCGGCCAACCTTGCTCCCCCGGCTGTTCCAGGTGGAATGACTTGAAATAAGTCGGTCTGTAGAACGCCGTTTTCCATCACCGAGAAATCGTTTTGCGTCAAAGTCGGGACTTCCTGGCCGTCTTGCTCCACGGTTGCGTTCATAAAAATGAGCGGGAATAAGCGCGCGTCGAGACTTTTGATATCGACGACCAACGCTTTGGCGGCGGGTTGACTGGGTTGGGGAAATTGTAAAATCTGGAGATCGTCAATCACCCAGTTTTGCGGGAAGTCAGCCCGAAACTTGAGCGCAATGCTTTGCCCGGCAAATTCCGTCAGGCTGGCAAAAACCGTCTCCGGCACAGAATCATCATTGCCGTCTATGAGCGTTAACAGGTGCCATGAAACGCCGGAGTCCTTCGAAACGAGCAGTTCGGCGTTCGTCCCCCCGCTCGGCGTCTTTGACTGAAATGAGATCGCGAGACCGCCTTCGCTCTGCGGCAAATCGATGTTTTCGATAACATAATCGCCGCCCTGAATTGAAATTGTCTTGGCGTTTCTCGATTCAGTTTTGAATAGTTGCAGCGTTTTTGTTGCGGGCGGAAACTGTTCAAGAATCGGTGATGGTCGGCGGGAGGTTTGAGAAAAAGCGGTTGCTGAAAGAAGCGCAAAAAGAATCAGGCGAGAAATGAGGCGGGTTGTCGTATCCATGATGTCGTCCTCACTGAAGTTAAGCGGTTCCGGCGTCCGGCCGGCAGTCTGCGGTCAGATGATGATGTTTGAGGGCGGTGGAAACGCGACGTTGCGTCCCGACCGCCGTAACCGTTGTGCAAACCAACCACGCTTGCGATTTTTATCGAAAAGCAACTCCCGAGTCAGACGCTTCAGCGTTTGATTGAGAAGGCGGGGCGACGATGAATCGTCGCACTCCGCGCAAGGAGTGGCTCTCAAGTCTATCGAACTCAGGCGCTGATGGTTAGCCGAACGGCTCGCTGTTATATGAAACTATTTCCAATCCGGCCAAATGGCCTCCATGTATGAGGTTACTCTTCGCACGCGGCTGTAGAGACGCGATGCATCGCGTCTCTGCCATATGACACTATTTGAGCAGAATCATTTTTTTGGAGATAGCGCCCTCCGGCGTAATTAAACGGTAAAAATACACGCCGCTGGCAACGGCATTTCCAAGATCGTCACGGCCGTCCCAAATTTCGGTGAAATACCCGGCTGTCTGCTGTTCACCGTTGATAAGACCGCGAATCCGTCGTCCCAGTTGATCAAACACAATCAGCGAAACAGTTGCGCTTTTCGGCAAATTGTATCGAATCGCCGTTTCCGGGTTGAACGGATTCGGATAGTTTTGCATTAAGGCGAATTGTTCGGGAACGAGTGCGATTTCTCCAGCGGTTTGTTCAACAAAATCCCGATCGCCAACAACGATTTTGAGGGTTCTGGCGCCGCCGCTTTTTGATGTCGGAATGGTGTAGCCGCTGCGCTCAAGCAAGTTTTGCGCAATTTTGGCGGTCTCGTCCACAAGATAAAGCTGGCGGTTTTTCGGGAAGTTTTCCGGCACCTCAAAAGCGAGTTCTACGGGGCTGGCAGCTCTGCCGGTTTGCACTTGAAAGTTCCACACAGCTTCCGCGTCGTCCTCAACCGGTCGAAAATCCGTGCTGAAATACCGCGCCGACGCTTCCCACTCCGAGCGTTCGAAGGCGAGGGAAACAAAGCCCTGCACAACCGGAGGCTCGATTTGTTCAAATTCGTCGAAGCCTTCATGCGCGCCGAATTTCACGCCCAGAAAGTTCTCGCTGTCTTTTTGCGAGCCGGATTTCGCCTGGATTTTGATGCGCCATTCTCCGGGCGCATTCGTGAAATTTTCCGAGCGCGTTTTCGCCGTCGCCGCTTGACTTTCGTATGGCGAAATTGTGAGGTACATCGGGTCTCGCGAAGTCCCGGCGCGTTCGACAAACACGGCGTACCCTTTCCAGGGCTCGAGTTGACCGGCGACTTGCCAGCCGTCGTTAAAACCGTAGACGCCGCCCACTTGTCGAGCGTTGACATAGCTGAGCACAGTGTCGGCGACGTTAAAATTGAACGGCAGACCAAACAAATTCCAGCCGTCGTAAACTCTGATTTGAAAAGGGCAAACCGTGGCCACCGTCGTGGCGGGGCCGCTGTCTACAAACCGTTCGGCGTTGCGAGAAATAAGAAAATAGGCGCGACCCGGCGCAAATGGGCGAGAATTGACGCCTTCCTGCCAGCGCAGGTCTTCGGCATTTTGCGGCACGAAGTCAAAAATTCGCCAAAACGTATCGTTGTAAACGTCCAGATCGTCTTCCAATACTTGCAGAACGCCGGGGCTGTCCAGAGTGTGCGGTACGGAAAAAAGTTGGTATTTGAGGGTGTCAAATCCTGCGGTTAGCGGCATTGGCATTCCGTCTTCGTCGAGCGGTGCGTCGCCTTCGCCGTCCATTCGCGTTGTTACTGCGCTCCAGCCGCTGCTTGCGCAAAGCGCTGTGTCCTGCGGCGCGGCGGATTGGTTGCCCAGCGTGTCCGTTGCAATGACGGCCACTTCAAGCCCGCGTCTGGTGACGCTCTCGCCCGGAATTCGAAACATGAATGAATCCGTGCCGGCCACGCGGGTGGCAAGAATGCTGTCGCGCTGACTTGTCCGTCCGCCCAGACGGTAAAGCGCCCAGACGGAATCCACTGCAGAAATGTCTGTGATTCTTGCGTAATTTTCGTGGCGCGAGCCAACAGTTGCTGCTGCGCTGTCGGTGAGAACTTGCACGGTCGGCGCACATCCGTCGAAACGATATTCGAAGGATTCAAACGCGGCGTGGTTGCTGTTTCCGGCGGAATCAGCAAACCAAAAATAGACACTGCCGACGCCGCAGAGCGTGTCGGAATTAAATGGAATCGTCGCCGTGCCGCGCCCTGAATGCGGCCGCGCGATTGGCAGAGAACCGCTGGAGTCGCTTGCTGAGACGGGCGGCGTTAAAAATTTGTAGCGCACTTCAGCCGCGTCGGAGAAGTTTTTCACAGCGTCGACGGGTATGCTGAAAGAAATGAGAAAAGGACGGCTTGCATTAAACCAGGAAGTTGCCGGAATAATCCGGGAAATGTTTTCCGGTTTTGCCGGAGACAAAAGGTCATAAGTAAAACTCGTTCTAACCGCGTTTTGATAGCCGGAATTTCCGCTGCCGTCCGTTAGCCAAACGTAGAGGTTCCACCTCCCTGAAGTTAGCCTGTCTCTAAGCGGCAGGTAAACGCAAGTTTGACTGTCCGCCAGCGCCGCCCGTCCGCCTTGCAGCGTCGTATCGTTGGCGTCCTGGGGCGGAGCGTTGTCTTGCGTAAGCTTCCAGAAAACTTCAGCCACGCCGCTTTGTTCCGGCGGGTTCTGCCAGCAAATCTGGAGGCTGTCTGCGCTCGTAAGCCCGTCGTGATTTGTGAAAACGGCCTGAAGATTTGAGACTGCTTGCGGCGGCAGTATGTCAATGCCGTTTCCTCTGATTAGAACAATGTCTTCTTGTCTCGATGAATCGTTGTGAGTGATGCTCAGTCTGACGCTGTCATAATTTGCGAAAGCTTTCGGGGCGAAGGTGATTTCGACAGTTCGTTGACCGCCCGGGGCTAATGAAAACAGAGATGGCGTGACTGAAAACGCGTCAGGCAGACTTGTTTCGATTCCGTTTATGAACAAGGTTTGGCTGGCGGCAGGATTGCCGGCGTTCTCATTGGTCACAACGAGATTCAGCTTTCTGGATTCGTTTATGGGTACGTCGCCGAAATTTATGTCCTTTGTGCTCAGAGAAAGTCCTGGGCCCAAGGCGCCGGCATGAACGGGAACGCTCAACTCTCGATTATTGCGATCATTACTTTCGATAGTAACTGAGCCGCTGACGAGCACCCGAACCGGCGGAGTGAATTCGACAAAGACTTCCAGAGAATCTCCGGGCGCAACGATTGTATTGTTATAATTGCCGACAATTTGAAAAAAAGTAGAACTCGAAATCGATCTGATGCTCAGGTTCGCACAGCTTTCATTATAAACTGCCAGGCGGCGTACTTGTTTTGAGCCAAACGGGTTGTTGCCAAAATCAACGGAGCTTGGCGAAATGCTGATTTTCCCGGTGCGGCAAATGAAAAGCGTCGTGTTCAAATCGACGCTGAACGTTTGCGCCATTTCAAAGCCGTTGTCCGCCTTGGCCTTTTGAACTCGGAATTGATATTCGCCGTCTTCGCTCGCCGGTTCAAAATTTGTGATCGAAAGCGAGCCTTCCCAGGTAAAGGAATCAATCCAGTCGCCGCTCGCGGAAAAGTTCATGTTGTAACTTCCGTCCAGACTGTAGTGAATTTCCGGCGCGACGGACGCGTCCATTTCCCGGTCAAAAGTCAATTCAACCAACACAGGGCCGTAACTTGTTTCCCGAACGGGCTGATCTCCGGCGTAAAAAGTCATATCGACGAGCCGCGGCGTTTGCCCCAAAAGGCTGGCGGGAAGCACGCTTAAGAACAAGCTTGCCGTTTTCAAAAAATTGCGCAGGTTCATATTTTTTCCCATGATGTCTTGCGAAGCTGTATTTTCAGGTATTTCTTCAATCGAAAGTCGTGCTTATCGGTTCGTGGATTCTCCCGAATCCGGGAAAACGGGCGGACCTGGCAATTGCGCCGTAACGCCTTCGCCGTTTTCGCCCTGCGAGTTTGCCTGCATGATAAAAACGCCGGCTCCAACAACGCTTGCTCCAAGAAGGCCATAGACAATCCATTTGCTCTTGCCGCCCTTCTTTCGCGTCCGCGCTCTTTGCTGGTTCAAATCTTTCAACGTTTCATTGGCTTCTTGCAGAACGTCGTTATCCGATTCAGTCGTCTCAGTGAATCCGGGGTCTTGTACCGGCATTTCCTGTCGCAGTCGATGCGTTTGATCCGTCAGTTTTGCCGCAATGACGCGCATGTAAATCGCTAAGTCATTCAGCGAACCTTCAAATTCATCCGTTACGGCTCGAACAACCTCGCCGGTTTTTCCATGAAGAATACGCGCTTCAATTTGGTAGAGCGAGCCGATCTTGCGAATTTTCCCATTCACTACCAGCGCGGCGCCCACCAGCTTGCCCGCCTCGCGTCCGCACTCTTCGCTCGAGCAATTTGCCGGAAGAATGTTGTTTTCTCGCAAAACGCTTTCGACTTTTGTGATATTCATCGGCTGGAAAGAACCGAATTTCACCAGCTCTCGCTGTAATCGTTCCGCGAGCTGCTTCGATGCGCTGCTTGGCAGACGGCCTTTCACGGCGAAAGGAATGACGGCCAAAGAATATTGTGTTTGCTGGAATTTTCGAGCGGCAAACAGGTCAAAAGAAAAAAGGGAAAGAAAAAATGAGATGAGAAGGAGGAGAGAAACCGTTTTTTTCATGAGGTCGTTTCCAAGGTGCAGTGCTAAGAATCAAAAAAACTAATCTTGAAAATCGGGCGAACATGAACAAATATAGTGCCACTGCCGGGGATTCACGTAAGCGGAAACGTTCAATAATCAGCTTAAAACCTGATATTAAGCGCTTCGCCCCAAAACATGCCCACAGTCATTCCCGCGAAGGCGCACGCGCGATAAAAAGAATGTGGATAACTCAAATCAGTCCCAGCGGGACGACCGAAACTAGCCCGCCAATTCATTGGCGGGGCAAAATCAGCCGTGTTTCGAGTGAAGTCCCGGCAGGGACGACTGAGATTTTTACACGGCGCCGAACTTCAACCGTCCCTTGCGGGACTTTATGGAAATCAGGCGTAACTTCAGTCCAGCCAATGAATTGGCTGGCTATTTTCGAATGTCCCTCCGGGACAAGGTGCAAGTTATCCACAACCTTTTTATCGCGCGTGCGCGGAGGCGGGAATCCAGAAAGTGGCGTCAACCGTTGGGTACCCGCCTCTGCAGGCAGGACTTTAAGAATCAGGTTTGAATTTTAGAGCCAGCGCGCAACATCAGTTAAAACGTTATGTTCGGGCAAACGAAGATATGAAGCGTGCGAACGAGATGGTTCGGCGCCGAAAGACCTCTGGAAACAAGGCCGCCGTTTGTGCAAACCTGAAACAGGCGTCAACGCATGTAACAAGAACACTGCGTTATTTGGCAAGGTGCATCTTGATCGTTCTGGTTTGGAGCGCCGCGTTCTTCCCTTGCGATTTCATGACAAGAAAATACGCTCCGGAAGCCGCTTTCGCCCCCGCTTCATTTCGCCCGTCCCAATTGATTTGGTGAAATCCTGCCGAATAATCGTTTGGCGCCCAGCGTCTTACTTCACGCCCAAGAATGTCATGAATGACGAACGTAACCGCCGCTCTTTCCGGCAGCCCAAAGCGGACGGTTGTCCCGGGATGCTGACCGAACGCGCGTTGGGCGTTTTTGGCCGAGAACGGGTTTGGATAATTCTGTGCGAGGGTGAATGCTTTGGGCGCGGAGCCAGCGGCGTCGGAGATTGAAGTCGGCGTATCAAAGAAAAAGTTCAGCACCTTTTGCATCAGCAGGTTTCGCGAGCCGGAGGAAGAAATCGTTTCGAAAGGAAAGCCCATGGTCACAACCTTTCCAGGCGTTGTTCCTTTGCCAAACACGCCCTGATACTGGACGCCTGCCACCAAGCCGTTGCCATACTTTAACGCCGCAATTCCGCCGCCTGTCGGTGTAAAATAGTCCGGCCAATCTTCTTCATAGGGACGTGCGCCATAGCTAAAAGAATTCAGCCCGTCGAAAATGCTGTTTTCAATGCCGGTCGCTGTTAAGGATTGCGAATCGTCGCCGTCGTAACCGACCTTTAAGTAATCATGCAAAAACTGCGTTTCGGCGACTGTTGCGGAATTGCTGCCTTCCAAATCCCAGCCAATTTCCGAGCCGTTGACAAAGAGAAAGCCGCCATTTTCAAGATAACTTTTTACGAGGCTTTGTTCAGCGCTGGAGAACGTTTGGTCATTGGTTGATTCATCGCCTAAAAACCAAATCACCGCGTCATAGTCCGCTAAATTTATCACGCCGTCCAGTAAAGCTTCGTTGGCGCAAGTCTCAAAAGTGAACTTGTTGGCGCGCACCGCTAACCCGTGGTGAAATGCGAAAGAGTGCCAGGCTTGATTCCAACTGCCGGAAGCTTGCGTTCGGTCAAAGCCGTCAACGATCAGAATGCGCTCCGACTTTTCGCCGATGTTTACGCCGTAAACGTCGCTAGGCGAACTGACGTTCGGCGGCGAAACGCTGTCAACGGCGGTGATAAAAAAGTACGTTGCTTGAGCGAGATCTTTGCCCAAATAAGATTCAGCCTCGGCCGTAACTTCAGACTCATCGGCGATTTGCGACCAGATGATGTTGTTGGTTGATGAAAAAACGCGAAATCCGCCGAGATCGTCTTCATTGCCGCTGGAAAATGTGAGCAGCGGCTGCGCGTTTTGCAGAAGCGCCGTTTGCAAAACAGGTTGATTTGGCGGAATCAGATCGCGGCGGGAAATGGAAATATCGATAAATTCTTCATCAATATTGTCGCGTGTATCTTCCGCGAAAAGCCTGAGCGTGTACTCGCCCTCAGGGATGGACTGCGTATCTAAAAATGACGTTCGGGTTAGTTCGTTGGTGATAAAATAAACGTGCGCGCTGGTGCTCGATTGCGTTGGATCAAAAACATTGTGAACCCAGGAATTGCTCGGCTTGTTGTCAAAGCGAAAAACAACCCCGTCTTCGGTCGGCGAATGAACGACAGCTGCTCGGTCGCGCGAAAGCACTTGATAGCCGACGGTATAAGCGCCGTTGTTCAGCCGCGATTCAAAAGTTCCCGGCGGGCCGTTGGCTTCTCGCACGCGAAAAGTAATGGTGACCGGGCCGCTCAAATCGTTCGTAGGAAAGCGTTTAGCCGTCCCCGCCTGGTAAAATCGGACGTCTTGAATAACCGGCGGCCAGGGATCGTTGTAAGGCGTTAAACCGCCGCCTTGCCTTAGAGCATTTTGCTCTCCTCCGACAAAGCCGTCCGTAAAGTGGACATGCCCCTGTCCCGAAATTATGGTTCCGAGCACGGTTTCTCCGGCTGTCACCGGATCGCCAATCGAAAGTGACGCCGTCGGATTGATATGCACGTAGGCAAGAGAGCCGACTCGGACAAAAGCGTTAGAGCCGCTGCGAGCAAGCGAAGTTACTGTCCCGCTAACCACCGGATAAACCGGAGAGCCGTCCGCTTTGGGGATGTCGGCGCCGTTGTGAAAATGCGGGCTGGAGCCGGTGTCGCGGTACTCGGAAAACGTCCCCGTTATCTCCTGCGATTCGTCGAAAGGCGTCACCGGCCAGGGATGCTGCTGTCGTGCAGACGCCGTGGAAAAGAAAAGGACGATGATCACCGCCGCACCACTGTTTTTTGCTAAAAAATGGTTCATGCGTCGAGCCTGTATTTTGAAACCAGTTTGCATATTCAATCACACCCCCGAGTTACTTTCAATTCAAGTTGGCTTGGTTTTGATTCGGTGTTATTCTTCTGCCAAACAGAACAAAAATTTCTCGCCGCGAAGAAAAATTTCCTCTCCGACCAGCGCCATTGTCGCGCTGAAGCGATCATCCAGGCGATTGAGACCAAGCACTTCCGGCTGTCGAGTTGCGCTCAAAACAATCGTCGCGCCGCTGCGATCCGTGACATAAATGCGCCCGGCCGCCCCAACGATGGACGCGTAAACATTGCGAATGCCATTCAATCGGAATGGCCCGCCGTCATCTTCGCCGGTTTGAATATTGACGCGCGAAATCACGCCCTGATAATGCCGCAAGTAATAGAGGTGGTCGCCCAAAAGCAGCGGGGACGGCACGTAAGGCGTGTTGCTCGTTCGCGTCCAGAGAATGTTTTTTGCCCCCGTGAGATCGCCTCTTGCACCGTCGAGGCTTATCGCCAGAAAAACGCGTTTTTCATAGCTGCTGCCGAGAAAAATATTTCCGTTGGCCGCAATTGGCGTCGCGACGATATTCCCCGACATGCCCCCTGTTTCCCAGATCACGTCTCCAGTCGCAAGGTCATAGCCGCGAACGCGTTTCGTGCCTGCGATAACGGCTTGCGCCTTGCCGTTGTGCTCAACGATTGTCGGAGAGGCCCAGGAGGTGACTTCGTCGCGCAAAACACGCCAGCGTTCGGCGCCAGTGCGTTTGTCCAACGCGACGACAAAGGATTGTTCTTCATGATCCCAATTGGCGACGATTGTTTCACCGAAAAGTGCTGGCGAGCCTCCTTCTCCGTGAGCGTGCTTGGTGTGCATATCGCCCAAATCTTTCTGCCAAATCACATTGCCGGAAAAATCCAGACAGTAAAGGCCGTTCGAACCGAAGAAGGCGAAAATATGCTCGCCGTCTGTTACCGGCGAAGGCGAGGCGAAGCTGGCGGTGTTGTGCCCGGCTTCGTGCGGTCTCGCTTCATGCACGACTTTTTGCCAAAGAATTTTGCCGTCTGTGCGATTGATCGCCAAGACGATGAACTGCTGGTTTTGCACCGATGGTATAAAATCATGCGCACCGTGGACGTGCCCGTCCTTCGCGGGTTGCGCCTCGCCAAAAGGAACGGCGGTCGTCAGGAAAATTTTGTTTCCCCAGACAATTGGAGAGGCATGTCCCAGCCCCGGTAATGCGGTTTTCCAGCGGACATTTTTTGTCTCGCTCCATTCGATTGGCGGATCGGCTTCCGGCGCCGCGCCCGTGCCCAAAGGCCCTCGAAATTGCGGCCATTGCTGAATCGCACTTTGGGCCGAAAGGTCAGCGGCTTGGCTAAAAAGGAAAATGGTTAAGACGGTAAGAAAACGAAGATGTGTGTTGGCGAATGATGGATGTGAGCATCGTCGTGTCATTCTGGAAGAATCCTTTTTAGTCGAAAGTCTTGAACTTTTGAAACTCACTGAAGCTGAGGGGAATCCCGGCTTTTCCATTATCACAAGAGGGCAGTCAAATCATTCAGTGGAAAACTCATTTGTGATTTAACTTTATCGCTTTGCCCGTACGCGCGCTCTGTATCGCCGCGTCCAAAATTTCCATCACGATTATGTTGTTTTCCAAAGACGATAGATCATACAATTTAGGCTCGATTTCACCAGCGAGTACAGCGGCAAAATAAGCGAACGGATCATGAAACGGCGCATCTCTACCTTCCAGCGTCGTTTTTTCTTCTCTGTCTTGCCCCTCAAGTCGGTAACGAATCGTCGAACCGTCATCGGCAAAAACATAGCCGGTTTGACCGTAAACGTGCATGTCCTTGCGTGAAAAAGGCCAATTCCACGAAGCTTGAATGATTCCTTGCGCTTCAGGGTAAGTGATGACAATTGTCGCTTCATCATCGACTTTTGGATAAATCTCAGGCTTGATTGTTTGCGTCACGGCAAAAACGGAAAGCGGTCTCTGTCCACGCATTAGCCAGGTGACAAGATTGGCTCCGTAGCAGCCGAAATCCGTCACCGCACCGCCGCCGTTTTGGACGGGATCGGTGAGCCAGTCCAGAAATTCCTCATTCACGCCAATTTCTTTCGGCCCCTGATGTCCGTCATGTACGACGATCTTACGGATTTCGCCAATCGCGCCTTCGTCATGAACCATTGCATAGCTTTTGTGATTGCTGGCGTACCACGTGGTTTCATAATTTGTCAGCAATTGGATTTTGTGTTTCTCGGCGAGCGCCTGCATTTTTTGAGCATGGTCGAGATTGACGGCCAACGGCTTCTCAACCATAACATGAACGCCGCGCGGCGCGCAGACTTGCACGGTTTCCAAATGTTCGAAAATTGGATTGAATGCAAAAACTGCTGATGGCTTTGTTTCGTCCAGCATTTCTCCCAGATCATCGAAAACGATTTCCATTGAAAAACCGTGTTGTTCCGAATAGCGCCTTGCCAAATCGCGATTCGATTCCGCAATGCCGACAATTTCAATGTCGCCGTAATCCGGCCGCCCAAGAATCCAATGCACATGCGTATGCGTCAATCCGACAACGCCGACGCGCAAAGGCGTTTTTTTCAATGTTGCTGACTGCGCAGAGGAGATGAAAGGCAAACAGCTTAGCAAAGTACTCAAGAAGGCTTTTCTCAACATTTTGTTCAATCCAATCGACTGCAAATCTCGATGATCCCTGTGATGCGAAGCGTCGGAAGGAGAAGCGAAATTTTGGTAAATCCAAGAAGTGCGGAACGTAGGAAGACAAATTTGGGGAAACAGGAGCAAGGAAGGTTTGAGTTCAGGTATGGGCAAAAAAATACGGGTGAATGGTGTCTACGAGGCTGGGGGGGACCTCATAAACGGGGAAACATCCACCCGCGCTACTAAGATAACATAATTTTGTATCGACGCAAGTTTTTTTTACAAATTTTCGAATTTTTTTACGATGTCTCAAATTAGAGAGTTCTGCACCGTTAAACCCTTTGCCGCAGACGACGCCGATTTCTAACAACGTCTGTTTTCTTTGACAAAATTAATCGCTCGCGTTACTTTCTGCGTCATTTGAAACGACGACTTTTCTTATTTTGAGCAATATAGGACGGCAGGTCATGCAAACACGATCTTTTTTCAAACCATTCTTTTTTCTCATATCCTTCGCTCTTTTTTCTTGCGAATCAAACCAGCCGCCGAGCCCGGAGAAGGCGAAAGAAATTATTTCGACGCGCACGCTGGGTTTAGCTTACCTTGAAGAAGGCCAGCTTTCCGAAGCGGAATCGACCTTCGTCAGATTGACAGACCTGGCGCCGGACGAAGCGCTGGGATTTGCCAACCTTGGCCTGGTGCAAATGCGGCTGGGACGCTACGACGAAGCGGAAAAAAACATCAAGCAGGCGCTGGAGCTTGACGCCGTCAATCCGGACGTTCGTTTGATGCTCGCCGACATTTACGAACTCACAGACCGCGCGGATGCGGCGCAACAAGAACTCGAAGCTTCGCTGCAACAATCACCGGATCACGCCAACTCGATTTACTCACTGTCGCAGATTCATCTCAACAGCGGCGATAGCGGCCTGCAAAAGGCCGAGCCTTTGTTGACGAAATTGCTGACGCTCAGACCGGGCAACGTCTCGATTCGGATGCAGTTGATCGAGATTTCTTTGCGCCTGCAAAAGCCCGATTCCGCCGCCGCTCATCTCGAAGCGTTGCACCAGCAAATCCCCGATCTGCCGAAAGAATCGCAGGTATATTTTGACGAAGCGCTGGCCGCCGCACGCAACGGCGACGCGGACGCAGCCCTACGCCCCGCCGTCATCGTCCACAATTTCCTAAAGGTCACGCCGATT
>CAXHAT010000159.1:0-18391 GCA_964014485.1 uncultured Deferribacteres bacterium
ACGGCCAATGCAAGCGGAACGGACGAAATTGATCTGGCTTGGGACGATAATTCCAACAATGAAGACGGTTTTAAAATTGAGCGCAGAGAAAGCGGGGGCGGGTCTTTCGCGGAAATCGCCGAAGTCGCTGACGGAGTCACCGATTACTCTGACACGGGACTTTCGCCGAGTACAACCTACGAATATCGCGTACATGCATTTAATGGCGCTGGAAATTCCGGCTATTCAAACATTGCCGATGCAACGACCGACGATCTTCCGTCGCCTCCATCAGCCCCCGATAATCTGACGGCCAATGCAAGCGGAACGGACGAAATTGATCTGGCTTGGGACGATAATTCCAGCAATGAAGACGGCTTTAAAATTGAGCGCAGAGAAAGCGGGGGCGGGGCTTTCGCGGAAATCGCCGAAGTCGCTGACGGAGTCACCGATTATTCTGACACGGGACTTTCGGCTAGTACGACCTACGAATATCGCGTCCAGGCGTTCAACAGTGCTGGGAATTCCGGTTATTCCAATATCGCCGATGCGACCACGGATGATCCGCCGCCGCCCCCGGCTGATCCTTCCGGGCTGACCGCAACGGCCAACGGCGCGTCGCAAATCGATCTTTCATGGTCGGACAATTCAAACAACGAAGATGAGTTCAAAATCGAGCGTCATTCCGGCGACGGAAATTTCACCGAAATCGCGACCGTCGGCGCAAATGTGGAATCATATGACGACACGGGTTTAAGCGTTTCAACAACATATACTTATCGCGTCCTGGCCGGCAACGGCTCCGGCGATTCCGACTACTCAAATGAAGCGTCTGCAACAACGGATGAATTGACCATTGATCCTAACGATAATCTCGCGTTGGATAAGCCGGTCGCGACTTCCAGCGAGCTGTCTGCGCGTCCCGCCGAAAATGCCGTAGACGGTGACGAAGGCTCCGTTTTTGGAACTGAAAGCGACGGCGAACAATGGTTGCGCGTCGATCTCACTGACGCTCTGCCAATCGGGCGCGTCATTGTGAAATGGACAAGTGATTATTTTGCGACCGATTACGAATTTCAGACTTCCGACGACGACGAGAACTGGGCGACGGTGTATGCCACAGATGCAGGCGAAGCCGGTGAACAAGAATTTACTTTTTCACAAACTACCGCGAGTTATGTCCGCCTGTTGATGTCCTCGGGCAACCGCACGCGATACGGGATCAATGAATTGGAAGTTTATTCCGGTGATGCTGCGGCAGATCCGCCGCCGGGCGCTCCAAGCTCTTTGTCGGCGAGCTCTAACGGCGTGTCGGAGATCGATCTTTCCTGGACGGACAATTCTTCGAATGAAGATAATTTCAACATTGAGCGCCACTCCGGTGACGGCAATTTCGCTGAGATCGCAACCGTCGGCGCGGATGTGACGAACTACAACGACACCGGCTTGAGCGCAAGCACAACCTACACATACCGGGTACGAGCTTCGAACGGAGCCGGAAATTCCGACTATTCCAACGAAGATTCGGCGACGACGGATACACCGGCAATGCCGCCTGCTGACCCGTCCGGATTGACGGCAACGGCCAACGGCGCGTCGGAGATCGATCTTTCCTGGACTGACAATTCTTCGAATGAAGATAATTTCAAAATCGAGCGTCACGCAGGAGACGGCAATTTCGCCGAGATCGCGACCGTCGGCGCGGACGTCGTTTCGTACAACGACGCCGGCTTGTCCGTATCGTCGACCTACACCTACCGCGTGCGCTCCAGCAACAGTGCGGGGAATTCAGGTTATTCCAGCGAGGCTTCTGCAACAACGGATGATCCGCCGCCACCGCCCGCTGATCCGTCCGGTTTGACTGCAACCGCCAACGGTTCTTCGCAGATCGATCTGTCGTGGACGGATAACTCTTCGAATGAAGACAATTTCAAAATCGAGCGGCATTCCGGCGACGGGAATTTTGCTGAAATCGCAACCGTCGGCGCCGACGTGACTTCGTTTGGCGACACAGGGCTTCTGGCTTCAACGACCTACACTTACCGCGTCTTCGCCAGCAACGGCGCGAGCGATTCTGACTATTCCAACGAAGCGTCGGCCACAACGGATGACGCGCCGCCTACGGACTGTACGCCGGGCGAGAACCATGTCATTGGCAAGGTTTTAACGGCAAGTTCAGTGGAAGAAGAAGACGGCCCAATCGCCAGCGCCAACGACGGCGACGTTGAAACGTATTGGGAAAGCGGGGACGTCACTGAAGGCGTGCCGGAATGGCTGCACGTCGATCTCGAAGAAGCGCTCGACGTTGACAGCGTCGCCATTGTTTGGGAAAGCAAAAACTACGCGACGGTTTATGAAATCCAGACTTCACTGGACGATCTCAACTGGACGACGGCGGTCAGCGCGACCAAGGATGACAAAGGTACGGATGAACATTCCTTTGCCGCCGTTTCCGCGCGTTATGTTCGCATATACATGACTGAATTCAAGAAGTCGAGCGCAAAAATTGGCGAATTTGAAGTCTTTGGCTGCGCGGAACAACCGACTACGACACCCGCGGCGCCTTCCGGCTTGACGGCGACTACAAACGGATCTTCGCAGATCGATCTGGCCTGGACGGACAATGCCAACAACGAGACCGGCTTTAAAATTGAGCGACACTCCGGCGACGGCAGTTTCACCCAGATCGCCAGCATTGGCGCCAACGCCACCAGCTACAGCAACGGCGGGCTTTCCGTTTCGACGACGTACACGTATCGCGTTAGAGCAACCAACGGCGCAGGTGATTCCGATTACTCCAACGAAGCTTCGGCAACGACGGACGCACCGCCCCCGCCGCCCGCTGCCCCGTCCGGTTTGACCGCAACCGCGAGCGGTTCACCGCAGATCGATCTGTCGTGGACGGACAACTCCGGCAACGAAGACAATTTCAAGATTGAGCGCCATAGCGGAGACGGCAACTTTGCCGAGATCGCCACTGTCGGCGCAGACGTGGATTCCTACAACGACGCGGGGCTTGCGGCTTCGACGACCTTCACTTATCGCGTGCGGGCTGTGAACAGCGTCGGGAATTCGGGCTATTCCAACGAAGCTTCGGCGACGACGGAAGATTCGGGTGTTGATCCCAACGTCAACCTTGCGTTCGACAAGCCGATCGATGCTTCGAACGATTTTTCATCCTTTGTGGCGGAAAACGCCAATGACGGCGACGAAGGCACGGTCTGGGGCACCAAGGACGAAGGCAACGAAGAATGGCTCCGGGTCGATCTCGAAACCAGCCAGACCGTAGGCCGCGCGATTGTCAAGTGGAGCGGTTCGCGCTTCGCACCGGATTACGAACTGCAAGTCTCCGATGACGACGTCAACTGGACGACGGTCTACGCCACCGACGCCGGCGATGAAGGCGAGGATGAATTTGAGTTCGCCCAAACGACGGCGCGTTACGTCAGGCTCTTCGTCTTGTCCTTCAACAGCGGCGCGGTTGCAGTCATGGAATTGGAAGTTTACTCGGGACCGGTTCTCGGTAAGCAGTCAGCAGTAAGCAATGAGCCGTCTTCAGTTGACAGCTCACAGCCGACGGTTGACAGCTTTGCCCTGCACCAAAACTATCCGAATCCGTTCAACCCGGAAACAACGATTCGTTTTGCGTTGCCGAAAAATGAAATTGTCCGTTTGACGATTTATAATGCGGCAGGCCAGGCGGTTCGCACTCTTTTGCCCGGAGTTGAACTCGACGTTGGCGAGCACAATTACCGCTGGGACGGTCGCGATGGCTACAATAGGGACGTAGCAAGCGGAATTTATTTTATTCGCATTGCAGCCGGGCAATTTTCCGCCGTCCGGAAAGCGATGCTTGTAAGGTAAAGTCATCCTTCTCAAAGCTAGCCGAAAAACAGATTGACCACATTTCGGATAGATGCTTTACAGTCTTGCCAGACAAAAGCATCCGCCGGATTAAAAGCTTTACCCAAATGCCTGACTAGTTTTTGTTGTCAGGCATTTTTGTTAGAAAATTGAAAAGTCGAAGGTACCTCCAATGGCCGATGCTTCAAACGCAGCAAGCAATCTCTCAGCGACCAAGCAAGCACTGTTCGCACTAAAAAAGCTGAACGCCAAGTATGACGCGTTAAAGCAATCGATAACTGAACCGATTGCCGTGGTTGGTATTGGCTGTCGTTTTCCCGGGAACGCCGACAATCCGGACGCTTATTGGCGGCTTTTGCGCGACGGCGTCGATGCGATCCGCGAAGTGCCCGCCGACCGTTGGGACCTCGACGAATACTTCGATCCCGATCCCGACGCGCCGGGGAAAATGTACACGCGCTACGGCGGTTTTTTGAGTGAAATGGATAAATTCGATGCGCGTTTCTTTGGCATTTCACCGCGCGAGGCGGCTGGCATGGACCCGCAGCAGCGACTGCTTTTGGAAGTATCGTGGGAAGCGCTGGAACACGCCAACATCGTGCCCGCCAATCTTTCCGGCAGTCAGACCGGCGTTTTTCTGGGCGTGAGCACAAACGACTACGGGCATATTTCGACCAAACTCAATGACGTCACGCTCATCAACGCCTACGCTGGGACTGGCAACGCTTTGAGCATCGCTTCCGGACGGCTCTCGTATTTCTTCGGTTTTCAAGGCCCGAACGTCGCGATCGACACGGCGTGTTCGTCGTCTCTTGTTTCAGTTCATCTCGCTTGCCAGAGTTTGCGCGCCGGGGAGTGTAATTTGGCTTTGTCCGGCGGCGTTAATCTCATCCTCACGCCGGACGCGACGATCAATTTTTCCAAAGCCCGGATGATGGCCGCCGACGGGCGCTGCAAAACCTTCGACGCGGCGGCGGACGGCTACGTGCGCGGCGAGGGCTGCGGCATGATCGTGCTCAAACGCCTCTCCGACGCGCTCGAAAGCGGCGATAACATTCTGGCGTTGATCAAAGGTTCGGCGATCAACCAGGACGGTCGCAGCAACGGCCTGACGGCGCCGAACGGCAGCGCACAAGTCGATGTGATTCGCCGGGCGCTCGATAACGCCGGGGTCGAACCTGAGCAAGTCGGATATATCGAAGCGCACGGCACCGGAACCTCACTCGGCGACCCGATAGAAATCAGAGCGCTGAACAAAGTGATGCGCGGCAAGCGTCTTGCTGAAAAACCGCTGATGATTGGGGCGGCAAAAACGAATGTCGGGCATCTCGAAGCCGCCGCCGGAATTGCCGGTTTGATCAAAGTCATCCTCGCGCTGCATCACGAGAAGATTCCGCAACATCTGCATTTTAAATCGTTGAATCCCGAAATTTCTCTCGAAGAAATTCCCGCCGAAATCCCGACGGTTTCGCGCGATTGGAAAAGAACGGACGAGCCGCGCATCGCCGGGGTCAGCTCATTCGGTTTTAGCGGCACGAATTCGCACGTGATTTTGCAGGAATCGCCCGCCGCGAAAATCGCCGCCGGAACAGCGCCGATGAACGGAGCGTTGCTCGACGAACCGTCCGCAGTGGATTCGTTACTTTGTCTTTCCGCCAAAACGCAAAAAACGCTGCTGAAAATGGCGCAGGACTATGACGCGCTTCTCGATAAAAACCCCAAAATTTCTTTGGCTGACCTCTGCTTTTCCACGGCAACGGCGCGTTCGCATTTCGATCAAAGGTTGGCTGTTCGGGCAAAAAATCATGAAGAAATGCGGCAGGCGCTTGCCGCGTTCCGGGAAGGAAAAAATATCAGCGCGCTGAATCGCGAAGTTGCGAGGGATCCGGAGAATCTCAACATTGCTTTTCTTTTCACCGGCCAGGGCGCGCAATATTTTGATATGGGCAAAAAGCTCTACGAAACCGAGCCGGTTTTCCATGCGGCGTTGGATCGATGCGATGAGATCTTACGGGAGCATTTGAGTGAGTCAATACTCTACGTCATTTTTAATGAAAGCGTGTCCCCACAAGTCATTCCCGTCCCGAATAAGTCGGGAGGAATCCAGGACGAACAGCGCCAAATGGATTCCCGTCTGCACGGGAATGACAATTTAGATGGCGCCAATCGCATCAACCAAACCGCCTACACCCAACCCGCCCTGTTTGCCATCGAATATGCGCTGGCGGCGTTGTGGCAATCCTGGGGCGTGAAACCTGATTTTGTTTTAGGCCACAGCGTCGGAGAATATGCGGCGGCCACGGTGGCTGGGATGTTCACACTGGAAGACGGCCTGAAATTGATCGCCGAGCGCGGACGTCTCATGCAATCGTTGCCCGAAGACGGCGCGATGGCGGCGATTTTTACCGATGAAAAAATGGTCGCCGAAGCAATTTCGCCATTTGAAAATGAAGTCTCAATCGCCGCGCTGAACGGCCCGCAAAACATCGTCATCTCCGGCATCAAATCGCGTGTCGATGCTATCGTCGCCGATTTTGAAAAGCAGGGAATCAAGGGCAAGCCATTGACGGTTTCTCACGCTTTTCATTCGCCGTTGATGGAGCCGATTTTGGACGATTTTGAGCGTGCGGCTGGAGAAATCGGGCATCGTCCGCTGGAAATTCCCCTGCTCGCCAACGTCAACGGCGAGGTGCTGGAACCGGGACAAACATTGGACGCGGCGTACTGGCGCAAACACATCCGTCAGCCGGTGCGGTTCGCTCCGTCGATGCAAAAATTAGCCGAAAAAGGCTGCACGATTTTTATCGAAATTGGCCCGAATCCGACGCTGCTCGGCATGGCGACGCGCTGCCTGCCGGAACTCGATGCGGCGTGGATTCCATCATTGCGGAAAGGCCACGATGACGCGGAACAAATCGTCAATGCGCTCGGAACGGCTTGGGCGAACGGCGTGGAATTCGACTGGAACGGATTTGATCCGGCGCCGCGAAGAATGGTTCAGTTGCCGACCTACCCGTTTCAACGCGAGCGTTATTGGCTCGATCTCGAGCAAGCCAAAAAGAAAAAATCCCTGCAAGCATTTTCCGGCGATGTGGATAAACCGCTGCTCGGTCGCCGCATCAAATCGCCGATGATCCGAGACACGGTTTTCGAATCCTTCGTCAGCCCTGAAGTTTTGCCAATGCTCGACGATCATCGCGTCTACGGCGCTCCGGTTCTGCCCGCGACGGCGTATTTGGACATGGCGCTTTCCGCCTTGGCGCAAGGCTCGCCGGAGCAAACTTTTGCCATCGAAAATATGCACCTGCGCGACGCGTTGATTTTTTCCGGCGATGAAACGATGCAAATTCAGACCGTGTTTTCGAAATCGGAAGCATCACGATCTTTTCAGGTTTTTAGCGCGAAATTGCGGGGCGGGGAAGATGACGAGTGGGTTTTGCATGTTGAGGGGAGGGTTTCTGAGAGTCTCACAACTTCGGAAAGCGCCCCGGAGAGTCGGAATGAACTCCATGAGTTAAAAACCCGTTGCACGGAATCCGTTGATCGGGACGAATATTACCAAATTTTGCGCGCGTCCGGTGTGGAATATGGCCCGGAATTCCAAGGCATTCGAGAGCTCTGGCAAGGTCAGGGCGAAGCGTTGGCGCGCCTGGCTTTGGGCGATGAACAGAAAGGTGAATTGAAGCAGCACACCATCCATCCTGCGTTGCTGGACAGTGCTTTTCAGTTGATGGGTGCGGCGGCGAGTCAGACCCAAAACGGAAAAAACTCCGACGAGACGTTTTTGCCGATCAAAATTGAGCGCTTCGTGCAATTCGAGTCAATTCCGGCGCAGGCGTGGTGCCACGTGCGCGTCGATGCTCCCGAAGACGGCGGTGGAGAAACGTTGACCGGCCATATCATTTTGATGGACGCTGACGGTCAAAAATTGGCGGAAGTTACGGGGTTGACGCTGAAGCGCGCCGAACGCGGCATGTTGCGGCAGGCGATGCGGCAGCAAATCAAGAACTGGTTTTATCGCGTGGAATGGCGCGAAAAATCGCTGGAAGAAAGCGCCGGACGTTTGGAAATTTTGAAAGCTGCGCAAAAACCGTGGTTGATTCTGGCAGACGACGGCGGCGCTGGCGAAGCGTTGGCGCGGGATTTTTCCGAAAAAGGTTTGAACACGATTTTCGCCTTCGCGGGCGATGAATTTCGTGAAATTGAAAAAGACCGGTTCACGCTGAATCCAACCGATGCGGCGGGATTTGAAACAATCTATCAAAAAATTTCCGAGAAGAACGACTGCGCCGGAATCGTGCATTTGTGGAGCCTGGACGCCGCGATTCCAGACGACCCTTCCGCGCAAGAAAAGCTCGATGCAGCCCGAACTTCCTGCAACAGTGCGCTGGAAATTGTGAAAGTGATTGCGCGAAACGATACAGGGGAAAAACCGGAATTGTGGCTGGTCACGCAAAACGCGCAGAGCGTTGGTGCAAGCCTGAACGGCGTAGATTCAGCGCAGGCGGCATTGCTGGGATTGGCGAAAACGATTGCGGCGGAACACCCGGACGTCTTGTGCAAGCGAGTTGATTTTGCCGCTCCGTCTCGTTACGGCGTAGACCATCATGACGAGACAAAGGAGAGTATAAAAGATCATTCTGATTTGGGCGAAACATTCCCAAACATCCCCCTAACCCCCTTCGAAGGGGGAATCGGGAGCGCATCAAAGATGCGCCCGGACTCCCCCCTTCGAAGGGGGGCTGGGGGGGATGTCTCTGCGCGTTTTGTACAGCACTTAGTCGCTGAGATTTTAAACCCCGATTCGGAAGACCAGATCGCCTGGCGCAACGGCGAACGATTTGTCGCGCGATTGACGCATATTCCTGAAAAACGCGGTGCGAACCAAACGGGAGTGAATGATGAAAATGCCGCTCCACGTCAATTGAAAATCTCCCAACGCGGCGTGCTCGACAATTTGAATCTGGAATCCGCCGAGCGCAAACAGCCGGGACCGGGAGAAGTTGAATTACGCGTCCACGCCTCGGGCTTGAATTTCCGCGATGTGTTGAATGCCCTTGGGATGTATCCGGGCGATCCGGGGCCGTTAGGCGGCGAATGCGCCGGGACTGTGGTTGCGGTTGGCGAGGGCGTTGAAAACGTTCGAGTCGGCGACGAGGTGATGGCGCTTGGCATGGCGTGTTTCAGCACTTTCGTCACGACAAAAGCCGATTTTGTCGCGAAAATGCCGTCCGGTTTTTCTTTTAATCAGAGCGCCACAATTCCGACAACATTTTTGACGGCTCACTACGGCTTGCATCATTTGGCGAAAATCAAACCGGGCGACAAAGTGCTCGTTCATGCGGCTGCTGGCGGTGTTGGCATTGCCGCTGTGCAACTCGTGCAACAGGCGAGCGGGGAAGTGTTTGCTACCGCGAGTCCGCCGAAATGGGAGTTTGTCAAATCGCTGGGCGTGAAGCACGTGATGAATTCTCGCACGCTCGATTTCGCCGACGAGATCATGAAAACCACCAACGGCGAAGGTGTTGACATCGTGCTCAACGCGCTGGCCGATGATTTCATTACCAAAAGCTTTGACGTTTTGAAGCCAAACGGGCGCTTTCTCGAAATCGGCAAGCGCGGCATTTGGACGCAGGAGCAGGTCGATGGGCTGGGCAAAAATATTGCTTATTTCCCGTACGATCTCGGCCAGGTGATGCACGACGAGCCGGAAAGAATAGCGGCGATGTACGATGATTTGACCCCGCATTTTGGAAGCGGCGCCTTGCAGTCTTTGCCCGAAAAAGTATTCGCGCTTGACGAAGCGAAAGACGCATTTCGTTTCATGGCGCAAGCCAAACACATCGGCAAAATTGTGCTGACGCAAAACGTTAGCGAAAAAGAAGTCAATGAACCGACGCACATTGATTTGAGCGCGAAAAACGTCGTCGCGGCTCGTGAAGACGGAAGCTATTTGATTACCGGCGGCCTGGGCGCACTCGGTTTAGAAGTCGCCGAGTGGCTGATTGAGCGCGGCGGAAAGAACGTCGCGTTAATGGCGCGCGATGTCGCGAAAGCGGATCAGGCGGGAATAAAAGAGAGGATTGAAGGCTGGCGCGAGAATGGAGCGCAGGTTTTGGTTGTGCAAGGAGATGTTTCGAAACGGGAAGACGTTGGAAGGGTGATCGAAGAAGTTGAGCGTGAATCCGGTTGCGCTTTGCGTGGGGTTTTCCATGCGGCGGGCGTACTGGACGACGGCGCTTTGGCCCGGCAAGATTGGGCGCGCTTCGAAAAAGTCATGTCGCCGAAAACAGTCGGCGCGTGGCATTTGCACGATTTGACGCGAGATCATGAATTAGACTTTTTTGTTTTATTTTCGTCAATCGCCTCGCTGTTTGGTTCCGCCGGACAAGGAAATTATGCAGCGGCCAACGCTGGTCTGGATGCTCTGGCGCATCACAGGAAATTGCTGGGATTGCCCGGTTTGAGCATAAATTGGGGGCCGTGGTCGGAAGTTGGCATGGCGGCGCGGATGCGAGCGAGCGAGCAAAAACGCCTTTCCGATCAAGGTTTGGGCATGATTCCGCCGTCGAAGGGCGTGGAAGCGCTGGAGATCGCGATGACGCAAAATCTGGCGCAAGTCGGTATATTGCCTGTTAGCTGGCGCGCTTTTGCGAAGCAGTTTCCCGGCGGCGAAAAACCGTCGTTCTTTGCGGAAATATCGGAAGACGCTTTTGAAGCGGAAACCGAGACGCAAAAGCCGCAAGAAGACGCCGCGCTTTTGCAGGAACTGGAAGCGGCTTCACCGGATGAAGCCCGCGAAATTCTCGAAAAATACGTCGAGAAAAAAGCCGTCGAAATTCTCGCTCTGGACGCTTCGGACGGGATCGATCCGAAGCAGCCGTTGAGTGAATTGGGGCTGGATTCGTTGATGGCCGTCGAGTTGCAAAACGCGCTCGCCGCCGCGCTGGGGCGAAAGCTGCCTCCTTCGTTGATGTTTGATTACCCCGCCATCGATCAATTGGTCGATTATCTGCTCGCCAAGGAGTTGAAAATCTCCGCCGAGCAGGAACCCGACGCCGACAAGGATGATTCGGACACGTCGGAAAATCGTGCAAGGACGCTTCAAGAAGTACAAAGCCTTTCGGAAGAAGAAGTGGACGACTCACTCGCTCAGGAACTCGCCGATTTGGAGGAGTTTCTGAAGTAGGTGGTTAGTCCATTAGACTATTAGACTGTAGGCAATTAGGTAGACTGCTAGATTCAAGCTCAAGACCTAATAGTCTACAGCCTAACAAGCTTCTCCGATCGGCCGCACCGCACCAAGGAGTTTTGCACCGATGACGTGGCCGTTTTTTGCCAATCAGGGAACAAAATACCTCATTCTGTACGCCGTTGCCTACCTTTGCGGATTATTGGTTTTGCACAAGGGCGTGAAGGTCAATTACACCCGCAAGATCAACCATTTTTTTCTTTTTCTCCTGCCCGTTTTTCTGGATCGGCAGCTCAATTACGATAAAACAGCACTGGCGTCTTTGATCACCTCGGCGTTTGTCGTGGGTTCGTTCGCGTTGTACATCAAGCCGATTCGCGAGCGCATTCCTTTTGTCGGAACGATGTTTTCTTCCTTCGACCGCCCGGAAGACCGTCCGCACACGCTGTTCTGGATCACTTCGCAGATGGTCGTCTCCTACCTCATTATTTTCGGCATTATTTACGCCTTTAACGAACAAGGCATTGGCGGTCTGGTCTACATCCCGCTGCTGATCAACGGGATTGGCGATGGTTTGGCGGAGCCTGTCGGGGTGCGGTTCGGCAAACATAAATATCAAGTGCGGGGATTTTTTACCGACCGCGTTTTTACGCGAAGTTTGGAAGGCAGCGCCTGTGTTTTTCTGACTTCGGTGATCGTGCTGCTGCTGTTTCAGGCAAAGTTTTCCCAGGAACAACTCATCGCGGCTTTGTTGATTATTCCGATCACCATGACCCTCGCCGAAGCCTGGTCGCCGCACACTTGGGACAGCCCGCTGCTCTTCCTGGTCGGCGGACTATCAACGGTGAGTGTGTTTTATTTCTTTTAGAAGGAGCAAGAAGGGACAAAGGATCAAAGGCACACAGGCACACAGGCACACAGGCACACAGGCACACAGGCACGAAGTTTTACCATGAAGTGGTTAGATAACCCAGCCCGGGGTTAAGCGCAGCGTACCCCGGGTAAATGGCCTCCCCGTTTCCCCCAAAACCCCAACGGGGTAGAACAAAACTCTGCCCCGTTGATCCTTTGCCCCTATTCAAAACATAGAGGAGTCAAATGTCACAGCCGACTGTGAATTCGCCACAACTTTCGCAAGCGCAACGTGCGCTGCTCGCATTGAAGGAAATGCGGGCCAAGCTTGAAAAAATGCAGACCGAGAAGTCTGAGCCAATCGCCGTCGTCGGCATTGGCTGCCGATTTCCGAAAGATGCTGATTCTCCCGAAGATTACTGGGAAATGCTCAAGGCCGGCGTGAGCGGAATTGACGAAGTTCCGAAGGATCGCTGGAATCTTGACGAATGGTACGATCCCGACCCGAACGCACCCGGCAAAATGTACACGAAGTGGGGCGGCTTTTATAAAAGCGTCGACCGATTCGATCCCGGCTTTTTCGGCATTCCGCCGCGCGAGGCCGAAAACATGGACCCCCAGCATCTCATGCTTTTGGAAGTCATGTGGGAAGCGTTCGAGCGCGCCGGCATTGCGCCCGACAGTTTGAGCGGCTCTCGCACCGGCGTTTTCCTCGGCGTCAGCAACAACGATTTTACCCAGATCAAAACACAATTTGCTCAGGCAGCCGATAACAACGCTTTTGCTGCCACGGGCACGTCGTTTTGCATGGCCGCCGGTCGGCTCTCTTACACGCTCGGCTTGCAAGGGCCAAGCATGGCCGTCGATACGGCGTGCTCCTCTTCGCTTGTCGCCATTCACCTCGCCTGCCAAAGTTTGCGTTCCCGTGATTCTCATTTGGCGCTCGCCGCCGGGGTCAATTTGATGCTCACGCCCGACCCGACGGTCACGTTTTGCAAAACCGGCGTACTCTCAAAGGACGGAAAATGTAAAACTTTCGACGCTTCGGCGGACGGCTACGTGCGCGGCGAAGGCTGCGGCGTGCTCGTTTTGAAACGCCTCTCCGATGCGCAAAAAGACGGCGACAACATCATCGCGCTCATTCGCGGTTCCGCAGTTAATCAAGACGGCAAAAGCAGCGGCATGACGGCGCCAAACGGCCCGGCGCAGGAAGCAGTGATCAAACGCGCGCTTGAAAACGCCGGAGTCACGCCAAACGAAGTTGGCTATGTTGAAGCGCACGGCACTGGCACGGAAATGGGCGATCCGATCGAAGTTCACGCGCTAAGCGAAGTTTTTGGCGAAAACCGCGCGCAAGAAAACCCGCTGCGCCTCGGCGCGGTCAAAACCAATCTTGGTTCTCTTGAAGCGGCTTCGGGCATGGCTAGCATCGTCAAAGTCGCAATGATGCTGAAAAACAAAGCTTTTGCGCCGCATCTAAATCTCAAGGAAATTAGTCCAAAACTGAATTTGAGCGAAATTCCGGCGGAAGTGCCGACGACGTTCACGCCGTGGGAGACTGTGGAAAAATCGCGCATCGCCGGGGTCAGCTCGTTCGGTTTGAGCGGGACGAACGCGCACATCGTTTTGCAGGAGGCGGAAGAACGGACAACGAAGGACGGGGTTTTTGTGAATGAGCGTCCTTTGCATTTGCTCGTTCTATCGGCAAAAGGAGAATTTGCTCTGCGGGAGAAAGCCGTACAAATACAGGAAGCGCTGAGTTTGGCGAATTCTGAAGATTTTGCTGATGTTTGTTTTATCGCGAATGGCGGACGGGCGCATTTTGCACAGCGATTGGCGTTCATCGCTGCTTCGGCGGAAGACGCACGCGCACAGATTGGTAATTTTCTCAACGAAAAAGACAACGATGCTCCCGGGTTCATCAACACGGTCAAGGCGACGCAGCGCCAAAAGACGGCCTTTGTTTTGTGTGATCTAAACGAGTCCGACGTGGCGGCGAGTCAGGTTTTGTTTGAAACGCAGCCCGCTTTTAAAAATGCGATTCAGCGCTGTGATGAACTGTTGAAAAAGTCAGGCGAGAGCTCGTTTCTGGAAAATTTGTATTCGCTTGAGTCCGCCTCCCGAAGCGAAAACCAGCGGAGGGTGGCTTGTTTTGTCGTGCAATTCGCGCTGGCGGAAATGTGGCGCGCTTGGGGCGTGAAGCCCGGCTTGTTTTTGGCCAACGGCGTCGGTGAATTGACGGCGGCGTGCCTGGCCGGGAGCGTTTCGCTGGAAAACGCGCTGGAATTAGCCAAAAACTTCGACGGCGTCTTCGAGAAAATTGCCTGGAATCGTCCGCGTCTGCCGATCATTTTTCTTTCGCACGGCGATGCTTTGAAAACGGAAGATTTGCAACGACGCGGGATTTGGCGGGGCGAGGCCAAAGACGTGTCACGGCTGATCAAATCCGTCAAATTGGCCAAAGAAAAATCGTGCAATATTTTTCTCGAAATCGGTTTTGGCCGCTCTTTGCACGACGCTTTGCTGCAAATGCCGGAAACCAACGGCACGCTCGATCAGATGCTCTGGCTGCCTGGAAAAACCGAAAACGGCGACGATGGAGCGGCATGGAAATCTTTGTTAAACAGCTTGGCGCAAATGTATCTGAAGGGCGTAGAAATTGATTTCAAGAACTTTGACGCCGGGTACAATCGCCGTCGCGTTGTTCTGCCGACCTACCCGTTTCAACGTCAACAATTCAAGATTGAACACGGCAAAGCATCAGCTTCGCCTGCGCCTAAAAAATTGCGCAAGCTCGAGAATATCGAGGACTGGTTCTACGCGCCGTCCTGGAAAAGCCTGCCGCAATTGCCGGGCGCTGGGCTTGACGCCCGGCGAGAAACTTGGCTGATTTTCGCTGACGAAGGCGGGGCGGGGGAGAGGCTCGCGTCGAAATTAGCCGCTTCTGACGATAAGGTTATTTCGATCAAAGCTGGTGAAAATTTCAAACGCGAAGATTGGAGCTACACGATCAATGTCAAAGAATCCACGGATTATGACATTGTGTTGAATGAGCTGGCGGTGCGAGGGTTGGCTCCAACACGCGTGGTGCATTTCTGGTCTTTGAATGAGACGACTGAATTCGAGACGATGCAGAATCAGGGGCTTTACGGCCTCGTTTTTCTGGCGCAATCGCTGAAGCGGCAAAATATTTCCACGAAGATTACGATTGACGTCATCACGCAAAAAATCTTTGATATTGCTGGAAGTGAAGAAACCTTCGACGCCAACGCGAGCACAATTTTGGCGGCTTGCAAAACCCTGCCGCAGGAATTTTCGAATCTGCGCTGCCGCCACATCGATTTAGCCGAAAAGCCAAAAACAGAGCTTGCTGATGAACGTCTCTGGCAAGAGCTTTCCGCTGAAATTGACGAAACGACAGTGGCCCTGCGCGGAAGGCGCCGATGGGGGCAAAGGTTTGAAAAAGTTAAATTTGATGAAGTTTCTGAAAAACTCGAGAGCGCCCCGTCCCGGTCATTCCCGTGCAGGCGGGAATCTCTGGAGCAGTCCACAGCGCTGGATTCCCGCCTGAGCGGGAATGATGTGGAATTAGTGTTCGGGGACGACTCCGGCGGCTCGCGATTGCGTGATGGCGGCGTTTATCTCATCATCGGCGGATTGGGCAATCTCGGCTTGAGCATCGCGCATACGCTCGCCGGGAAAGCGCAGGCAAAACTGGCGCTCCTTGGCCGCGCGCGATTTCCTGAAAAATCACAATGGCGCGAATACACCAAAAAACACGGCAAGAAAGACCCGGTCAGCAAAAAAATCCGCGTGCTGCACGGTCTCGAGCAAATCGGCGCCGAAGTTTTGACGCTCTCCGCGGATGTTGCAAACGCCGAAGAAATGCGCGGCGTTTTTGAGAAAGTTGAAAAAACATTCGGCGAAATTAACGGCGTCGTCCACGCGGCCGGGCAGGTCGGCGGGGGGACGTTTTTGCCGGTTCAAGAGTTGAACGTCGACACGTTCCGCGAACAGTTTCAAGCCAAAGCAACGGGCTTGGAAGTTTTGCACGAACTGTGCGCCGCCAAAAATCCGGATTTCGTTTTGCTCACCTCATCGCTCTCGACGATTCTTGGCGGATTGGGTTTTACCGCCTACGCCGCCGCCAACCAATTCATGAACGCTTTCGCGCAGCAAGCCAATCTTTCCAGCAAGTTCCCCTGGATCACGGTTGACTGGGACAATTGGATTTTTGAAGAATCGGAAAAGTCGGCGTCAGGGGCTTCAAACTTTTCGATGTCGCCAGAAGAAGGCGCGAAGACGCTGGATTTTGTTTTCTCGAAAAATGCGCCGACGCAAATGGCCGTTTCAACCGGTGATCTGGAAATGCGCATCGATCAATGGGTGAGGATGAAGCGCGCCGATGAAGCCGCATCAAGCCCCTCGGACAAAACCTTGCACCAACGCCCGGCATTATCGACGGAATTCGTCGCGCCGCGGGATGAATTTGAACGTGCGTTTGCGGAAATCCTGCAAGATTTGCTCGGCATTCAGGAAATCGGCGTAAACGACAACTTTTTCGAGCTGGGCGGAACTTCGATGTTGGGCGTGGAAATGTTCGCGAAAATCGAGGACAAGTACGGCAAGCGTTTTTCACCGGCGCTGCTTTTCGAATCGCCGACGATTGCGCAGCTCGCGGAAGCATTGCGCAAGGCTGTGGCTGGCAAGGGCGAAACTTATCGCGCGCTGGTGCCGATTCAGCCGAGCGGTTCAAGACCGCCGTTCTATCTGGTGCATCCGCAGGTCGGAACCGTCTTGGGATTCGCTGATCTGGCGCGGGCGTTGGGACCGGATCAACCGTTTTTCGGCCTGCAAGCACGCGGTCTGGACGGGAAACAAAAGCCGTTCAACAAGATCGAGCGCATGGCCGGACACTACGTGAAAGAGATTCTCGAACATCAGCCGGAAGGGCCCTATTTCATCGGCGGGCGCTGTTTCGGCGGCATCATCGCGCTGGAAATGGCGCAACAACTGCGAAAGCTCGGCAAAAAAGTCGGCCTGCTGGCGATCCTGGACACGCAAGCCGTGCCGAACGTCGATTTGGAGACTGAGAATCGCGATCAATTGGTCAAAAGAACAAAACAAGTTCACCATCAAAAGAACGGCAAAAAAGAACTTGATCTCGAAACCGACAGCCATTTGGTGGCTGACTTGATCGGAACTTCCGATCCGCTGTTGAAAGCGATCATGCGCAAACATCAGACGGCGCGCAAAAAGTACCGGCCTAAGCCGTGGAATGGCGACCTCGTGCTGTTCCGCAACGGCGACGAATCCCCGATTCCTGAAGGTCAGGTGATCTGGGAACAGCTCACGCTCGGAAAATTCGAAGTTCATCTCGTCCCGGGCGAGCACCGGACGATTTTGCTTGAGCCGCACGTGCAAACGCTGGCGAAAAAGCTGCGGGACAGCCTGGATTCAGCGGGAGCGGAAGTTGGAAAAAGGGCAACGGGCGGAAGGTTTCGAGCGGAAAAGTATGAGGTGGTTTAAGACCGTTATGTCGAAGCGGGATGCAATCCTTAGGGCGTCGAAGATTATTTGAAAGCCAAGAAAGAAACTCCGGCGAAACGTCTTGTCAGTCACGTGATGCACTCTATTTTATCAATATAAATATTCACCAATTTGTGGGTCTGAACCAGGCTTTCGGCGCGTCCCCAGACTTTCGCTAAATAGGTATGAAAATCGATTCGTCTCATATTGCCAAAACGCAGATGGATCACTCTTGGAGGCGGGGAAGAAATGATGATGCGGTCTGAAAAATCAGAATCTTTGGAGACGATGACGAGATCGTTCTTCTTGGCATAACGCCAAATTTGTGTATCTGTTAAACTCTTGCCAAGCATTGAGACGTGTGATATCGGGAAGGATGGCTCAAAGCGAATTTTTTCAGGGAGGTTCTCGTCGAACAGAAAACCCTTCATGCGAGCATCTCAATTTCGTAACGATTGGCCATCAGTTTTGAAGCGTAATTGATACAAGCATGGACGTCATCTTTTTGCAAAGTCGGATATTCTTCAAGGACGTCTTCTATAGAGTCGCCAGCCCCTAAGAATTCCAGAATAGTTTGTACAGTGATGCGCGTCCCGACAATAATGGGTCGGCCATTACAGATGGCCGGATCAATTGTAATTCTTGAATTCATGTACTCCAAGCTCTCGTTTGAAAATTCTGTTTTGCCCTTTCTGTGTTATCGCCAAGTAACGTATAATGATAAATATTGGCAGCCCCTTAGTCAATATTCAAATAGGGTGCGCCTAAAATAACGCCCCAAGCCGTGGAACGGCGACGAATTCCCGACGCCCAACCTGGACGAGCCAGAAAACTCGCATGCTTGCGTTTGAGTTGAATGTTGAAAGTTACAAGCTGATGTTACGCACTTTCGGAAATTTTCCAAATAGCACCTGAGAAATGTCACTTTTACGTCATTCCCGCGCAGGCGGGAATCCAGTCAATCGCGCACAGCCC
>CAXHAT010000160.1:0-18336 GCA_964014485.1 uncultured Deferribacteres bacterium
TGGGCTCGGAGATGTGTATAAGAGACAGCGTTTCTCTGGTGCTGCTTGAGAAATTTTCAAGAGTGCGTAACATCAGTTGAAAAGTTGAAATCTGCTTGAATAGAAAGAAACGGAGGATATCATGGCCGGTCAAACTGACCCTTATCGCAATTTTCGTTTCAGAGTTGAGATCGACGGCGTTACGCAAGCCGGGTTTAACGAAGTCAGCTTTGGCGATACGTCCACGGAAATGGCGGAATATCGGGAGGGCACGGATCCGCCGCACAACAGGAAGCTCTCCGGGCAAAACAAGTACGGCAATATCACTTTGAAATGGGGCCTGACCGATTCAACCGAGCTCTACGACTGGTACACGAAAGTTGTGGAAAAAGGCGCGGCGGGCAATCGCAAAAACATTGGTCTCATCCTCATCGACGAGGCGGGCGACGACAAGGCGCGGTGGGACATCGAAAACGCCTGGCCGAACAAGTACGATCCCGCAGACTTCAGCGCCAAAGGAAACGATATTGCCATCGAGTCATTGGACATCGTGCTCGAGACTTACAAGCGAGTGCAATAGGCGACGTTAAAGCAACGTTGCCGTCTTGTCTAAAACTTGAATTATTCATAAACGTCATTCACGCGTTAGCGGGAATCCATAAATAACAACAGCTTGAGCGCAATTTTCAGGTAACGGTTCAGCGATGATGATTACAAAAACCAGAATAACAGTCCCCAGAAAAATTGTATCTATTTGACTTACAACGGGACACTAGTGATTTCGAGCTTGAACTAACTTATGAACTGATGTTACGCGCCCGCCCATTTGGCACGCGTTTAATTTTCATTAGCTCCGCTCTTCAGAGCGGAGGCTTTTGAAGAGAACTGTCTCACCTCTTCCGCCGCGCTGGCGCGGCGGAAGAGAGAAAAATGGGCGTTTTGCGCGTCACCGGGCTGAAGCCCGGCGCTAATGAGACGAGGTTTGCCCAAAACTCAGGATGTGCGCTTCCGCGCGTAACATCAGTTATGAAAAAACAGGACGGCGTGAAATGAAAGGGATATACTTTTTTGCGGCAAGCGGGGTATTGGCGGTCTTCATAGCATGCAGTACTCCTCCGGTTGTTGAACCGCCTACTGATTGCACCTATTTTTTTGAGACTGTCATGGACTCGACAATTTCAGCCTCGACTCCGGCAAAAATCGCCGATTTGAAATGCTTCAGACAATTCTCGCTGTTGGCGAGATTTGAAGGCCAAGCAAATGAATCCTTCGATTTTGAAATTGGGTTCAATCGAACCACCGTTTATCGGGAAACCGTGGAGCTGAACGCGGCGGGCTGGGCAAACTTTGCCAAAGTCTATCCGGTTTATGCGCCGCGGGTCGGGATTGCCATCTATCATCCGCCGGCGAACACCAAAGTGAAAATGAGCATTTACGCGGGTCATTAATTCCGGAGCGGGAGATTTGGTTTGATGTGATGAAAGAGGAGAATAAAAAATGAAACGAATACTCGTGTTTATGTTTTTGGGGCCGCTGTTGATAAGTTGCCAGGATCCCAATGAAAGCGGAGTTCCTGACGGCAAGGATTTCAAAACGTCCACGGTCAATTGGAACGATCCGAATCTGGTGGCGAATGTTTATTTCTATGCCGACATCGATCTAAACGAATTTTTCTTTTACTTCGATCATAACGATGATTCCAAGGCGGATTTTCTCATCAAATGTAAACGGGATGAATTCAGGGTTCTCAAAGAATCGACGCCGGGCTCCGGGTTGTACGATGTTCTGAAGTATACCGGAACGCCGGCCCTGAGCGCCGGTCACTATCGCCTCGAATTCCCCCTGGCTGCTCTGGAACTCGAGTTCGATCCCAATGTTTTGACATACTATTGGTTTTATGCAATGGACGGCGGAGACAGAATGCCGGATTCGGGCAGGAAAACGTTGGATATGCCCGGATAAGCAAATTGGAAACAGAAAAGAGAAGAACGATGAACCGTGAAAAAGAAGAAGCCCGCGAAAAACTGGCTATCGCCAAAATCAGTGAGAAGGTCATCCGCTCAATGACTGAGCAGGACCGTGCGGCTAAGGCCAAAACGACAAACTTTTGCGTTGATGCAAAACTTTTGAAGAAGGGCCGTACGATTCAAGCCCGCCATCAGAAAATTCAAATCCATCGGGAAACATTGATGGTTTTCGCTGATAATGCGCTGTTATTGAACTGGCGCCACCCTTGTAGCTACCTTCTCTGCCACGGAAAATGCGAAGAGCTTTATGATGAAGTAAACGCTGAATGCCTTCGCTGTCTGGCTGATCCGCCAAAGCCTCACAACGCGTTTTATCAGTCTGTTGGGCCAATAAAGAAACATTCAGAAGGGAGAAAGTACTATGCAAACTAACGAATATATAACTCAAATAAAGCGCACCTTCGCGGCCATTGATCCCATGGTCAAGGTCCGTTGGGATCACGAACTTGATTACCCCGCTGCGATTAGAGGTAAGTTAACACCCCCTAGCGCGGAGAAACCAGAGAGAATCACCAAACTATTTCTGCGGGCTCACAAAGAAGTGTTTAAGATTAGCCACCCTCAGCAACAACTTAAGCTGGATCGAGTTAAGACTGACAGTGTTGGCAACTCACGCTGCTACTTCCATCAGTTTTTTGATGGCCTTCCGGTGTGGGGTGGCTATGTTGCAGTGTTCACAGACTCTGATGGTATTGTCACTGCATTCGAAGCAAAATATCACATCGAACCCGACATCAAGACGCCCGGTGAGATTAGGGAGGCGCTGACGCACAAAGAACATGAAAAGAAATTAATTTCTTCCCAAAAAGCCGTTGCCACAGCCCAAAAGCATAGTGGAGGAAAACAACAAGGTGAGCCGTTCCTACTCATTTATCCATATCAAAATGCCTATTATCTAACTTATCATGTGGAAGTGAGCGGCACGGAAGGAAGAAATCCTGCCGATTGGGTTTACTTTATCGACGCCTATTCAGGGCGGATTATTAATCGCTACAACACCATCGATTTTGCCGAAATGGTTGATGGCAGTGGCGTCGGCATTAATTTGGATGAAACAGCCGACGGCCCTGAACGCAGTTTTCGCGTTTTTCATGACGATGACGACAACTATTATCTCCGCAATGCAGAATACAGCCCTGAAATTAAGGTATATGACATAGCTGGTGGCGGTGAACATGACGGCTTTGCCGATCGTGACGACCTGGCAATGGATCCCGATGGCCAATGGGATGATTATAGTAATCCCAGTCGAGTGGATAACCAACGACCGGAAGCGGAAGGTTATTGGGCGCTTCATCGAATCGTCGAATATTTTACCAGAGACAAGGTCGTGAGCGGTAATCACCTTTTCAATCGAAACGGTTGGGATGATAGTGGCGGAAACTGGCGTATGGTTGTACATTATCGTTCTGGGGCTGGTGTGGACAATATTGAATCCTTCTTCTCACGAAATAGCACTTACGGTAGTCGTGTGTACCATGGGGATGGGGATGGCACTCATCTCACCTACAAAGCAGTGCTCGACGCAAGCGCTCACGAATGGGTGCATGGAGTTCAATTTTCAGAGATTGCAGCTCCAGTTCCGGGGGCGAACGCTGGCTTTGATGTAAGTTTATCAGATCCGTTCGCCATCCAAGAAGCAACAGCTGACGTACTTGCTTGCTGTCTGGATACCGAACGTGGCGGTTGGCACATGGGAAAAGAGTTTGAGGAAAGCATTGTTCATTATAGCGGCACATATTCTAGTGCTATAGGCTTAAGGTTGCGCAGCATAGAGAATCCTTCGAAATATAATGATTCTTCAGATCCTTCACATATCGTTGCGTTCTCTGATCATATGGAAGCGGCTGCTGACAGTTCTTCCCGAGGGTATGTTACCCCCGGTATGACTCGTACAATGAATGGATACTTGAATTGTACAATTCTAAGCCATGCCTTTTATCTGATGGCAATGGGAGGCACGCACCCTACTGGCGTTATCGGCTATGATGAGATCCAGGTTATTGGACAGGGGGTTGGCTTTGTTGAAAACATCGTTTATTATTATCTGGTTAATCATGCTGCGGCACAGGATACGCTGCAAAATTTCCGCGATGGGATTATTGAGTCTTGCAAGGTTCTCTACCCAAGTGACACTTGTAAGGAATGGTGTGTCAAGCGCGCTTTTGATGCCGTTGGGCTCTATGATGGCAGCATTGGCCGAGTAACAAACCTTCCAGAAGGCGTTAATCTCAACATCACTCCATGGGGAGCCAAGAACGGGACAACTCCGTACTGGCAGTCTCCGGATGTCTATTGCCTTAACGAATCCGATGTCGTTGTCGAACCAAAGAAGAACCAGACTAATCGACTAATTGCCGTCGTTTGTAATCAAGGAAGTGCGACCGCTAATGGCACAACGGTGAATTTCTATTTTTCACCTTTCGGCATGGGTTATCGTCATGAGGATTTTAAGTTTATTGGAAGCGACACTATCGACGTGCCGGCAGATGGGTCCGACGTACAGGCTGAGGTGGAATGGGACCTTACAGATTTAACGGATGATTTCGGCGGAGTGTGGCCTTCTCCTGTGGAGGATTTCGATCATTTCTGTATGAGAGTAGAAGTTGTTCACCCAGATGAAGTTTATTCTTGTGACAATCAATGCCAACATAACTTTACCAATGTTGATACTGTGCCGGATGAGGACGGGGATGGGGTTTGGAGATTCTTAATTGCTAACCCTTATCCAAGACCAGTATGGGCAATGCTTCACGCACAATCCATGCTTCCGTCTTCGATGAAATATAGCTTGCGTTACTTTGGAAGCGAACAGATACCAATGGAAGAGATGCCTGAAAAGCCGCTTCATCTGCAAAAAAATGTACACCTGGTGCTGTTGGCGGCTAAACAGAAGCGAGTTGCGGAGCTAAGAATCTTCATCCCTCGAAAGGAAGCCCTACGGCTGGCGAAAAGTCCGGGGGGACGAGAGAACCTAAAATCAATGTCATTGGCAATGACAATAGGTGATGCAGAGCTTGGAGGCATTGAAGTGGGTTTCTTCGGGAAAGATTTATGGAACATCGTCAAAAAGAAACCGGAAGTTCCGGTTTTACCAGAAAAGATTGGTATTGAGGGCAAGGTCTATAGCCTTTCTTATAATGATAGGGGTGAATTCATTGGCTTCACTCTACGATTAATTGATGGCACCAAGAGACACTTCGAGAGTATTTCAGAAAGGCTTGAGGAAAGATTAAATGAAGCGAGAGCAGAAAATCGATTCGTAGCAGTTCAGCCTAATGAGCTAGGCCGGCTTGCCTCAATCGTAATTGATGGAAGATAGGAAAAAGCGAGATTCATGTCTTTAAACCGACATTCCGCACATGAGTTTGGATGATCCTGAGTGTAGCTGTTCTGGGTACCCGCCCGCCAGCACGGGTATGGCATTTTGAACGATTGATTGTAAAATGGCGATTTATGAATAATTCAGGCCAATTCATATCGCGCACCATCATGTTTTCTGGGCGCGACTTGGCCTGTATTAGTCTTGTCGCTCCTGCGCGGACGCATTCGCGTCAAGGAGGGTGCGAAGCGCCTGCGCCGGAAAGACAAGGCGTTGTATTCGCGAATTCAGATGTGAAACAACATCGCAGGAGTATTCAAGATGACTTTCCAAACCGAGTATGAATTCACTTTGCCGAAGGGCTTTGTCGACGCTGAAGGAAGTTTGCACAGGCAGGGCGTTATGCGCCTGGCCACCGCCGCGGACGAAATTCTGCCGCAAAAAGACCCGCGCGTGCAGCAAAATCCAGCATATCTGGCTGTGATCGTACTTTCGCGGGTCATCGACAAGCTGGGCGAAGTGACCAATATTACGCCGAAAACCATCGAAGGCTTGTTCTCGTCCGATCTGGCGTTTTTGCAGGATTTCTATCAGCGCATCAATGAAAACGGCCGTTCGGCAATCAAGGCAACGTGCCCAAAATGCGAGCATGAGTTTGAAATGGAACAAAACGGCTCGGAGTCATAAGCGGCCGCCCCCTCGACCGCATTTTTCAGGAGGCGGCCTTCATTGCCTATTATTTTCATTGGCCTTTGGACGAGGTTTTGAACATGGAGCATGGGATGCGGCGGCGTTGGTGTGATGAAATCTCGCGCATCAACCAACAACTCAACCAGCGCTCAAACGAAAACGGTTAGGCGAAAATGCGTTTTCTCAACACAAAAAACACAAGTTGGCCGCGAATGAACCGCGACATGCGTTTCAATCGCCTTTTGTCCTCTTCTCGGCGCTTCGTCGATGGATTGGCAGGGCGGAATCTGGCATTCGGCCAATCCTGTTTTTCGAAAAAAAAGCGACGCAATTTTGCAACACCGGTCGAGCTTGTTTTTCCGTTCTCCGGCGCTCCTCGCATGGCCCGAGACCGGCGGGCGGACAAGAAGTTCACAGAGAACAAGTACTTTTTCGATAACCGTGTTTTTGTTTACGCCAACTCTGCCTGGCTTCGACAAAACCATTCGTTTCCGGCGAAGCTTGTGGTTCAGCACGAAAAGGCGGTTTCCGCTCCAATTTTCAGTCGCGGTTCGGGAATTATCACGGCTTTGACGGCTTCTCAGCCAGCCAAATTTACTGCGCCTGACTTGAGTTACAATTTGTCGCCAAATCTTCAAATTTCAACTTTGAGTCTGGCAAGAATGGCGACGGTGAGCACTCTCGGCGATGAGCCGTTCAAGCATCATCCGCAAGCAGAACGCGAAGCATCGTTTTCGCAATCGTCATCTGGATTATGGGCGCATTTAGAAAGCTCCCCAGCCCGTCCCCTGATTTTGAATAAGTCGAAAGATTCAGAGACGAGACGGGCAAGCGCACTTTCCGATCAAGTTTCAGCGGGAAAGCGGGCGGCCCGAACGGAAACGCGCTTTTTGACGCGCAAAGAGCGGTTTTCCAAAAACGTCAGCGGAAGAATTGGTTTTGCTTACAAAGGTTTTATGCCAGGAATTGATTCCGGCAAACCCGGACGATTGTTTCCCGCCGCGCCAGTCGGCATGATGCAAAATAGCCGTTCCTTGATTCAGGCAAAATTTAAATTGGCGGAAAAAGTACGAGGACAGCCTGGAGCAATCGCGAACGACGGTTCTCCATTGCAGTTTTACGCTGGAGCTTCTCACGACCAAGGCCTGGAAATGCACGTTTTTCCCGTCTTCTCGGACAAAGGCGGACGGGCGGCAACGGCGACTGGCGCACCGGAGTTCGAGTTGTCCTACTTGGATCCGAAAGTATTTTCAACGCCGAGAAAAGAGACAAACGACGTCTCGCTCGCTCCGGAAATGATTCCGCGAGAAGGTACTCGCGAAACGCAGAAAACGAGAGCGGCGGCAAGCGAAGCCGCTCCCATATTGAGCGCTTTGGACATAGGTCGGATTACCGACCAGGTTCAGCGTGCAATTGAGCAGAAAATGCGGCTCGAAAACGAACGCAGCGGGCAATGGTATTGACTGTCAGCTAATGTCATTCAGTTAAGTGCGCAAAGCCTCCCCTTTCGAAGGGAGCATTGGCGTCAAGCTAAGGGCTTAAGTGTATGATTTGTTTTGAATTAGAACTCTCATTAGCCTCGTCCTTCAGGACGGGGAGGAATAGACGAATACCCCTTCTCCCGCCGCCGCGCCAGCGCGGCGGCGGGAGGAAAAGAAGAACGTGCGACCGAGTCCACGCGCTAAAGCGCGCGGCTAATGAGACGTTCGGACAGTCAGGACTGAACGATCCGGAATTTGCCAACAGAATCCTGAAGAGCGGGGCTAATAAAATCCCGAGCTTTTGTTAATCAAAAGTTTACACCCTAGCTTGACGCGTATGCCTCCAAAGGAGCGAATTGCGCGCGCATTGCGCTTAACTTAATGAGATTGACCGCTGAACATAATTTCGGAGAATGAAAATGGCGACGGGCGAACGAAATGATCCCTATTTCAACTATAACTTTGCGATTGAAATCAACGGGATCGTGAAAGGATTCGCGGACGCTTCCGGCCTGCAATCCGAAGCACAGACGGAAGATTTTCGTGAGGGCGGCGTCAATGAATATGCACGTAAAATCGTCAAGTCCGCCGCTTATCAAAATCTGACCTTGAAACGCGGCTTGACGGACGGCGACGATTTATGGCAATGGCACCGCAACACGCTCTCCGGCAAGATCGAGAGGAAAAACCTCAGCATCATTTTGTTGAACCACACCGGCGACGAGAAATGGCGCTGGAATTTTGTCGAGGCGCTTCCCGTCAAGTGGACCGGCCCGGATTTGAAAGCCGGCGAAAACAGCGTCGCCTTCGAAACTTTGGAATTCGTTCATCACGGGTTTGACAAAACATAAACGAAGAGCGCACAAATGGAACTCGAAAAAGCGTATATCCAGCCATTGGATGCGAAAGGAAACAACAAAGGCGAGCGCATCCTTGCCATGTTCAACCCCGAGCAATACACCGTCGACAAGACAGTGAATTATCAGCGCACCAATTTGCCCGGCTTGCAAACGCCGATCACGCAATTTGTTTACGGCAACGCGCAGACCCTGAAAATCGATCTCTTTTTCGACGCCTATGACAAAGGCGAGGACGTTCGCAAGTACACGAAAAAAATCACCAAGCTGCTTGACATCGATTCCGATCTGCACGCTCCGCCGGTGTGCAAATTCATGTGGGGAAAGCTGGAATTCAAGGCGGTGATCGACAGCGTTTCAGAGAATTTCACCATGTTCCAGAGTTCGGGCGTTCCGGTGCGCTCAAAATTGACGATCAGCTTCACCGAGTACAAAACTTTTGCTGAGCAATTGCCGCCGAGGCCGTTAGAATCGGCGGATCGCGTCAAGTACCGCAGGATCACGCAAGCGGACAGTTTGTGGAGCCTGGCGGACAAAGCGTACGGCGATCCCGGCCAATGGCGCGTCATCGCCAGGGCCAACAAAATCACCAATCCGCGATTGCTTGAGCCGGGCGCGGAGTTGACTATTCCGGCTTTGAGGTAACGGTCATGGAATTCGCCAAGATCGAACAGAAAAATTTGAATTTCTATGCGCCTCGATTCGAGGTCGTCATCGACGGGGAAAACATCATGCACAGCGGCGTGCAAATCGCCAGCGTAACGTTCACGGATATTCTGCGCGGGCCGGACGATTTTTCGATGACGATCAATGATCCGGACATGGAATGGCTGGAAGCGCCGCTGCTTCAGCCGGGCAAGGAGGTCGAAATCAGAATGGGCTACGGCGGCAAACTCACTCCCATGGTCGTGGGCGATATTACGGCGTTGGAACCGTCGTTTTCTTCTTCGGGCCCGCAAAGTATGACGATACGCGGCTTCGATCTGCTGAAAAGGCTGCAAAACGGCTGCGTCTTCAAATCCTGGGACGACACGCAGGATTCCGACGTTGCCAGCAAAATTGCCGACAAACATAAATTGAAGACGACGGGCATCGATGAAACGCAGACGATTCATCCAAAAATTATGCAAAACGGAGAGAGCGATTACGCGCTTTTGCAGCGCAGGGCGGAAGAAAACGGCTTCGAGATGTTCGTCCATTTACGCACGTTTTATTTCTGCAAGCCCAAGCAGGATAAAACGCCGCTGACGACGCTGACTTTGGAAAAAACGCTCACCCGATTTACGCCCAGGCTCAACCTTGCCAACAAGCCCAGCCGCGTCTCGGTCAGAGGGTGGAACCCTGAGCAGCGGCGGGAAATTGTGGGGACGGCGGACGCGGGTCAGGAATCGGCGGTAGAATCGAATCGGCAATCAGCCAGCCAGGCGATTGAAGGCAGGTACGGAACGGTCGAGCGCTGCATTCGGGAGCCGGTTTACACGCGCGAAGAAGCCTCCCGGCGTGCGCAAGCGGCTCTCGACGCATCCAGCGATCAGTTTTTAACCGGCGAAGGCGAGTGCATCGGCATACCGGAAATCAGAGCCGGGCGCTACATCAAAATAGAAGGCGTCGGGGCGCGCTTCAGCATGAAATATTACATCGAACGCGCAGTCCATAAAATTGACGCAAACGGTTATTCGACAACATTTTCAGTCAAAGGAAACGCATTATGAGTTCGTCTGAGAATGGTTCCAGAGCCGCGCAAGACGGCAGCAAGATTTCCGGCGTGGTCGTCGGCATTGTGACCGACAATCAAGACCGGCAAGGCATGGCGCGGGTCAAAGTTCGCTTTCCCTGGCGCGACGATCAGGACAACAGCTACTGGGCCCGCATCGCTTCGTTGATGGGCGGCAAGGATCGCGGGACTTATTTTCTGCCGGAAGTCGACGACGAAGTGCTCGTTGCTTTCGACCACGGTGACGTGCATCACCCGTACATTGTCGGCGCGCTGTGGAACGGCGAGGATTCGCCCCCGGAAACGAATTCAGACGGCAAAAATGATATTCGGAAAATCAAATCGCGCAGCGGTCACGAAATTATTTTCAACGATGACAACGAGACGGGCGGAGAGAAGCTGGAAATCCGCACCAACGCCGGACACAAGATTTTGCTCGACGACAGCAGCGGCGGCGAGAAAATTGAGATCACGGACAAATCCGGCAGCAACGCCGTCGCCATCGACTCGGTGCAAAACGCGATTTCCGTTAAAAGCGGCATGAAAGTGAGCATCGAATCGCAAATGATTGAAATAAAAGCCGGCGGGATGATGAATATCGAAGCCTCCGGCACACTGACGCTCAAAGGCGCGGTGGTGATGATTAATTGAACAGGAGCGTTGAATTATGCCTTCAGCAGCAAGAATCGGCGACCCAACCAGCCACGGAACGCCTCTCGCTCCAGGGCCGGGCAGCGCGAACGTCTTGATCGGCGGCGCCCCGGCCTGGCGCGTCGGGTCGGATTTTCATGCCTGCCCGCTGGTCACTCCTGTGCCGTCGCCGCACGTCGGCGGCGTTGTTGGCGTGGGAAGCGTGACCGTGCTGATCAACGGCTTGCCCGCGGCGCGGCAGGGAGACATGATTATTGAAGCCGGACCGCCCAATTCCATCGCGATGGGCTGTCCGACGGTGCAAATCGGTTGAGGAAATGTCATGGCAAAAGAATTTCTCGGCACAGGCTGGAAATATCCGGTGGGCTTGCAGGCGGACGGACGGATCACCCTCTCCAGGTATGAAGAAGATATCCGGGAAGCCATTTTGATCATTCTGGGAACCGCAAAAGGAGAGCGCGTGATGCGCCCGGATTTCGGCTGCGGCATTCACGATCTCGTCTTCGCGACCGTCAATGTCGCAACGATCGGTCAGGTCGAATCGACTGTACGGGAAGCTTTGACGGAATTTGAGCCGCGCATCGAACTCATCGAGATCAAGGCTTCTCGCGATGACGCAAGCAACGGCAAGCTCAACGTCAGCATCGACTATCGCGTGCGCGCGACCAACAATGAATTCAATCTGGTTTATCCGTTTTACCTGGACGAAACGAGCAGCGCGGCGATTTGAGTTCAGAACTGCACCGGATAAACGTTTGTAATGGCATTTTTTGTCATACTCGACAATGCATTCGAATACAAGTTTTTTGGCAAGATTTTTAGAAACGCAGAGACGGAAAGGACGCTGAGAAGCGCAGAAAAAATTTCATTTTAAATTCAATATTGGATGGTTTCAAAGTACAAAAACATACAAAAGGCTCTGCGAAGCTCTCCGATCTCCGCGTCTCTGCGTTAAGTCTCAAAATTGAGACTGTGCTGCCTCGTTCCGGCTTGTCCGGGATTGGGTTCTTTGACGAAAAATTTTTGTTCGAACCATCATCTATAACGCGGGAGAACAAACGTATGTCAGTCTCTACGCCAAAAATAGATCAACGAACGATTGAAAAAATTCTCAAGCGGATAAAAGCCGCCGCACCGTTCTACGTGCCGGAGTGGAACATCTCCGAAAACACGGGGCCCGGCGCCGCCTTGATCGAAATATATGCGCGCCTGCTGGAAGCCGTGATTTTCCGGCTCAACCAAACGCCGGACAAAAACTTCACCGCTTTTCTGGATATGCTCGGCGTGAAGCTGCTCCCCGCGCAAGCAGCCAAAGTTCCGCTCACGTTTAAACTTTCCAAAGGCACGGAAAAGGAAATTCTCATCCCGGCGCGAACCCGCGTCGCCGCCGACAAAACGGACGAGCATGATGAATTGCCTTTTGAAAGCGAAAAGAACCTGCTGGCGATTCCCAGCCCGCTCAAAGCCGTCATCAGCGCCGATCCGGTGAACGACGCCGTCTATCTGCCCCCGCCCGATTTTTTGAGCGAAGAATTACAAGACCCGCCCCGCCTTTCCTACACAATCGTTGCGTCGGCCGCCGCAGGGACGAAGAGCCTGCAATTGGATCACGTGACGGAATTAAAAGAGCGGGACATTCTCAAAATCGGCGGAAACGGACAGGCGGAATATGTGATCATCGCTTCGCTGTCCGGCGCAATCGTCCATCTGACCGACAAGCTTTCACAGGCTCACGGCGCCAGAACCCCGATTAAAAAGATTGCTCATTTCTGCCTGTGCGAGGGCAAAAACAAGCAGGAGCACGGCTTGTATCTGGGACATGAAGACCTTTTCAATATTGAGAGCGCGGCCAACTTTGTTTTGAACCTGGAGCTTTGGGGCGAGACACCATCCGACGAGCTGCGGGAGCTTGTCTGGCAATATTGGGGCGAGGTCAAGGACAAGAAAGGCGAAGATTGGCATGACTTCGATACGCTGGACGAGACGCAAGACCTGACCCAAAGCGGCGAAGTTAAATTGCACAAAACACTGGACGGCGAAATCAAGGAAAAAGAAATCAACGGGATCAAGAGCCGTTGGATTCGGTGCCTGGTCAAAGAAAAGCTGCCGCCCGCTGGACAGCGCCGTCTGCCAATTCTGGACAAGGTCAAATTCAAAGTCAATTCTTCCGAAACAAAGCTGCCGCCCGATCTTGCCTTCAACAACGACGTCCCGCTGGACGTGACCAAACCTTTCTCGCCTTTTGGGACGGAGCCGCGCATTTTCGACCGTTTCGCCATCGCCAACAAAGAAGCGTTTTCCAAAAAAGATGCGAAGGTTACTCTGGATGTTGATGTAGACGCAAGGGGCGTTCTTTCTACGCCTAGCGCCGTGTCGTTTGACAACAAAACAAAAGTGTTTGCCAGAGGCGATGACGGCAGATTGATCGAAATCGAAATTGACGCAGACGAGAATATCAACGCAGTCTGGATCGATCATGGATATCCCGCAAGCGCGCAGATAGCCACTGATTCAGCCCCATCTGCGATTGAGTACAGAGCCAACAACATTGATCAAATATCTGTATTTGTAAGATTAGAAAACGGGTGTCTGGCGGAAAGAAAGTATAACGGTTTTCAATGGAGTTGGTCTGATCATAACACTCCCATAATCGAAAGCGATCATCAGGAGGACGGAATTATTTTTGATCCAATCGCAGTCTGTCAAAAAGCGCACACCGGGCAAAACAATAGAATGCTGTCTGTCTTTGTCGTTGGGTCGAGCGGCCGCCTCTTCGAGCGCTGCCGCGACCTGCTCAAATCATCCTACTTTTGGAAGAATCACGGTTTAATAAAAGATACCCCGATCGCCGGTTCACCCTACGCCGACTGTCACCCTCATGAAACAGCAGGCGAAACGCAAAGAGTAAAGGTTTTTGCCGTTGGCGAAAGCGGGCAATTGCTTGAATTGGACTCCGAAATGGGTTCGGAAGCAAGCGACGAGCACAGCGTTTACGAACCGCCCGACGAATCGATAAAGCCCGGCTCTCGACCGTTCGCGCAGAATTACTTTTATCACAATGACGAAAATGTATATGCATACGTCTTTGTTCAGGGATCGGACGGCGAGTTGTGGAAAAAAGACGCCAACCCTGCTAAAATTGGCGGCGAGCCTGACTGGGAATCTTTGGGCAAGCCGAACGGAAATCATTCGGTGGCTTCTAATCCGCACGGCCCAAAATCACGGGAGCACGAGAATATTTTCGTTACGGACAATGAAGGATTTCTTTGGGAATGGCGGTCGAATGACTGGAAACTTCACGAAGCGCCGAAGAATACGAATCTTGCATTTTCTCCCTGTTTTCTGAGAGTCGGCGATGATCTATATGTTTTTTCCGCTGACAAAAATAACGCCCTGGCGGAATTGAAAATTGCAAATTTCAGGCTGCCGGGACGATACAAGCGGTGGAGAGAGCATCGCGAGTTCAATCCGGTGCTTTCGTGGGAATACTGGAACGCCAAAGGATGGAAAATCCTCAAGGGCCTGCAAGATACGACGGATCATTTACTCAAAAACGGCAAAATCACCTTCACGCTGCCGGAGGACGTCGCGGAGACGGAAATCGCCGGACAAAAGAACTTCTGGATTCGAGCAAGACTGGTCGGCGGCGACTACGGCAGGGAATCCTTCGCTTATGCTCTGGGAACGACGCAGGATGGAGATCAGTTTACATCTTCCAAATCCGGCATTCGCCCGCCGCTTGTCAACGAACTGACCATCAGCTATGAACTCGAAAAACAACAATTCCCGCAAATATGCTTGACGCACAACAATCTGGCTTTTGTTGATCACACCGACGCGTGCAGGTTGGACGGCAAGCATTTTCACCCCTTCGAGAGGTTGCGGGACGACGAAGAATCTCTCTACCTGGGCTTTGAAAAATCCTTCACAGGCGGGCCGGTCAAAATATTCTTCAACGCCGAAGAACTCCCCTGGACGAAAGATCAAAAGCCGAAATTCAACTGGACGTACAGCCAAAAAAACAATTGGGGCGAGCTGTCGCATCTCGACAACACGGAAGCTTTGATCAGACGCGGAAGCGTGGAGTTGTCGGTTCCTGAAGATTTTTCACTGCAAAGCAGATTTGGCGACAATCTTTACTGGATTAGGGGCGCACTGCTTGAGGGAAGCTACGCCGAAAGCGCATGTCCGACGCTCAAAGGCGTTTACCCGAACACGACCTGGGGATGGCAGACCGAGACGGTCGAGAATGAAATCATCGGCTCGAGCAACGGCGAGAAAAACCAGACTTTTTCTCTGCTAAAATCCCCCGTACAGGAAGGCGAAATGCTGCGGATTCGCGAGTTTTTGCCCGAAGATGAGAAGCGGGCGCTGATTGCCGAGCATGGCAAGGAATCCGTGTTTGAGAAAAAAGACGAGAACGGCAAAACCCTCGAAACCTGGGTGTTATGGCAAGAGAAATCTGACTTTTTTCACTCAGCAGCAACCGAGCGGCACTACGTCCTGGATCGCGCTTCGGGCGTGATTCAATTTGGCGACGGCGAGAAGGGCATGATTCCGCCGCGCGGCGAAAACAACATCAAGGCCTTTGCCTATCAATGCGGCGGCGGCGCTTCCGGGAACGTGAAAGCCGGAGAAATCAAGACCGTCAAATCGGCTGTGCCCGGGGTCGACAAAGTGATTAACCCCGTCGCGGCGGATGGCGGCGCGGACACGGCGACGGTTGCCGAAATGCACAAAATCGGCCCGGCGCGCATCAGCCATCGCGACCGTGCGATCACAGCGGAAGACTTTGAATGGCTCGCCAAAGCAGCTTCCCGAAAAGTGGTCAAAGCGCGATGTCTTGCAAACACGAACAACGAATTGCAGCCCGCGCGCGGATGGGTCACGGTGATTATCGTTCCTGATTCGCGGGAGGACAAGCCGTCGCCGTCTTTGGAACTGCGCAGGATTGTGCGCCAAAAATTGGAAGCGCAATGCGCCAACACGCTCTCCGCCGCTGAAAATCTACATATTTGCGAGCCTTCGTACGCGGAAATCAGCGTGTCGGCGGAGGTGTTTGTGACCTCCATCGACGTTGTGACGCAAGTTGAACGCGAAATCAACAAAAAACTGCGCGCCTTTTTCCACCCCTTGACCGGCGGGCCGGAAGGCAAGGGCTGGGATTTTGGTCGGGATGCCGCGGCCTCGGACGTTTACGCCTTGCTCGAAAGCGTGCAGGGCGTGGATCACGCGGAAAACTTGCGTTTGGATCGAAATGGCGCTGCGAACAGAGACGTCATCGCCGTCCAAAGAAATTCTCTCGTTGCCAACGGCGATCATAAGATCAAGCTGCGCGTCGTCGAGGACGAAAGATTCGCAAGAACACGAGCCGGAACAAATCAGGAGCGGTCATTCAATCTCGTAACTTAACGCAGAGACGCAAAGATCGGAGAGCTTCGCAGAGTTTTTTCAAAACAATCGTTCTATTTATCATCATACTTGGGAAATGGTTAATTTTGAACTAAGAATTAAGTTTTCTCCGCGAATCTCGGCGCTCTTTCCGTCTCTGCGTTTTTGAAGAATCTTGGTAAAAGCTTCTGCTCGATTGCTTTTGCCAAGTATCGCAGAAAACAACTCAATAGGCATTAAAATGGAGTTGAAAGATTCTCATGAGTTTAGCAATTCCTGATTTAGACGATAAAACGTTTGAAGAGCTTGTTGAAGAAGCGCGGTCGCTGATCCCGCGCTACGCTCCCGAATGGACGGATCACAATCTTCACGACCCGGGCATGACTTTCATCGACCTTTTTGCCTGGCTGGCCGAAATGCAAATTTACCAGGTGAACCAGGTGAGCGACGCGCATTATCTCAGCTTTCTCAAAATGCTCGGTCTGTCGCCGCTTCCCTCCCGCCCCGCCAGAGCGGAAATCGCTTTTGACCCGGTAACAAACGAAAAATTTGTGGCCGCCGAGACGCAGGTTGTCGCTGATCTTGGCGAGGAGCGGATCGTTTTTCGAACCCAGGAAAGCTCGACGCTCGTCCCAGGCGTGCTGCGGGAAATTTTGACGGTTCAAAATTTAGCAACCATTGATCAAACGCAGGCAAACGCACAGAACGGAGTGCATTTCTCCGCTTTTGGAGAAAATCCGGGCGAAGGCGCGCAATTACGGCTGGGCCTGGAGAAACGGCTCCCGCCGGGCGTGAAAATTCGCCTCGGTTTCCTTTTGGCTTCAGAAGAATCGACGCCGATTGCGGGCGATGATTTGGAGATCATTCCCTCCGTTGATCTTGTTTGGGAATATTTTGAGCGCGGCGGCTGGCGACCCTTGCGGCAAGAAGCCGACTCGACGATTGCGCTCACCCAAAGCGGCGGCCTCAGCCTTTGGACGCCGCAAAGCATGGCGCCCAAAGACGGGCTTTATTGGCTGAGACTTCGCATCACCAAAGGCCGCTACGAATATCCGCCGCGCATCGAGAAAATCGCGCTCAACGTTTTGCCGGTCGTGCAAATCGAAACGATAAAAAACGAAGACCTGGGCGAAGGAGAAAATTGCCCCGAGCAAGCTGTTTTTCTGCGCAAAACTCCGATAATCGCAGGCAGTTTAACTTTGCAAGCTCAGCAAGACGACGCATGGCTCGACTGGCGGGAAGTGGACGATTTCGAAAAATCCGGGCCGCGCGACCGCCACTACGTTTTTGACGCATCGAAAGGAATGATCATTTTGGGCAACGGCTTGAACGGACGCCTTCCGGGCAAAAATCAAAAAATCCGCGCCGCAGCCTACGAAACCACGCTGGGAGCGCGCGGCAATCTGCCCGGCACGCTCGAATGGATCATTCAAACGCCGAGATTTGAAGAAATTTGCGGCGAAAATCTTGGCGAAATCAGCGGCGGGCGGAACGCGGAAACTTTGGAGCAGGCAAAAATCAGAGCGCGGGAAGAACTCCAGCAACGCATTCGCGCGATCACTTCGAAAGATTTTGAAGAACTTGCGCTTTCCACGCCAGGACTGCGCATCGCCAGAGCCGCCGCCGTTCCAAATTACCATCCTGACTTTCCGTGTCTCAACATGCCGGGCGCGGTGACGGTGGTCGTTGTGCCGCAGGTCAGAGAAAACGTCGTTAGCCCCCGCCCCGGCGACGGCTTTCTGCAAACCGTGCGGCGGCGCCTGGAAGAGCGCAGGCTGGTTACAACCGCCGTCCATGTCGTTGCACCAATTTATGTCCAAATTTCTGTGAAATGCAGCGTGCATGTGAAAAAAAAGAGCAGTCCTCGCGAAGTCAAAAATCGGGTCGAAGAGGCGCTACTCGAGTTCTTAAATCCTATGCCGAACGAAAAAGAAAAGAAAAAAGGCTGGCCTTTTGGACGCGCCGTTTTTCCATCGGAAATTTACGAAACGATTGACGCGGTTGAGGGCGTGGACTACGTGACCGGCGTGCTGCTCAGCGCCGGCGGACGGGAGACGAATCGGCCAATAAAAATTCCGCCAATCGCGCTGGTTTATTCCGGCAAGCACGAGGTGGAAGCAATTTATTAATGGATGTTACGCATACATGGAAATTTCCCCAATAGCACCTGAGAAACGTCGCTTTTACGTCATTCCCGCGCAGGCGGGAATCCAGGGGCTGTGCG
>CAXHAT010000161.1:0-17920 GCA_964014485.1 uncultured Deferribacteres bacterium
TGGCCTTTTTAAACTGTTGTTTTTATAAGCGTTTAAGCGGCGAAAAATTTTTGGTAAAATTTCCGTTGTGTAACTGCATGATTTCTTTATCTTTAAGCCATGTCAATTCCGACAGCGATTTCTGCTAGTTTTTTAGCAGGCGATTTTCCGGGCTTAAGCTTTTGAAAAAATGAGACTTAAGGTAAAAAGTGCTGTCTGTTCCTTGAAAATAAAGAACTTAGCCCATGAAAATTGGAAAAGTATGTGTTAATTTTTTAGCAGAAAACGGAGTTGTCGAAAACGGCCATTTTGGGCCTTTAAAAAACAAGCGTTTACGCTGTACGCTGGCGTACAGAGTGGAAGCCTACCGAAGATCACGAGGTGAATTGATACAATTGCCGGTGAGCTTCACCGAGCTTTCGGCGCGTGGAAGCCTACCGAAGATCACGAGGTGAATTGATACTTGCGTTTTGCTTTGCAGCGTCAGAGTTATTGTGTGGAAGCCTACCGAAGATCACGAGGTGAATTGATACATGTGTACACAGTCAGCCGACTTGATCTTGCGTCGTGGAAGCCTACCGAAGATCACGAGGTGAATTGATACATCCGCCGCTTATGCTCGTGAAAGCCAGTCCCATCGTGGAAGCCTACCGAAGATCACGAGGTGAATTGATACGCAGAATTTTTGACCAGCAGAGCTGTAGGATCTTGTGGAAGCCTACCGAAGATCACGAGGTGAATTGATACTTTCTATTGGTCGTGCAGAGTTCGCACGCCAACCGTGGAAGCCTACCGAAGATCACGAGGTGAATTGATACTTTTTAAACCACTGAGTGAGTGACCCGGTGCCGGGGTGGAAGCCTACCGAAGATCACGAGGTGAATTGATACACACATCCTTGTGCGGATCGAACAGCTTCCTGCGTGGAAGCCTACCGAAGATCACGAGGTGAATTGATACTTTTTGTCTCGTGAGACGTGAGACATGGGTTTGGTGTGGAAGCCTACCGAAGATCACGAGGTGAATTGATACCCACCGACTCCTCATTAGCAGCAACATCCGCCACGGTGGAAGCCTACCGAAGATCACGAGGTGAATTGATACTTCATTGCTTGTGAGGGCGGTTACCGTGACGTGTGTGGAAGCCTACCGAAGATCACGAGGTGAATTGATACGTCCACACATCTTCGAACAGGATTGAGTCACCAGGTGGAAGCCTACCGAAGATCACGAGGTGAATTGATACGATCGTTTGTGTTTCATACTTAACTTCGGCTGCAGGGTGGAAGCCTACCGAAGATCACGAGGTGAATTGATACTTGGGCGGAAGATGGGGAACGGAGACCGGAGGACGTTTTGAACTTGCCGAAGATTTTACGCGCAGCTTGAATTCCGTCTTCCATTCTCCGTTTTCCCTTCCTCCACAATGCGTGAACCTGCCGAAGATCACGAGGTGAATTGAGCCTTTGACGGAAGATGGATGAGCGGAGATCGGAGGACGTTTTGAACTTGCCGAAGATTTTACACGCAGCTTGAATACCGTCTTCCATTCTCCGCTTTCCTTCCTCCACAATGCCTGAGCCTGCCAAATTTCATGAGGCGAATTTAAACTTTCCATATGGGGGCACTTCTGCGGATTAGAGTACGTCGAATCCTTCCCGTCTCGATTTTCTGCGATTCTTCCCCCCAACGACATTTTCTTGTTCGTCCGCTCGACTTTTTCCGAATGAACAATTGAGCGAATTGGGTTGAATCGATTTGAATGAGGAGAAAAACTTATCAATTTTGTTCACTATTCGACACTTTTTGTATGGGCTTATAAAACTGGCGAAAGAGGCCGGAATTGTCATGCTGGTAGCATCTTTTTTGATCCAATCCTTGAGCTTTTTAGCATGATTTGTACTGGACGCTAACAAGGATTCCTTCAGAATGACATTTACAAAAAAGTGTCAGGTAGAGAGTCAATTTTGAACTGTCGATTCAGTGTCATGTGTTGAAAGGGATGAGGAGAAGGCAATGATGAAAAGTCTGGCAATACTTGTTTTCGCAAGCTTTTTAGGAGCAGTTGTTTTGGGCTGCGGGATGGCTTCCGATACGGCTCAAAACGATGGCCCCAGGCCGACGTTTACTTTTACGACTGACGAAGCTTTCGATCCTTCGGAAATAGCGCCCTACGACGGCGATCACGCCGAGATTTACAGTTACATAGATCGCAATCTTCAATCACACATCGAAAATTTACAGCGGTGGGTACGCCAAAAATCCATTAGTGCGCAAAACGACGGCATTCAGGAAATGGCGCGCATGGTTCGCGATGATTTGGCGGCGATAGGGTTTCAGGAAACCGAAATTGTACCGACGGACGGACATCCCGGCGTTTGGGGCTTTTACGACGCCGGTGCTGAAAAAACGCTTATGCTGTACATGATGTACGACGTGCAGCCAGTCAATCCCGAAGACTGGGAAACGCCGCCGTTCGCCGGAAATCTGGTGGAGAAAGAACTCGGAACCGTGCTCATGGCGCGCGGCGCGACCAATCAGAAAGGCCCGGAGCGCGCGCTGCTTAATGCAATTGAATCGATCATCAAAGTCACCGGCGGTTTACCGGTCAATCTTATGGTTCTGGCGGAAGGCGAAGAAGAAATCGGCTCGGTCAACTACCCGCAATTGGTCGATAAATTTGAAGATCGCCTGAAAACGGCGGACGGCGTCTTTTTTCCGTTCAATTCGCAAGATCCGTTCGGCGATATTCGCATGAGCCTTGGCGTCAAAGGCATTCTTTATTTTGAATTGAAAGCCAAGGGCGGAGAGTGGGGCGGCCCGCAGCGCAGCGAAATTCACGGTTCCTACAAGGCGCTCGTCGATTCTCCGATCTGGCGCTTTATTCAAGCCGCATCGACCATGACGACGGAAGACGGCAACACGATTTTAATTCCCGGCTATTATGACGGCATTCGCCCGCCGACGGAAGAAGAACAGCGGCTGATCAACGGCGTTTTGAAAAACTGGGATGAAGAGAAAATCCAAAACCTGCTCGGCGTGGAAAAATGGGCGGGCGGCGTTACCGGACGCGACGCCTTGCTGCGATATTTGTACGACGTGACCCTAAATATTGACGGCATTTGGGGCGGCTACACCGGGGAAGGCGGAAAAACTATTTTGCCGCACATGGTCACGGCGAAGGTCGATTCGAGACTGCCAATGGGCTTGACCCCGGAAAAAACGCTGCAACTCGTACGCAATCATCTTGACGCCAACGGCTTTTCCGACCTTGAAATACGACAAATGTCCGGCTACCCTGCGTCGCAGACTTCCGTGGAAGCACCTCTGGTGCAGGCGGCGATCAGCGTGTTCAACAAGTGGCGCTCAACTTCCGAAGTTTGGCCGCGCCTGGCCGGGAGCGCGCCGTTTTATCAATTTACCGAGCGTTTGAAATTGCCGCTGGTTTTTAACGGCCTGGGGCACGGCTCCGGCGCACATGCGCCCAACGAATACATGGTGATCAAGCCGAAGGAAGGCTCAAAAATCGCCGGATTGGCGGAAATTGAAAAAAGCTACGTTGATTTGCTCTACGCTCTTGCGAAGTCAGGAGAATAAATTGGCAGGTGCTGTGGCGCCAGAAAAGCCGACGAATTGCAGATGCACAAAATAGCTGCAAATGGAGCGGGACGATGGATGAAAAACATAGTGAATCGTTAGATGAGCGGCTCTCTCGCTTGGAGACCGCTGTAGCCGAGCTGCAAAGTGCGCTCAATCAATTACGTCAATCTCCACAACGGGAAGAGCGTCAAGAAGTCCCTTCTCCGCCCAAGACTCCTGAACGCAAGCCTTCGGGAGCGCCGACAAGCCCTGAAAAACCGCAGGTGACGTTCCGTCCGCCGCCCAAGAAATCCTTCAATTTGCCGGAAAATATGCGCACGAGCGAATTTTGGCTCAACAAGATTGGGATCGGACTGGTGCTGTTCGGTGTTGCATTTTTGTTCAAGTATTCCGTTGAACAAGGATGGCTGACCCCGGCTGTTCGAATCGGCTTTGGCGTGGTTCTCGGGATTTGTCTGGTCGCGGCGGGGCTTCGCATTTCGGCAAAACGAAGGCATTTCAGCCAGGTACTGACCGGCGGCGGAATCGCAGCTTTTTATATCACCGGCTTTGCGGCTTTCCAGATTTTTTCTCTGGTCTCTCACCCAGTTGCGTTTTCATTTATGGCGGCGGCGACATTGCTTGCGTTCATACTTTCCCTCAGGCAAAATGGACCGGCGCTTGCACTAATCGGAGCCATAGGTGGCTTAGGCACGCCGTTTCTATTGTTTACGGGAGCCGGCAATATCCCGGGGCTTATCGGATACACATGCCTGGTGGTCGGAGGAACGAGCGCGATCTTTTTCTACCGAAGCTGGCGTTCGCTTTTATGGGTTTCCGTCGTTGGCGGATGGTGGGTTTATTTCATTGTTGTCTTCGGCGGCGGTCCTTCTTTTGGTAGTGATGAAACCGTCACAAATACGGATCGTTTGACGGTGCAGATTGGCATTTTTTTAAACTGGCTTGCTTTTTGGGCGGCGCCGCTAATACGCGAAATCACAAGAGCCCAAAATCATAAAACCGGGCATGGAGAGACGCTTGATTCGAGGGAGAAACCGATTTCACGCGCCCCTCTGTATCGACACCTGCACTTGCTCGCGATATCGACGCCGCTGGTTGCTTTGGGCGCGTCGATGGCGACTTGGGCGCTATCGAATCAGACCTGGGGATGGATTGTTCTGGGCTTCAGCATTTTTTACGGCTTGGTCGCCAACGGCCTCGCTCGTTTGAACGCCGTCAAGTACCTGGGTTTTACACATGCTCTCGCTGGCGGAACGCTTTTGACATTCGCGCTCTTTTTGCTTCTGGACGGCAATTCGCTGCTTTTCGCCCTCGCAACCGAAGCGTCTGCGCTGCATCTGATAGCCCGCCGATTGTCAGACAAGCGCATTGCAGTGAGCGCACATTTTTTATCTGTACTAATCGGCCTTTGGCTTTTCCCGCGCCTGTTTTTTGAGCGAGCGGCGGAAACGGCCGTCCTGAATTTGCAGGCACAGACGGATCTTTGGGTTATCGGCATAACGTTCGCCGTTTTTGCATTCACTAAAACGTCCACTCATAAAAAAGTGTACTTGTTGCTTACCCATGTTGCACTTCTGGGATGGCTGCTGAGAGAACTTTCTTCAATGTCGGACGGGCAGGGCTATGTGACGATTGCATGGGGAGTTTATGCCGTCGGTTTACTCGTTGTCGGACTCCGTTTGAACTTCAATCAACTGCGAACCGTTGCGATGGGAACCTTGCTTCTTGTGGTGGGCAAACTGTTCCTGGTTGACCTTGCGGAGCTTGAAACAATATGGCGCGTTCTTCTGTTTCTGGGCTTTGGGGGACTTTTCCTGGCGCTCAGTTACCACTACAGCGCGTTGTGGAAATCAGACGGCAAGCCGACTTCAGAGTAACTCTTTTCAAGATTTGAGCAGATCAACAAGTTTTATTATTTCGTCTGTCGAAGATGACTGATAAATTGCCAGGACAATCGCCAAAGATTTTAGACTTTCTCTGCCTGAAACCGGCGGCTGTTCATTTTTTTGTATGGCTTTGGCAATCGCCTCGAACTGGCGAACATGAGGCGCTGCGACGAAATCTTGAAACGGCGAACCTGCTCCCGTGCTGGTTTTATCTGGGAGATCTGGAGAAGAAACTTGCTCCGCCGTCGTTTTGAATTCAAGATGGTCGCCGTTAAGAATTGCGCTGCCTTTTTCGCCGTGGATTTCCAAGCGCCGCGTCATTGGCGGCTGCACGGAAGTTGAGCCTTGAATCACGCCAATTGCATCGCTTTCAAAACGCAAAACAGCAACGGCGTTGTCCTCGCCTTCCAATCTTTCATGCGTAAAAGTCCCGATTTGCCCAAAAACGCTTTGTACGTCGCCCATCATCCATTGTAACAGATCGATGGTGTGAATCGCCTGGTTGATCAATACCCCGCCGCCGTCAAGAGCGAGCGTGCCGCGCCAAGCGCCGCTGTCGTAATATTCCTGCGAGCGGTTCCACTTTACGTAAGCGTCACCCATAAATATCTTGCCGAGTTCTCCTGCGTCAAGGCGCTTTTTCATTTCGATAACATCAGGCAAAAAGCGATTTTGATAAATGACGGCCAGTTCCACGCCATTCACTTCGCACACATTAATGAGCGCCTTCGCGCGTTCAAGCGTCACTTCAATGGGCTTTTCAACAATGACGTGTTTTCCAGCTTTGGCGGCGGCAAGGCCGTATTCCAAATGCGCGCCGCTGGCCGTGCAGATTGCCACCGCGTGGAGATTTGCATCAGCCAGGAATTGTTCAAGATTTGAAAAGCCCGTGATGCCGTGTTTGGCTCCGAAGCGTTCCGCTTTTTCTTCTGATCGGCTGTAGACGGAGACCAATTCCAGTCCTTTGGATTGCTTGACGGCTTGTGCATGAATTTCCGAAATGTGCCCGCAGCCAACTATGCCGACGCCGAGTTTTTTCGATTCAGACATCTAAATTTCCGCGCTTTTTCCATTCCTTGATGATTTGTTCCAAGACCCAATTCGTTCGCGCCGCACTTTCGCCGGTACTTGGGCATTTCCCGAAGCCGCGCAATTCGTCAACAATCGTCTGAATGAGCGGCTGTTGTACATGCGGCGGGTTCTGTTGCTCAAAGATTTCCTTGTCGTTTTCGGTTTCCAAAATAACCGGCTCCGGGTTGAAAGTCGGAAAGATAATTCTACCGCGACTGCCAACAATTTCCGTCTCATCCAAACGGCGGTTACTTTGTGCGGCAAATGACCAGAGTCCTGCTCCCAGTACGCCGGACTTAAATTCAAAACTGGCGCTGACAAGGTCTTCCGCATCGTATTTCCCGGCCTGATTTGTCACCGCCCCTTTTGCAGACCTTATCGGGCCTAGTAAATAGTCGAGGAAATCGAATTGATGAGAAGCCAGGTCGAAAAAATGCCCCCCGCCTGAAATTTCCGGCTTGACGCGCCAGTTCAGATTTTGCCCGGAAATTTCACCTGGTTTCAAAGGCTGAAAAAGGCGTATCGTAACGCCACGTATTTCCCCGATGGCATTCGAATCCACCCATTCTTTGATTTTCAGAAACGCCGGCAGGCGTCGGCGATAATAAGCGACGAAGAGCGGCGAACGGGCTTTTTCGCAGGCTGAAATGATTGCACGACAAGCTTGATAGCGAGCCGCCATTGGTTTTTCAACGTAGACAGCTTTGCCCGCTTCGGCTGAACGAATCGCATACTCTGCGTGCGAACCCGGCGGCGTTGCAATGTAGATTGCGTTAATTTCCGAGTCGCCAATTAATTGTTCAGCGCTGTCGTACCATTTTGGAACGCCGTGCCGTTCGGCAAAGTCCGCCGCCTTGTCTCGATTTCTTCGCATCACGGCAACAAGTCTGGAATGTTGAATTTTGTTGAAAGCTGGTCCGCTCTTGACTTCCGTTACATCGCCGCAGCCAATAATTCCCCATCTTATTTCGTTTTGCAATTCATCGCCGCCGATTTTTGGTTCTGATCACAACTTGGGTGAACTTATCAAACAATGCATGATTTAAACAATGAGCATTCCGAATCGAATTCTCAAACAAAAAGCGCTAAACCGACATTAGACCCGGCATTCCGAACGTCAATTGTCGCATTTGAAGTCATTTGTCGAGAAAGCGCTTTTTCGACAATTTTAGTTCGGCAGCAAGACTTCTTTTGCGCCAGGTGAGATTTTTCTTCTCATTAGCCCCGGTTTTCAAGCCGGGGTTTTGGTAAAATCACACTTTTCTTCTCCCTCGTCGCGCAAGTGCGGCGGGGGAGAAGGGCGGAAGGACGCTCTTGTCACCGCCCTGAAGGACGGCGCTAATGAGATGAAGAAACTATTTCCATCTCCAATTCTTGTATGCGGAATGTCGGTTAGACAATCCGGCTTGACAATACTTGTTTATTTTGATATATTTTCGCCGATTTTTTTCTTTGATTTTTTTGAACTTAAATCACTTAAAATAAAGCCGCTTGGCTGTAAACGGGAAATCATTTCAAATTGACCAATGTATTTTGCGGCGTCGGATCGAATATTGGGGATCGGGAAAAATATATTGCCGACGCGCTGGGCAAGCTTATAGAACACCCCGGGATTGTTTTGCTCAGACAATCAACCATTTTTGAATCCGAACCGATGGGATTCAAAGCGCAGCCTGACTTTTTAAATTGCGTCATTGAATTTTATACGACCCTTGATCCGCTCGAATTGTTGAGAACGCTGCAAGGAATCGAAAAATCACTTGGTCGTAAACGCGTTGTCAAGTGGGGGCCGCGGACGATTGATCTTGATATTTTGCTCTACGGCGATATGATGATAAACTTGGCCAGTTTGGTTGCGCCGCACCCTCGCCTTTCAGAACGAAATTTCGTTCTTCTCCCTCTCAATGAGCTCGCTTCAAACACAACCGTCCCCGGGAAAAACCGCACTGTGTGCGAATTGCTCGCCGAGTGCCCTGATGATTCGGAAATTTCAATTTATACGCAGCGACGTCCTCTCTGGTCAGAGAAACGCGTAGAAAAACGGGAAACTCATGCAAACGCAATATATCGCTATTGAAGGCGTCATCGGCGCCGGAAAGACAACTTTGACCAAGAAGCTTGCAGCGCGCCTTGGCACAAGGACGCTTTTTGAACAGCATGACGAGAACCCGTTCCTTGCCGATTTTTATCGTGAACCCAAACGATTCGCCTTCCAGACGCAACTCTTTTTCCTCTTGAGCAGGTATCGGCAGCAGCAGGAAATCCCACAGTTGGATCTCTTTGAAAATGTATTGATATCAGACTACATTTTCGCCAAAGATCGAATTTTCGCTTCAATTACGCTAGATGAAAGAGAAATGCGTTTATACGACAAAGTGGCCTCGCTGCTGGAACGCGATATCGTCAAGCCGGACTTGGTGGTTTACTTGCAGTCGAGCACGGAGCGGCTCATGCGCCACATCGCGAAGCGAGGACGCGACTATGAGAAAAGTATGAGCGAAGATTATATCAGGACGCTTAATGAGGCGTACAACCAGTTCTTTTTCAACTTTTCAAACACGCCGCTTTTGGTGGTAAACACCAATGACATCGATTTTGTCGAGAATGAAAATGATTTTGTCGACCTGATGCAGCAATTGAAACGGCCCGTTTCCGGCGTGCAATATTATTCCCCACGCAAATAGGCGGACGCATGATTATTAAGGCAATTTTTTGGGCGATCATTATTTATTTTGGCTACAAGGTTTATCAGGGATACATCGCGAGCAAAAAGCAAGAAACCGACTCGAAGGTGAAAGGGGAGCCACAAAAAGACAAACTCAACTTGAACGATCTTGACGTTGAAGATGCATCTTACCGAGAAATCGATAAGAATGACAAAGAAGACTAACCGTTTAGCGGAGGGTTTTGAATATGAAGAAAATTGTGAGCACAAAGAACGCGCCGAGTGCGATCGGGGCTTATAGCCAGGGCGTCATTGTAGACGGCGGCGTTCAAATCCATAACAACCAGCCGAAGTTGGTTTTTACCGCCGGACAGATTCCGCTTGACCCCAAAACAGGCGAAATGCGCAACGACACAATAGAAGAAGCGACGGAGCAGGTGCTAAAAAACGTGCGCGGCGTTTTAGAGGCCGCCGGCAGTCGTATGGAGAACGTGATAAAAACGACTGTCTTCCTGCAAGACATGTCCGAGTTTGCCGGAATGAATGAAGTTTATTCTCGCTTTTTTAGTGAAAATCCCCCGGCTCGATCCGCCGTTCAGGCTGCGGCATTGCCAAAAGGCTCGCGCGTTGAGATAGAAGCGATTGCTACGGTTTCCATGTAATGACCAATATTCGCGTGACCAAAATAGGAGCGCTTTTTGTGATTCTGACAGCCGGGAACTCTCTCGGATATGCACAGAAGGCCAAAGAGTTGCGTGATGGAATCCAGGCCTTTGCACGCGAATTAATCGTCCAACGGGAAAGTTTTGAAAACACCTTTTTGCTGAGAAAAAACAACCTTGTCTTTGAGCAAAACGCTTCCACGATGACAGCCGACTCGTTGTCTGCACAGCCTCAAAAACGCAAGCCGAAAAAACCGAGAACGGCGCTTGTTAGAGCGGCGGTTTTCCCAGGCTGGGGGCAGATGTATACGGAAAAATATTTTAAGGCCGTGCTCGTTTTCGGCGTACAAGCAACGTTAGCAGGCTATTCCATTTATTACAATAACAAGGTTTCCAGCGCGCTCTCGGCGGAAGAGAAAGAAATATGGGTTGATCGGCGGAACACAAATTACGGGCGCCACGCGATTGTTATACTTCTCAGCATGCTCGACGCCTACATTGACGCCCATCTTTATGATTTCGATGCCGAGTCCGATTTTTCTCCGGCGCCAGAGCAAAAGTACATCGCTTCCCCGCAAAATTTGGTTAATCTTGGTTATAGATTTTCATTCTGATCAAAACAACATGATCGCAAAACACACCGCTGCGCTTACGGTTCTATTTCTGACGTTCAATGTCTCATCCTCGCTGGGGCAGATAAATTTGACTTCTTTCGAGAAAGTCGCTCGGCCGGACTCTATGCGAAAATCTGTCGAAGACAAGTGGACTAGTCAGGATAAATTCAGCCATTTGACGGTGAGTGCGTTTCTTGTCGGCGGGCAATTTTTCGCTTTGAAGGAGTTTGCTGAATTGCAGACGGCTGAAGCGAGAAACGCCGCCGTAATTTCGACGGCCGTAATCGGTGTAGCGAAAGAAATTTATGACCATGTTTCGAAAAAAGGACAGCCGAGCCTTAAGGATATCGGCGCGGATTTTCTCGGCGTAGGACTTGCCGTTCTCATGCTTCATAATTATTGACGACAACCATTTTGTGAGCAAATCTTGGGAACAAAAATAACTCGAGTTGACCACGAAGTTCTCGAAAAACCGCGCAGCAATTGCGGGGTCGTTGGCATCCATGGTACGGCGGAATCTTCAAAGCTGGCTTACCTGAGCTTGTATGCTTTGCAGCATCGCGGGCAGGAAAGCGCCGGGATCGTTTCGAGCGACGAAAAGCGCCTGCATCGCCACTCCGGCCAAGGGCTTGTCGCGGACGTTTTTCGCGACGATAGCATTTTTGACCGACTACCCGGAAATATGGCCATCGGGCACAATCGTTATTCAACCACCGGTTCTTCTAATTTACAAAACGCCCAGCCGTTTTTGGTCAATTCGAAAGACGGCCCAATGGCGCTTTCGCACAACGGCAATTTTGTCAATGCCCGCTCAATTCGGCGCGAGCTGGAGCGCAGCGGCGCAATTTTCCAAACGACGAGCGATTCTGAAGTCGTGCTCCATTTGTTGGCGCGATCATTAGCGCCGGACATGGTTTCCAAGCTGCGGGAGGTTTTTACCATTCTTCGCGGCGCTTACAGCCTGGCGCTGATCACCAAAGACGCCATTTACGGCGTACGCGATCCTAACGGGTTCCGTCCTTTTTGCATCGGAAAAAAGCGCTATGCAAACGTCGTTGTATCCGAATCCTGCGCGCTTGACCTTTTGGGCGGACGTTACGTTCGCGATGTTGAACCGGGCGAAATTATTGTTCTGAACAAGGAAGGCGTACACTCCCACAAACTGGACATTCAAACGAAACGCACGGCCTGCATTTTTGAATTCGTTTACTTTTCTCGTCCTGACAGTCGCATTTTCAACGATAATGTTGATCGGGCCAGACGCAGACTCGGGAAGAATTTGGCGCTCGAAGACAATCTTGACGCGGACATTGTGATTTCCGTCCCGGACAGCTCAAATACGGCGGCGGTTGGATATTCCAGGCGCAGCGGGATAAAATTCGAACTTGGGCTGATTCGGAATCATTATGTTGGCCGAACGTTCATTCAGCCGGGGCAGGGTATGCGCGATTTCAAGGTCAGGGTCAAATTCAACACAGTGAACGGCGTTCTCAAAGGTCGTCGAGTGGTTTTGGTAGACGATTCAATCGTGCGCGGAACGACTTTGAAAAACCTCGTCGGCATGATCCGAAAAGCCGGCGCCGCCGAAGTGCATGTACGGATCAGCTCACCGCCAATCACCTCGCCGTGTTATTACGGGATGGATTTCCCGACAAAATCAGAATTGGTCGCCAATCGGATGAATCCGGATGAATTATGTAAGTACGTCGCCGCCGATTCACTAAAATATCTTTCAGTTCAAGGTTTGCTTAAATCTGTTTCACATGACAAAGGCGGCTATTGCACCGCTTGTTTTTCAGGAGACTATCCGATTTTGCCTGAAAAAATTGGAGATAAGCATGATATGGAAAATTAATACCGGAGATAGAGCCCACGATGTCTGAAGGGATTCAGGAAACCGCGTCGAGCCGAATTGAGCAAGTCGAATATGATAATTCGCTGCTGAACTCGACGCTTCATTTTTTTGATTATATTTTTTTACTCAGACCAACGCTATTTTTCCCGGTCTGGACGGTTTTTGCCGCAGGATTTATTGCCGCGATAAGATTCGAAACAGGACAGGCGCACGGAGTTGCGGATGCAGCGACTTACGGTATGTTTCTGATGGCTGGTCTTGGGCTGACGTTACTTATGGGCGGCGTTTTTATCATCAATCAATTAGCCGACGAGGAAATTGACCGTTCAAATAACAAACTCTTTCTGATTGCTAACGGTTGCGTTTCGAAGAGCGCGGCGCGCATCGAAACCGGGATCGTCTCGCTGGTTGGTTTGGCGCTGGCGGGGATTGTGTCTTGGCGATTGGCTGTAGTTTTCGTGATTGTTTTTGCGGTTACCGGCGCGCTTTATAGTTTGCCCCCATTCAAATGGAAAGACAAGGCTTTGCCCGGGCTTTTGCTTAACGCCCTAGGCGCAATGCTCGTTTTTTTCGCGGGATGGCTCACGCACCTGCCTCTCGGTCAAGAATCGTTGTTCGCTTCGATTCCTTACATCCTTTCCGTTACGGCGGTTTATCTCTACACAACGCTTCTTGATCAAGAAGGCGATCAACAACACCAGAAAACGACCTTTGCCGTACAATTTGGCAAGAAGAACACCATCCGGTTCGGCGCCGTTCTCTTGTTTGCCGGGCTGATTCTTTCCTATCTCGACCAGGACGCCGTCATCTTTTATCCGGCTCTATTCGCATTCCCTCTCTTTCTCGTCGCCGCTTTTCGCGAAGAAATTCGCGACGCTGACCGCGCTATTAAATACCCAATCTTTTTTCTCGCCCTTGCCGTTTCCATGATTTGGAATTGGTTTTTCGTGCTCATCATCGTCACCTATTACCTGAGCAAGGCATATTATAAGTATCGGTTTGGCGTAAATTACCCCAGCTTTGAAAAAGACCCCGCGATTGCGCCCAAGAAGTAAATTGTAACGCCCAAGCGCGAGAGAATTCGTCGTGTCCGCAATATTTCAAAATTTTTTCACCATTTCAAACCTGATGAGCTTGGCCAGGCTGGTCATGGCTTGGCCAATCTTTGTTATCCTGAGCCGTAACACGGTAGAAGATAATTTTCTCGCCTATGGGTTGATGCTTCTTGCCGGCGTAACAGATTATTTCGATGGTTACTTTGCCCGCAAATTTAACCAGGAAAGCGACATGGGTCGTATTCTGGACCCGCTTGCGGATAAAGTGCTGGTCGGCGCTATAGCGATTGTTCTCACCACAACGCACGGCATGCCGCTCTGGTTTTTGCTGTTGATAATCGGGCGTGATTTGGCTATTTTGTTCCTTGGATATTTCATGGTTTCAAAGACGAAGGAAATACCTGAGAGCAATTGGCCGGGCAAAGTTGCGGTGACGGCTTCAGCGCTTGTTTTGACCGTCTATGTTTTGCCGTTAGAGCCCTACCGAGCGTTCTTTCTTTGGGGCGGAACGGCGATGCTGCTTATTTCAACAGCCAGTTACGTGGTCAGGTTTTATCAATTCATCAGAGCAAAAGACAACTGAGGCGATTTTGAGTAAATTTTTTTCCAAATTTCGATCCGGGTTGACGCGAACCCGTTCCAACCTAGTCGACGGCATTTCAAAAGCCGTCTCCGGTAAAACAAAACTTGATGAAGAGACGCTTGAACAGATTGAAGAATTGCTCATTGCCGCGGATGTTGGCGTTGAGCGAACATTTGAAATTATTGAAAGCTTACAGAAGCGAATTCGACTCAAAGAACGGCAGGATTTAGACGCCGTTTTTTCTTGCCTGAAGGAAGAAATGGTCGAGCGTCTTGTTGAAGATTTTGAAGAAAAGAAAAACGGCAAAAACGATTCATCGACGCCAAAAGTTGTGCTTGTTACCGGCGTTAACGGCGTCGGCAAAACGACGACGATTGGCAAACTGGCGCATTTGAACGCTCAAGACGGCAAAAAAGTCGTGTTGGGCGCAGCAGATACTTTTCGTGCAGCCGCCTCTGCGCAGCTTGAAATTTGGGCGGAGCGCGCAGGCGTTGATATTGTGCGCAATAAGCCCGGCGCAGACCCGGCGGCGGTGGCGTTCGATGCAGTTACGGCGGCGGTTCAGCGCAAAGCCGACATAGCGCTGATTGACACGGCCGGACGCTTGCACACGAAGACGAATCTGATGGAAGAATTGAAGAAAATTCGTCGTTCCGTTTCCCGCGTTATTCCTGACGCGCCGCACGAAACCCTGCTCGTTCTTGACGCTACGACCGGACAGAACGGTTTGTCGCAGGCAAAGGTTTTTAACGAAGCCGTCGAATTAACCGGCGTGGTTTTGACTAAACTCGACGGCACGGCGAAGGGCGGCATTGTCGTTGCCATTCACGAGACCCTTGGCTTGCCGATCAAGTACGTCGGCGTCGGCGAGCAAATTGATGATTTGCAGTCTTTCGATGCTGAAGAATATGTTGAGGCGCTTTTTGCATGAACGTTAAGCTGATTACGCTGGGCTGTCCCAAAAACCTCGTCGATTCCGAGTTTATGATGGGCGGCCTCGAAAACTTTGGCGTTCATTTTACCAATGACGAAAAAAAAGCCGACGTCATGATGATTAACACATGCGGCTTTATCGAATCGGCGAAAGAAGAATCAATCGACACGATTCTTGAAGCGGTGGCGCACAAGCAGCGCGGCGGATGTCAGAAAGTCATCGTAACGGGTTGTCTCTCTGAGCGATACGGCGATGAGTTGCGCCAGGAAATCCCGGAGCTGGACGGGATTTACGGCAACCGCGACATGCAAAAAATTGTGCAAGACATTGCCTTGCAATTGCAGCTTCGGCATGAGCTGATTGGCGAAAAAAGGCAGGTGACCACCGGACACTACGCCTATCTGAAAATCTCGGAAGGGTGTGAGCACCCTTGTACTTTTTGCGCCATTCCGGCGATTCGCGGAGGCTTTCGCAGCAAGCCCGTGGAGAGTCTTGTTGCTGAAGCTCGGGCGCTCGCGGAGACCGGGGTGAAGGAACTGATTTTAATCGCCCAGGACTCGACGCAGTACGGCCTTGATTCTTACGGCGAAAGGAAGCTCCCTGAATTGATGAAGTCGCTCTCGAAAGTTGACGGAATTGAGTGGATGCGGCTGATGTACGCCTATCCGCACAACATGACGGACGAGGTCATCGAAACGATTGCAACGACTGACAACATTTGCAACTACGTCGATATGCCGGTGCAGCATACCAGCGATTACATGCTTAAACGCATGGCGCGGCGTACGACCGGCGAAAAACAGCATCGGCTGATCGAAAAAATGCGGGCGGCAATTCCCGAATTAGCGCTCCGGACATCAGTCATTGTTGGTTTTCCTGGAGAAACCGAGGCTGACTTTGAGCACCTTTTGAATTATGTGACCGAAGGTTATTTTGATCACTTGGGCGTGTTCACTTACTCGACCGAGGAAGGCACGCCGGCCGCCAATTTCCCAAAACTTGTTTCTGAAGAAGTGAAACGGGAACGCCAGGATTTACTCATTCAGGCGCAGGAAGACGTTTCATTCGCACGAAACGAAAAATTCATTGGCAGAGAACTTCGGGTGCTCGTAGACGAGTACGATCCGCACGAAAAATGTGTGCGCGCCAGAACGGAATGGGATTGCCCGGAAATTGATAATTCAATATTGCTGGACGCCGGCAGGCGAATCGGCGGTTTTTATCGCGCCGTTGTCAAAAGCGCCGCGCCGCATGATTTAAGAGCGGATGTTATAGGAAGAGAGCCTGTTTCGAATGAAAAAGCTGCTCCCGTCCGTATTCCAGTGGCAATCTCAACATGAGGTGATGCTGTGAAAATAGAAAGAATTCGATTTGCGATCTTGTTTTTTTTAGCGGTCCCGGTATTTCTTAGCGGGCAAGTCGAGTTTCAGACTCGTTCATACACCGCCCCGCCGCTGCTTTTTGTTGATGTTTGGAACACTCAGGCCGAACTGTCAGAAGAAAGCCGCGTTACGCTCTACATTAAGATTCCTCGTGAACATCTCACCTATGTAAAAACCGCCTCGGACAGTTTTGAAGCGAAAATCGAAACGACAGTCATCGTCCTTGATAAGTCCAATTTTCAAGTTGAAGGGTGGGATAAAAAGTACGTTTATAAGCTTGCCCGATTTGGTGAAACCAGAGAGCGCCACAAGTATTACGAACTCGTTGAAACCGTCGACCTTGAGCCGGGACGCTACAAGATTAAGATCGCTGTACAAGACATGGAATCGGAGAGAACCGACACGGCGGAAATCAAACTTGAGGCGTATGATTTTCAGAAGTCGAACTTGACCGTCAGCGATGTGCTCGTAGGGGATTCCTTATGGGTGGACGAGAATGAAACGTCGCACATAGAACCGTTGGCCGGAAGACCTCGGACAAAAGAAGGGCCGCTCTTCGGACTTTTTCATATTTACGCCGCAGAAACTTTGGATAAGTTCGAAGTTGAAATTAACGTGCACAACGTTTTGAATAAGCGGGTTTTTCAAGATCGAAAGGACTTCGACCGAATTGGACCTGCCACGCCTGTTGTTTTTTCCGTCGGTGATGAATTTTTGCCGATGGGCGACTACACCATCACTGTAAAAGTCCGGGCGGGCGGCGAACAGGCAAAGATCGAGCGGACGTTTAGAATGATGTGGGACGGTTTTCCAATCACTGCCCAGGACATGAAAACCGCCCTCAAGCAACTGCGCTACATTGCCAGCAGTAAAGAAATCAAAAAAATCAAAAAAGCACACCCGGACAGTCAGCGGCAAGCGTTTGTCGATTTCTGGAAAAAGCATGATCCTGAGCCGAATACGGAAGAAAATGAGAAGATGCAGGAATACTACCGGCGCATCCAGTATGCGAACGCTAATTTTCGCGGCATGATGGAAGGCTGGAGAACGGATATGGGCATGATTTACATCATACTCGGCCCGCCAAGTACGGTGGAACGCGATCATTACAATCTAACGGGCTATCGTTCAAGACTCTCGTCCAAAACCGTGAAGGCTTTACAAGTCTGGCATTATCATGGGATGAATCGCGCTTTTGTTTTTATTGATGACACCGGGTTAGGCGATTTTCGCCTGGACAACCGGGACGCCCTCCACGATGTTTACATACGTCAGTAGCTGTACGTTTTGAGCTTTATGGATTTAATCAAGCCTCGAAAACTGCCTAAAAACGCGACTATCGGCGTAGTCGCGCCCGCCAGCCCCGCCAAGCCCGAACGCCTGGAAAACGGCGTCCGCTATCTTGAAAAGCTCGGCTACCGTGTCGAGTTGGGTAAAAATGTGGAAAAAACAAACGGCTATCTCGCAGGATCAGACGAAGAACGTATTTCGGACGTCGAGGAGATGTTTGAACGGCCGGACGTCGATGCGATTTTTTGCGTGCGCGGCGGTTACGGCACGCCAAGATTTCTGCGTAAGCTCGATTATGACGTCATCCGTCGAAATCCAAAAATTTTTGTCGGCTATAGCGACTT
>CAXHAT010000162.1:0-17840 GCA_964014485.1 uncultured Deferribacteres bacterium
TACACCAAGAAGCTCGTCGGCAGCGTCAGATGTGTATAAGAGACAGGTTAGCAAGCCCGGTTTCAACATCCTCCGTCAAGGCGCGTGTTTCTAAGACGAGGCGTTTTTCCTGCGTTTGTTTGAGAAATGCGGGATTCGTGCGCGCCCATTCCCAATTTTCAAAAACGTTGGGAATCACCGCAATGATCATGATGCTTACAAAAATTTGGATGATGACGGCGGTCTTGGTCACGCGTCGTCAGATAAAGCCGAGCCAGATTGCCGCGCCGAAAATTCCCGGCGCCGTAATCGCATATTTGAACAATTCCAGCAAATTGGAAATCGCCGGCGCCATGAAAACGCCGACGAAATAATCGATCATGCCGTTGGCGTCGGGGTGGTTAGGAGCAAAACGGTAGAGTTCGCCGTCGGTCGGCAAATCGATCCCGCAGCGCCGCTGGGTTTGGATGACGACCGTGACGGCGTCCAAAAGCGCCTGCTCGTTCGGCGTGTTCGCCAGCCAATCGATGGGCGTATAGGAGCCGACTGTGGTGGTGAGAATGGGAAGATCATTCATAGAATTTTGAAAGTTTCTCTGTACGCCATTCGAGCGCTTTTCTCTGCAACTCGCACGCTGTGAATTGCCGTCGGTATTTTTTCAACCCGCCAATCCAATCAAGCTTTGGCTTCTTCTTCCGGGTGCTTTTGGGGGATAGCTTGCGTTCTTGATAATTCATTTTTTCGAATCGGCCTCATCCGATAATGCAAATTAAGAAAATTCACGCCAAATATTTGCAGACGATGATCCGCGCGACAGCCCTCGTCTTCTGATTGGTAGACATGGATGCTCTCTTTCATGGTTTTGACGTATCGCGCCCAGACGAACCCGTCCGGTTCATCCACAACAAAGTAAAATCCCGATTCTCCAAAACCTCCTCCGTCTGAAATGAGCGAAACGGAACCGTCGCCATGCAATTTCGGGCGCATAATCACCAGCGCTCTGCCGTTCGGAAGCGGAAAAACAACCTTTAAACAAGGATCGTCAGCGTTTGGCAGTTGACACGTTCCGTAGCTGCCGGCGTAGAGAATGTTGTGATTAGAGCGAAGCCTTCTGATCCATGCAATATACCGCACTGTCTCTTCGTCATTGTCATCCGAGAGTCGCCAAACTTCATTTGTCATCCCCTGACTTGTCTCAAGATTTGAAAGCGGGACATTGAGTTGTTGCAATCTTCTGCTAAAAACAAAGGCAAGCAGACTGCCGAACGGTTTAAAAAGGCCGTGCCACTCAGACCATGCATCAAGCTCATAATCGACAGTTTTTTGGTAAAAATCCTTGACTCCTTCCTGGATTTGTGATGCGTTAAATACCTCGCCGCTCAATGCATGAATGTCAGGCAAAATACCAGATGCTTGATGGTTTTTACGGATGGCAAGACCTTCATTTTTTGCGAGCATTTCAAAACATTCTTTGCCGACCCCTCGCGTAGAGCCTGACGGACCGTCTAACCAAACAAAGTCCTGTAGTCGTACTTTTTTGCCCGTTGCCTTCACCCAAAGTTGTGTCGCCCAATCCAAGATATAGCCGCGTTTTTCTCCTAGCCAGATCATATTCCTCGCTCAAACTTTTTATCCCCCAAAAATCTACGCCGCTTGAAAATCCCGCGAATGCAATTCCTGCGAGCGCGCCAATTCGGTTTCGCTGTATCTTTGCGCGTTAGAAGCTTGAATGTATTCTAAAATCTCAGCTCGATTGCGTGCGCCGGAGAGCACGAGCGAAACGTTCGGTTTGTCCAAAATCCAGCGCATTGCTGCCTTCGGCCAGGTGTCGATTTCGCCGCGCAGCAAAAAGTCCATTTTTTCCAAATATTCGACACGCTCAATGATTTCTTCACGTGGATAGCGTGCGTTGAGATGGTTCTTTTCAAAAACCGTGTCGCGGGTGATTTTGCCGGAAAGAAAGCCGTTCGCCAACAATTCTTGCGCGCCCACGCCGATCTTTTGCTCACCCAAGTCGCAATTTTTCGCTATCAGCATCGGCGTTCAGAAACGGGCCGTCGAAGAGCTTGCCGGTTTCGAGTGAGTAGGTTTTGCCGTTGATTATCCGTGCGTCCGGAAACGAAAACTCCATTTCTACGCCATCCAGATTTTTGTAGGCCGCGCTGATCTTGCCCTGCTCCAAAACCGCCGAGGCTTTGCCCTTTTTGAGCGCGGCGCAAAACTTTTCGAAACTGCCGATCTCCGCTTTGTTGCGCACTTCGACGACGTAGCCGTTTTGCGATTCATGGTTGCGGAAGCGGTAGTTGCTCAGCTTTTCAAACTGCGCAATCAACCACGTCCTGCGCTGCTCGAAAGCTTGATGATAGGCAGAGTCATTCACGTTCTGTGCGGCAATCGAAGTCACGAAGCCAACCTGGAACAGCAGGCCTGCAAATCTTCGAAGAAAAACGTCGATCATAGTTTTTCCAAACTCAACCCATGTTTTTCTTTTATCCAAAGAAAAAGGAGTGCAAGGCTTGCTTTGCGATTTTGGTGATGACTTTTGGCAAAGCAACCTTTGACTCCTTGAAATATCAACAATATGTCGTTTGCCGCTACTGAAAAACAAGCCCTTTTTGCCGTCGGTTATTACGGCTCCAATGAAAAGCGTTCCGTCGTTCTTGGTTTGTGGAAAAAAATCGTTAAAATGGCATCGGCTATTGGTTTTTCCGACAGCCAACAGCTTTCTCCCAATTAAGTGCAGATTTTTCGAAATGTTTAACAAAGGCGACTTATCAGCAGGGCGCATTGCGATTGAGGTGTTTTCCATTATTTTTGCGGTATCCATCGGTTTTGCGATTACCGAGTGGCGTGAAGAGCGCGCGCAGCAGGAGCGAGCGGAGGCGGCGTTGAAAAGCATTGCCAAAGAAATCAGCCGCAATCATCTGGAGTTGAGCCGCCGATTGCTTTACTACGAAACCATCGCCAACACCATGGACAGCCTGGCCAATATCCACGGCGACGTTGCGTTTGACGCCTCCGACGTTCCGGGCTGGCAAGGCTTGTCCCCGCCGCTGCCGCGCTCCGCTTCTTTCGATATTTCCGCCGCGACCGGCGCGCTCTCGTACGTTGAATTCCGCAAAGTGGACGGCATTGCGCGCGCTTATGAAATGCAAGACGTTTTGCAGCGCACAGTTTCGAACGCGATGGAAAGTTTTCTTGCTGGAGATATGAAAACCTATCGCCCCTGGCAACGAACCTTTATCCTGTTTCTTGAGCTTGGCAGGTTGACGAGTCAAGCCTATTCGACGGCTGGTCAATTCTCGTTGAACGAGTATGGTTACGCGCACCCGGATAGCGTGAAAAATATGAATCAAAATTCAAATTCGTCGGACTCGGAATGAGCCAGTGCTTACGTGAGAATAAGCTCAGGCGGGAATCTATTGACTTTGCATTGAAAACTGGATTCTTGCCTGCTTGGGAATGACCTGAAAACAGTTGTTTTGTTTTCGCGCCTAACTTCGTGAGACGAACCTGATAAAATATGTACCGCTTACCCGCCGGCGTTTTTAACACGACCTACCGACAAGACCAGTCGCTTGTTCGCACGCGATGGCTGAAGATTTCCATGAGCGTCTTTTTTGTCGTTTTGTTCAGCTTTCCGTTTTGGGGCGGCGGCTATGCACTCTCGCTGGCGAATCTGATCGGCATTTCCATTATCGGCGCGATTGGCTTGAACATTCTCACCGGATTCGCCGGGCAAATTTCTTTGGGACACGGCGCGTTTATCGGCGTCGGCGCTTACGCTTCGGCGATTTTCGTCATGCAGTTTGGCGTACCGTTTTTGCTGGCGCTGCCTTTGGCGGGATTGACCGCCGCACTCGTGGGCGTGTTTTTCGGCGTGCCTTCCTTGCGTGTGAAGGGGCTGTACCTTGCCATCGCCACGCTGGCGGCGCAGGTGATTTTGAATCATGTGATGATCCACTGGTCGAGCGTGACGAAGGGCACGTCAGGCTACCTGATCGATTCGCCGGTGCTGTTTGGCTTTGTGATTAACGATGACCGCGAATATTTTTTTCTCATCATGACGTTCGTCATTCTGGCGGCGCTTTTCGCGCGCAACCTGCAAAGATCGCGCGTCGGCAGGGCGTTCGCGGCATTGCGCGACAATGATCTGGCGGCGGAATTGATCGGCGTGAATTTGTTCAAATACAAACTGACGGCGTTTTTTATCAGCGCATTTTATGCCGGAGTGGCGGGCGCGCTTTGGGCGCATTACGTGACCGTGATTACGCCGGAGCATTTCACAATTTCCGAGTCGATCAATTATGTCGCGATGATTATTATCGGCGGCCTGGGCAGCGTGCTCGGCTCGATTTTCGGCGCCGTTTTCATGGTCTTGTTGCCGGAAGGATTGCGTCTATTCTCTGACTCTGTCGTCGGCGTTTTCCCGAACGCGGGTGACGTGCTCGCTGCGATGAAAGACGTCGTTTTTGGGCTTGTCGTCGTGCTGTTTTTAATTTATGAACCGCGCGGGCTCTATCATCGCTGGCAGATGATCAAGGCGTACTGGAAATTGTGGCCGTTTTCGTATTAAGCCTGGGTTTGACAGAAAAATCCTTGGCAGAAATAATATTTTTATCGGAGAATGAGATGTCTGGAAGAGGCGCAATCGGGATGAATTTTCAAAACGCTTTAGAGATGAGTTTAAAGATTGCTGTCATGTTTTTGTCCGCCGCAATCTTGAGTTCTTGCAGCGACGCCCAGAATGACGGGGCGGTCAAAGAAATCAAAATTGGCGCGCTTTACGATGCGACCGGGCCGACAAGCGACACCGGCTGGCACTACGTTGACGGCTTGCGTGACTATTTTCGCCATTTGAATGAAGAAATGGGTGGAGTGGCAGACGGCGTTAAAATCAATTTCATGGGCACGGATTATCAGTACAAAATTCCTCTGGCGCTGACAGCCTACTCCAAATTTGTCAAGCAAGATAACGTCTCCGCGATAATTGGCTGGGGGACGGGCGATTCCGAAGCGTTGAAAGGCAAGATCGTGCAAGACCAAATTCCCTACCTGTCCGTGTCCTTGTCACAGCATTTGGTCTGGCCGCCGAAATGGAATTTTATTCCTGTGACGACATACGCCGACCATGTACGCACCGTGATGAAATATTTTAAAGACAATTGGACGGAGAATCGAGATCCGCGCATGGCACTCATCTACAATGATTCCAGCTACGGACGTGCGCCGGTGGAAGCCGCCGAAAAATATGCTCCCGTCATCGGCATTGATCTCGTCGGCAAGGAAATCGTGGGTCTGCAGGATTTGGAAGCGACTTCCCAACTTTTACGTATTAAGGAAGCGCGGGCGGATTTTGTTTTTATTCAGGAGACGTTCACCGCGACGGCGACGGTGCTGAAAGACGCGAAGAAATTGGATATGGGCAACGTCACTTTTTTCGGCAATATTTACGGCACGGGTCAAAAAGTGGTGGAATTGGCTGGCGAAGCGGCTGAAGGCTATTTTGGCGTGATGGCGTTTCCGCTTTGGGACGAAGAAGGCGAGGGCGTGGCTTTCGCGCGTGAACTCAACGCAAAATACCACCCGGACGTTAACTATCGCGAACCGCAGTACATCACCGGCGTCGTCAACGCGATGATTATGCAGCGGGCGATTGAAATTGCGCTTGAAGCGAACGGCGGCGATCCGCAAAAAGTTTCTGGGCCGGAAATTCGCAAAGGCATGCAAAACATTAGCGATTTTGACCCGATGGGCTTGACGACGCGGATTAATTACAGCGCCAATGACCATCGTGGCGCCAAGGGCGTGAAGCTCGTTACCATTAAAAATGGAAAGCTTGCGCCGCACACCGATTGGCTGGAAACGCCGGAAGTGCCCGAAGCGGAGATTAGGGGAGAACAGTGAGCCTCTTGTTTGAACCGGCGTTTTTTAGAAGCTTGGATTGATGGATTGATGGAGCAAATATCCGTTAATCCGCGACTCCAGTATTCCACCATATCTATTTCATGGATAGATCACGGCAATATTAATTTTACCTGCCAAGAGATATATGAACCTGCCCCAAGTTCTTGACCAGCTCAAAGATGATCCCAAATTTATGCGCAATGTGACGTGCTGGAAGTACGCTCCGGCGCAAGAAGCGCAGTTCTCGCCGTTTCCGGAATCCATGCCGGAGAAGCTCGTCGGCGCGCTGCAGGAAAAAGGGATTCACAAACTTTATTCTCACCAGGCCGAGGCGGTCGATCACGTTCTCAATGGCAAAAACGTCGTCGTGGTGACGCCGACGGCTTCCGGCAAAACGCTGTGCTACAACATACCGATTCTCAGCGCCATTCTCGACGATCCCGAATCGCGCGCGCTATATCTTTTTCCGACGAAAGCGTTGTCGCAGGATCAAATGCACGAGATTCACGAAATCGTGACGGCGATGGAAGCGGAGATCAAAGTCTACACGTTTGACGGCGACACGCCGCAGACGGCGCGCAAGGCGATTCGTTCCGCCGGACACATCGTAGTCACCAATCCCGACATGCTGCACCAGGGCATTCTTCCGCACCATACCTTGTGGATCAAGCTGTTTGAAAATCTGAAGTATATCGTCATCGACGAGATCCACCATTACCGGGGCGTCTTCGGCAGCCACCTGGCCAATGTCTTGCGGCGCTTAAAGCGGATTTGCAAATTCTACGGCAGCGATCCGCAATTCATCTGTTGCAGCGCCACTATCGCCAATCCCAGCGAGCTTGCGGAAAAAATCATTGAAGCGCCGGTGGAATTGGTGGACCAAAACGGCGCCCCGCGCGGCGAAAAGCATTTCATTTTTTACAATCCCCCGGTCGTCAATCGCGAGTTGGGGATTCGCGCCAGCTCGGTGAAAGAAAGCCAAAAGATCGCCCGCCATTTCTTGACGCAAGGCGTGCAAACCATCGTTTTCGCCCGCTCGCGCAATCGAGTGGAACTGTTGACGCGCTACTTGAAGGAAGCGGTGCGCGGCATACCCAAACTGCGCGGGAAGATCAAAGGCTATCGCGGCGGCTACCTGCCGAACGAACGCCGTGCAACGGAAAAAGGCCTGCGCGACGGTTCCATTCTCGGCGTGGTCAGTACGAACGCGTTGGAATTGGGCATTGACATCGGCGAGCTCAATGTGAGCGTGATGAGCGGCTATCCGGGCACGATTGCCAGCACGTGGCAGCAAGCCGGGCGCGCCGGACGCAAGACGGAAACGTCGATTGCGATTCTGGTGGCGACTTCTTCGGCGCTGGATCAATATGTCATCGATCAGCCCGATTTTTTCTTTGAGCGCACACCGGAATCGGCCATTGTCGATCCGAACAACTTGCTGATTATGATGGGGCACATCAAGTGCGCCGCGTTCGAACTGCCTTTTACCGACGGCGAAAAATTCGGGCACGGAGAGTACGCCATCGACGCGACTCAGGATATTCTGGAGTATTTGGAAGACAAGCGCGTTTTGCATCATTCGGGTGGAAAATGGCACTGGATGACGGAAACCTATCCCGCCGAAGCGGTGTCGCTGCGCAGCGCCAGCCCGGAAAATGTGGTCATTATCGATACGACACACGAAGAGCGCGTGATCGGCGAAATCGATTATATCTCGGCGCCGCTTTTCGTGCACAAAGACGCGATTTACATGCACGGCACGGAGACCTACCACGTCGACGTCTTTGACCGGGAACGCAAAAAGGCGTTTGTGCGCGCGGTGGATACGGATCATTACACTGACGCGCAACTCAAATCCACGCTCAAGGTGTTGGAGGTTGCGAAGCAGGAAAAAGTTCACGTCGGGGGCGTCGCGTACGGCGAAGTCAGCGTGACCTCATTGCCGACGATGTACAAAAAGATTAAATTCCGGACGCACGAAAACGTCGGCTGGGCGCCGATTGAGTTGCCGGAGATTGAATTGCAGACGGCGGCTTTCTGGCGGGAGTTTGACGCCGACGTTGGTGAAAAATTGAAGCTGACGCACGACGAGCTTGGCGACGCTCTCAAAGCTGTGGCAAATGTTGTTGGGCACGTAGCGCCGGTTTTTATCATGGCCGATCCGGCGGACGTCATTCCGCTGCCGATGGTGCGCAGCCCGTTTTCCGACTTGCCGACGATTTACGTTTACGAGCGCTATCCCGGCGGGGTCGGTTTTTCCCAAAAAATTTTCCAGCATCACAAAGAGATTTTTGCGGAGGCTTTGAAAGTGGTGAAAAGCTGCGGCTGTGAATCGGGGTGCCCGTCCTGCGCCGGGCCGGCGCTGGAAATTGGGGACAAGGGGAAACAATCGGCCGTCGCGTTGTTGCAATTGGCGCTGCAAATCACGGAGTAAAACACTTCAGCGTCTTGCATTAAGGCGCCCGCACGGAGCGAAACATGTCCGCAACCAGAAGAAAATTTCTCAGGACGTCAACCGCGACAATCGCAGCAGTTCCAGCATGACCGGTAAATTCAATTGCAATCGCAAACGCATTTTTGTATCCTTACAAGTTCAAACTGGCGTCTACGCGAGAGTTTTTATTAACTGATGCTACGCGCTTGATAATAACGCATGCCGTAAGTTGGTTTCTGGCTGAGTCGAGTAGTGCAATTGAAAATAGAGTCTTTTGATCTCCAAAACGTTTTTCAAGGTCATTCCTGCGGAGGCAGGAATCCAGTGGCCGTGCACCATTTTCTGGATTCCTGCCTCCGCAGGAATGACGCATAGAGCAAAATTTTTAGTCAAATGCCATGTCATTGGCCAGCTGCGTAACATCAGTTATTAAAATAAAGTCTGTCAGGAGAGATGCATGACGACGACAATCCAAAAAATCGACGGTCAGATCGGAGTCATTTTATCCCAAGATATTTTAGAGGAATTAGGCGTCCGCGAAGGAGATCAAGTCATCTTGACCAAATCTGAAAAGGGCGTTGTCATTAAAAAAAACGACGACTCATTCGCAAACTGGGCGGACGCCTATCGGCAGTGCAAAATTCAATATGACAATACACTGCAAGAACTCGCAAAATGATTGCGTTAAACGAATTGCGTTCATTGCGATGTATACGTTTTTATTTGTGAACGGCAGGCGGTTGAACCTCAGTGAAAAGCAGGCCTACGTTCTCATGATGAAAACGACCAGCAGCGAGCTTGGGAAAACTGAAATCGCTGAAATATTGCGACAAAACACGCTAAGATTTGAAAATAAGTAGGACAATATTTTAGCGTAACTGATGTTACGCGCGGCAACGCACATCCTGAGTCTTAAAGCAAATCTCGTCTCATTAGCGCCGGACTTCAGTCCGGTGACGCACAAAACGCCCATTTTTCTCTCTTCCGCCGCGCCAACGCGGCGGAAGAGATGAGCTAATGAAAATCAAAAGTTGTCCGCAGGCTTTTGATCGCACTTGCCAGACGATGCGTGCGAAACATCAATTAGATAAAATGAAAAGCCGGTAAAACGCGACGTTTACCGGCTTTTTGCTTTTGACGCCTACTTCATGAGTAAGAGCTTCTTCTGCGCGGTGAATTGCTGACCGACTTTGATCGTGTAGAGATAAAGTCCGCTGGCCGCGCGAGCGCCGGAATCGTCGCGCGCGTCCCAGGTCACTTTGTGCGCGCCGGGGGCGTAGTCGCCGGAAACCAGGGTGCGCACGAGCCGCCCCGCGCTGTTATAAATGTTCAGCGCAACGGTCATAAATAGAATTTGCAATCATACCTCCATTTTTGTATCATTTTATCAGCAATCGTCAAAACAGGAAAACGGCAAAGGGCTCGCAAAATGATTGACCTTACAACATTAAAACCGCGATATGTCACGGACGAAACCGGCAAAAAAATCGAGGTCATTTTACCCATAAGAACATTTTTGCAGCTCATGGAAGATTTTCAGGATTTGACGGTTCGAGACAAAAGAAAAAACGAAAACTCCGTATCACACCAACAGCTTCTCGAAGAATTGAGAACCGATGGTCTCTTATGAATTAAGATGGAAACGAAGTGCGGTAAAAGAGCTTAAAAAGATCCATCGTAGCAAAATCCCTCAGATACTGGCCGCTGTAGAAGCCCTCACAACCAACCGCCTGCCTCCCGGGGCTAAAAAACTCAGCGGCTCTGAAATCACATACAGAATTCGAGTCGGCAATTAAAGGATCATTTATGATCTTCTTGACGATCAATTGATTGTCGAGATCATCAGAGTGCGTCATCGAAAGGATGCGTACTCCTGATTCGCTGCGCCGTACAGTGACGCATTGATTTTTTTGTGTTGCACTTTGATTGTGTCGGGGCGATTGATCTCTACTTGGCTGCGGAGATAACGTACGGCGCACTTTCGAAGTGCGCCGCACGCCACAGGACACTATTTCATCAGTAAGAGCTTCTTCTGCGCGGTGAATTGCGGCCAACCCGAATCGTGTACAGGTACAATCCGCTGGCCACGCGCGCGCCGGAATCGTCACGCGCGTCCCAGGCCACTTTGTGCGCGCCGGGGGCGCAGGTTTTTGCTGGCTTGGACGAAAAGTTGAAGTTCATGTCATAACGTCTTCCTCAAAAATTGAAACCTCGCGTTCACTCTCTCCATGAGCATTGAGAATTTCGATTGTCTGTGCGAGTTGCAAACAACTCTGTTTTTTTGAAGGCTCCGTACCTGGAAGGATCGCGATCCGTCAGTGGACCAGGGGCGAACCCATGAAGGTTCGAAAAGAATTGGGGTGAAATATAAAAGGAGGAGAAACAATTCTGAGATGCGGAAATTCGGATATCTGGTGAATTCGCCGCCTGCGCCCTTACTGCTTTCCCTGTCGCTCCAGCCAATCTGCCTAAATAACGCGCGCCTGCTCCCTCGGCGCGGTTGAAAGATTTGATCGTTGCTAAAAGTTATCAACAAGCCTTATAAGTTGCGGGGAGTTTACATAAATTTGACAAGCCGGAAGCGCCAGGAGAAAATTACGCCACTTTTTCTACAAAAATCATATCGCTCAATTCTGCGCTCAAAAAGCAATTTTCGCTGCCGACGTTAATTTGCAACGGCCCGTTGAACGGATCGCGTTCGACAATGGTGATGACGGTTTCGGGATAGAGATTGCGCGAGCCAAGATAACGCAGTTTTTCAGGATCGTCGTCGCTGACGCGGCGGATAATAACAGTCTCGCCGGAATCAATTTCCGAGAGTGCGGTGAGATCGCGTCGGGGGACTTTGCCGTCCTTGGTGGGGATGGGCGCGCCGTGGGGGTCATACTCCGGGCGACCCAAAGCTTCGTCCATTTTTTCTTCAAATTCTTCTGAAATGTGGTGCTCCAGTTTTTCAGCTTCCTCGTGGACTTTATCCCAGGTGTAACCCATCGCTTCCTTTAAGTAGGTTTCCAAAAGCCGATGATGCCGGATCGTTTCTAACGCTATTTTTTGACCCGCTTCGGTCAGACTTACGCCGCGATAGGGCGAATATTCGAGCAATTTCATTTCGGAGAGTTTCTTGATCATTCCGGTGACCGAAGCTTGCGCTACGTCCAATCTGGCGGCAATGGCTGAAGTGGAGACTTTTCCGCCTTCAACGCCGAGTTTATAGATTGCTTTTAAGTAATCCTCAATTGCCTGCGTTTGCATTTTTTATCCTTGCTAAATTAATTTTTAGGCAAGCCAAAATATAATCGGCGACTGTCATTATTGCAAGGCAATTTCTGAACATTGCCCGATGTTGAGCATTCGTCGTTTCGACGCAGGGCAAAAGCTGCGAGCAACTTTTTGTCGTCCCCGCTGTTCCAATCACCGCCATTGAATTTATAGGGGTTCAAAATCTTGAACCCCGACAATATGCGGCTTAACGTGATTGGGGTTTTTCGCATTTGTCTGTTGTTCATAAAGTTTGTATGCTCGGGCTGGATTCACCACCAACAAAAATAAGACGATGATCAACTATCGAACACTTTTTGAAATCAGCAAGCTGCTTGTAGCGGAGCAGGAAGTAGAGAAACTTTTGGCGCTGGCGATGGACAAGGTGATTGAAAGCGCGAAGGCGCAACGCGGCATGATTCTCGTCGCGGGCGAAAACGGCGAAATTCAATTTGAGACGGCGCGCAATTTCAAAAAGGAAGACCTCGTCACGCCGCAGTTCGAAATCAGCCGGACCATTATCGACAAAGTGCTCGAAACAGGCGAGCCGGTGCTGTTGCAAAATGCGCTCGATCACGCCGATTTCAACAAAAGCCAAAGCATCACCCAGCTCAATATTTTGTCGGTTGCTTGCGTGCCGTTGATTGACGAAGCAACGCCGTTTGGAGCCATTTACATCGACAATCGAAAGCTAACCGCTGTTTTTAGCGAAGAGACAAAAGCGCTTTTGCTTGAGTTCACGGACCTCATTTCCGCAGCGGTTAAAAACGCGTTAGAGCAACGCCGGTTGTTAGAGCAACAAAGGAAACTGAGCGGCGAGATTGCCGAAATCAAAGGCTTCGGAAAAATCATCGGCTCGAACAAGGCGCTGCGTGATATTTTGCAACTTGTGGGCGAAGTCGCCGACACCAACGCGACGATTTTAATTTCCGGCGAAACCGGAACGGGCAAGGAGTTGATCGCCAGGGCGTTGCATCAGCAGAGCTTTCGGCGTGATCGAGAATTCGTCGCCTTGAATTGCGCGGCTTTGCCTGAGAGCTTGATCGAATCGGAACTTTTCGGGCATGAGAAAGGCGCGTTCACGGGCGCCGGCCAGCGCAAGATCGGATGGCTGGAAGCAGCACACGGCGGCACGCTTTTCCTGGATGAAATCGGCGAATTGCCGCTGTTGATGCAAGTCAAGTTTTTGCGTTTTCTGCAAACCGGGGAATTCTCACGCGTCGGCTCGACAAAAGCGTTGAAATCGGACGCAAGAATTGTCGCGGCCACGAATCGCGATTTGGGGGAGATGGTTTCAGAGGGCGCCTTTCGTCAGGATTTGTATTTTCGATTGAATATTCTGGAAATGAGAATGCCCCCATTGCGCGAACGGGGCGCGGACGTGGTGGAAATCGCCGAACACTTTTTAGCGCGCTATCGCAAACAGTTTCGAAAAGAGAGCCTGCGGATCGGCGATCATGGGAGAGAATACTTGCTTCAATACGCTTTTCCGGGGAATGTGCGCGAGCTCGAAAACATGATTCAGCGCGCTATTTTGCTCGCGCGCGGCCACGAAATTAACCGCGCCGAATTGCAGCCCCTTCCCGGAGCGCCCGCTGCCTCTGAGTGGGATTTTACCAACACGCGACAATTTAAAGAAGCGAAAGACGGATTGATAGAAAAGTTTGAAAAGATATTTTTGAAGAAACGTCTTGAAGAAACCTCTGGCAATATTTCAGCCGCCGCGCGCAATTCGGGCATGTACAAAGCGAATTTTATTCAGAAAATGAACCGTTACGGGATCAAGCGAAAGCAATTCTTGAAGGACTGACAGTGGAGTTTTTCAAAATCAATAATAAGAGCGTCGCATACAATATTTCCGGCAGCGGCGCTCCGGTGATTCTGGTGCACTGCTCCAGTGCTTCGCACAGGATGTGGCAAAGCTTAACCCGCGAGCTGGATTCAAAATTTTGCGTTTTTGCGCCGGATTTGTTGGGTTACGGCGCCTCGGACGGTTGGACAAACGGAGAGCCTTTCGATCCGTTTGCGGACATTGCGTTGATCATGCACTTGATCGATCTTGCTGACGGCCCTGTTCATTTGGTCGGCCACTCGTACGGCGGTGCCATAGCCTTGGAAGCGGCGAGATTAAAGTCGGAGCGTATCAAAAGCCTGACGCTAATTGAGCCGGTGGCTTTTCATTTACTTGCGATGGCGGGAAAAACCGATGAGGCGAACCAGGTGAAAGAAATCGCCGACAGGGTGATAGTGGCGACCGAACAAGGCGAGCTGGAGAAAGCGACGCGTATTTATATGAGCTTCTGGCTAGGGCGCGTACGCTGGGCGCTCACGCCGAAAAAAATCAAGAACAGCATTGGCGCAACCGTGAACAAGGTAGCGCTTGAATTTGGCGGGATGAAAACGGCGAACGTCGCTTTGGACGAATATCAAAAAATTTCAGCGCAGACCCTGCTGATCGCCGGTTCGCGCACGCGAAAACCTGCACGAACCTTGATCGACATTCTTTCTGAAACGCTGCCAAATACTGAAATTAGCGTCATCGCAAAGGCCGGACACATGAGCCCGATAACGCATACGAAGCAGGTGAATGCGCTTATACAAGAACACTTCGACAGCCTGAAACTTGATCGTTGAAAAAAAGAGCGGGTTTGGCTACTTTAAAAAAAATCACTCTGAACAATTTGGAGTTGCTGAAATGGAAAAAATTCTTGAAGAGCCTTTGAAGCAAGTTGCCGTCAACGACTTCAAACAGCTTTTGGATGCTCTGGCGGATGAAATGATTAAAAAAGAAAATGCTTCGGTCCTGCTTAAAAAAGAGGGAGATCAAGTTTTTGTGTATTATCCTGGCGGGTATAGCGCACAAGCGGAAGAAATACTGAAAGCGTCCGAGACGGATTATGAAAACAAAAAACGAAGCGGATATTCTCGAGAACAAGCTTTCAACGATTTTTGGCAAGCTCAACGAGAAATTAGTCAAAAAGTCGAGATATAAACGCTGCGATGAGACTACAGGCGGTTCCTGATACGAATGTGGTTATTGCCAGACAAAACGCCGGTGAGGGCAGCCCGAACAAGGAGTTTTTTGAGCGCTGGGAAAGAGATGAATTTTCGCTTTTGTATTCGGATGATACGTTGCTCGAATATATCGAGAAATTATTGGAGTGGAAGGTTTCCCGAGAACGAATCGTTCAATTGATGACTGCGATTCGACGACTGGGCGTTTATGTTCAGATTCAATTCTATCACCTGGACAAATATCCGAACGACAAAGACGATATTCCCTTCCTGCTGTGTGCAGCAAATGGCGGCGCCAGCCATTTGGTGAGCTATGACCGCCATCTTTTGGTGCTGAACAACGTTTACGAATTCAAAATTTGTCCAACGTTGGAATTTTTGTTTGAATTGCGTCAAACTCAAAAGAAAGACCGCGAAAATGATTCGGGCAGGTCTAATTAAGTCGCCTGCGCCTATTTGGGGTCTCCATAGTTCTGCTTATAAAATTCCAGATATTCGCCGCTCTTCAATTTTTCCCACCACCACTTGTTTTCCACGTACCAATTGATGGTTTTTTCCATCGCGTCTTCGAAAGAGTAGTTGGGCGTCCAGCCGAGTCGGTTTATTTTTTCGCAATTGACCGAGTAGCGACGGTCGTGTCCGAGACGGTCTTTGACGTAAGTTTTCAGACTCTCCGGCTTGTCAAGAGTCTTCAGAATAATGTTGGTAATGTCGATGTTCGTGCGCTCGTTGCCGCCGCCGATGTTGTAAACCTCACCAAGTTCGCCGTTCTGATGCACGAAGTCAACGGCGTCGCAGTGATCGTCGACGTAAATCCAGTCGCGGACGTTCAGGCCGTCGCCATAGATGGGCAGCGATTTGTCTTGCAGAGCATTTGTGACGAAAAGAGGGATGAGCTTCTCGGGAAACTGGTAAGGGCCGTAGTTGTTCGAGCAGCGTGTGATGATGACGGGAACGTCGTAAGTGACGAGGTATGAAAAAGCAAGACGGTCAGCCCCTGCTTTTGACGCACTGTACGGGCTGGACGGCATGAGCGGGTCGGTTTCGACGAAAGAGCCGTTTTCTATGCTGCCGTAGACTTCGTCCGTGCTAATCTGAACAAATCGCTCAACGCCGTGTTTGCGCGCCGCTTCCAACAGAACAAATGTGCCGAAGACATCGGTTTTGATAAAATCATCCGGGGAGCCGATGGAGCGATCGACGTGACTTTCCGCCGCAAAATTGATGATCGCGTCCACTTCTTGCACGAGTTCGTCAACAATTTTTTCATCGCAAATGTCGCCTTTGATGAACCGGTACCGGGGATTGTCGTCCAGGTCTTTAAGATTGTCAAGGTTGCCGGCGTAGGTCAGCTTGTCGAGGTTGAGAACAACGACGTCATCGTACTTGTTCAGAATATAACGGATATAATTACTGCCGATAAATCCTGCGCCGCCGGTGACCAGATATTTTTTCATGCTTGAGAACTCCTGTGCAAAGCTTTTGCGTTCCTGTTTTTTCAAATAGGGAAACTCACTATCTGACACTTTTTGTCCAGACTTCTCAAGCTAACAAAAAAGGCTGGAATTGTCATGCTGGAAGCATCTTTTTAAATCTAACCCTTGAACTTTTGAGCGTAATCCGTACTGGACGATAACATAGATTCCTTCAGAATGACAAAACGAGACCTTATCATCGGCTCGAAAATGCAGTTCATAAAAAGTGTCAGGTAGAGAGATGGGGAAAATAGAGACTGCGATTCAAAAAGGCAATTTTTTTACTTTACCCGAAATACACGCCTGTTGCGGTTTGCGTTCACGGAAATTTCATTACCTGACACTTTTTGTATAGCCTTCCAAGACTGGCGAAAAAGACCGGAATTGTCATGCTGAAAGCATCTTTTTTAATCCAACCCTTGAACTTTTGAGCATGATCTGTACTGGGCGATAACAAAGATTCCTTCAGAATGACAAAACTGGACCTTTCAACGGCTCGAGAAGGCGGTTTACAAAAAAGTGTCAGGTAGAGAGACGGAAATACAAAAATTCCTTGCATCCAAATTTTCTGAAACATTAATTCGATGAAACGTACGTTTCAAACGGTCGTTTTAATTGCCCGCAGATAAAACTTCGATTATTTAACCCCGTTCGTACTCTTTATGACCCCGCAGGATACGAAGAAACGCCTCTTGGAAGCTGCTGAAAAACTGTTCGCTGAGAATGGCTTTGAAGCGACTTCTCTCAGAAACATCACCTCGGAAGCCGGCGCCAATCTAGCATCAATACATTATCATTTTGGCTCAAAGGAAGCGCTGATTCAAGAAGTTTTTGCGCAATACATCAAGCCGGTCAACACCGAACGTCTGCGCTTGCTCGATGAGCTCGAAGCAAAAACGCCCATCCGCCTCGAAGCTGTTTTACGCTCATTCTTGACCCCGCTGATTAGATTTGACGAGGTCGCTGAAAGGGGAAAAACGATACACAAGCTTTTCGGACGGATATATTCCGAGTCCGAGAAAGTTCAACGGCTTGTCTTGGGACAGTTTGAAGAAGTTCGGACTCGCTACGCTTCGGCCATTCAACGAGTCTGTCCGCATCTCTTGCCGATAGAAGTTGCTTGGCGATTCAAATTTATGGTGGGCTCCATGATGATGTTGTTGGTGAGTCATACCGGGTACGGCAAAGAATTGGAAGAAATGGAATCGTCGGAACATGTTGATGTTGTATTAGAAAAACTAACGTCGTTTCTCGTTGGCGGCTTCACTGCGCCGCCGGTCGCGAGCAGGAAAATTACCCAATAAAGGACGTTGTAATGATAAAAAAGATATTCATCTGCGCACTGATGGCGTTAACGGCGTGCGCGTCTCCGCCGAAGAAACGGCAGGCCATGCTGGAAGCTGACGTGCCGAAGCAATGGCAGGCTGTTGATAATGCAGACGCATTTCAAGAAAACGCTTGGTGGCAATCGTTCGGTGACGCCGCACTCGACAGCATTGTGAACGAAGCGCTGGTGACAAACTATAACCTCAAGATTGCAGCGGCGCTCCTGAAAGCGGCTGAAGCGCAAGCGAAAATAGCGGGCGCTTCTCTCTACCCGAACGTCAATCTCAGCGGCTCTGGATCGAAAGTAAAGCAGAATTTCTCAGGCTCGGCTTTTGAAGGCGTTATTGGTGGAGATTCGCCTTTGGGCGGCGGCGGGAGCGATGAAGTTCCGTCCTTTACAACCAAGAACGTTGGCGTTTCGCGTGGCGCAAGGTGGGAGCTGGACC
>CAXHAT010000163.1:0-17683 GCA_964014485.1 uncultured Deferribacteres bacterium
CCCAAAATAATCAAGTACAACAAAATCAAAAGCTTAACTGAACATAAGGTCTAATTCTTGTGTGCGGAATGTCGGGTTTATATACGAAGCTTCTTGTTTGATTAAAAAATCAAAACTTTCAATTCATCACTGTAGTCGATATATTTCGTGAAAGCCATCTTTCTTTTTAAAACTCCACTCAAAAAATAGACCCGACAGAATCATCGAACGCTTTTAAAGGACAACGACGCATGACAAAGGCAGGCCAAAGACTTCAACAAGAATTGCAAAAACGTATCCTCGTATTCGACGGTGCAATGGGGACGATGATTCAACGTTACAATCTTGGAGAAAACGATTTTCGCGGCGAACGTTTTAGGGATTTCCCGCATGATTTAAAAGGCGCGAATGACCTGCTTTCCATCACACAACCCAAAGTTATCGAAGAAATCCACCGCGATTTTTTACAAGCGGGCGCGGATATTGTCGAAACAAACACTTTTAACGCGACTTCGATTGCGCTGGCGGATTACCGTCTCGAGAAACATGTTTATGAAATCAACGTTGCGGCCGCTCGAGTAGCGCGCAATGCAGCAAAGGCTGTTAGTTCAGAAACGCCAGACAAACCGCGCTTTGTTGCAGGTTCCATTGGACCTCTCAATCGCTCGCTTTCGATTTCGCCGGACGTGAATGATCCCGGCTTTCGCGCCGTCACCTTCGATGAAGTGAAAAACGCCTACGCCGAACAGGTCGCCGGGCTGATCGACGGCGGCGTGGATATTTTATTGGTCGAAACGATTTTTGATACGCTCAACAGCAAGGCGGCGCTGTTTGCGATTCAGGAATACTTTGAAAAGCACAAAACCGCATTGCCGATCATGGTCTCAGGCACGGTCGTTGATCTTAGCGGACGGACGCTCTCCGGCCAAACGCCGCACGCCTTTTGGCTTTCTACCAAACACGTTAAAAACCTTTTTAGCATTGGTTTGAATTGCGCCCTGGGTTCGGCGCAAATGCGTCCGTTCATTGAAGAAATCGCGCGCGTAGCTGAAGTGCCGGTGAGTTTGTATCCAAACGCCGGGCTCCCGAATGAATTCGGCGGCTATGATGAAACGCCGGAATTCATGGCCGCGCAAATGGAAGATTATTGCCAGAGCGGATTTCTCAATATGCTCGGCGGCTGCTGCGGTACAACGCCGGAGCACATCGCCGCCTTTGCCGAAATCGCCGCCAAGTATCCGCCGCGACAATTGCCGGAGAAAAAGCCTTTTCTGATGTTGAGCGGTCTGGAGCCGGTCGTGATTACGCCAGAAACCAATTTCGTCAACATCGGCGAGCGCACAAATGTGGCGGGGTCGCGTAAATTCGCCCGTCTGATTCTCAACGGCGAGTACGAAGAAGCGCTTTCCATAGCTGCGCAACAGGTTGAAAACGGCGCCCAGATCATTGATGTCAACATGGACGAAGGCATGCTCGATTCCGAAGCCGCCATGGTGAAATTTCTCAATCTCATCGGCGCAGAGCCGGACATCGCGCGCGTGCCGATTATGCTCGATTCGTCGAAATGGTCGGTGCTCGAAGCGGGACTCAAGTGCATTCAGGGCAAAGGCGTCGTCAATTCGATCAGCCTGAAAGACGGCGAACAAGCATTTGTCGAGCGTGCGAAAACGATTCTCAGATACGGGGCCGCCGTCATCGTGATGGCATTCGACGAGAGAGGGCAGGCGGACACGTACGAACGCCGCATTGAAATCTGCGAACGCGCCTATCAAATCCTGACTCAGCAAGTCGGTTTTCCGCCGCAAGACATTATTTTTGATCCGAATATTTTGACTGTTGCAACGGGCATTGAAGAGCACAATAATTACGCCGTTGATTTTATCGAAACGACGTGCTGGATCAAGGAAAACCTGCCGTTGGCGAGCGTGAGCGGCGGCGTCAGCAACATTTCGTTTTCATTTCGCGGCAATAACAAAGTGCGCGAGGCGATGCACTCGGCGTTTCTCTATCACGCGATCAAGGCCGGGCTGGATATGGGGATTGTCAACGCCGGGCAGCTTGAAGTTTATGCGGAAATTCCGGAAGATTTGCTGGAGCGCGTCGAAGACGTTTTACTCAATCGTCGAGAGGACGCCACGGAACGCTTGGTAGATTTTGCCGAGCAGGTCAAAAATGATGGCGGGCGATCTCAAAAGGTGCAAAACGAGTGGCGCAATACTTCGGTCGAAGAGCGTTTAAAGCACGCTTTGGTGAAAGGCATTGTTGAATTTATTGACGAAGACACTGAAGAAGCACGACAAAAATATGACCGCCCGATTTCCGTGATCGAGGGGCCGCTGATGGACGGTATGAACGTGGTCGGCGACCTCTTTGGCTCCGGTAAAATGTTCCTGCCGCAGGTCGTGAAAAGCGCACGGGTGATGAAAAAATCCGTCGCTTATCTCACGCCATTTATTGAAGCGGAAAAAGCCAATTCACCGCAAAAAGGCGCTCGCGCCAAAATACTCATGGCGACGGTCAAAGGCGACGTTCACGATATTGGCAAAAACATCGTCGGCGTGGTGTTGGCATGCAATAATTATGAAGTGATTGATCTTGGCGTGATGGTTCCGGCGAACAAAATTATGCAAGCGGCGCGCGACCACAACGTCGACGTCATCGGATTGAGCGGTTTAATTACGCCCTCGCTCGATGAAATGGTGCATGTCGCGAAAGAGTTACAGCACGACGGTTTCAATCTGCCGCTGCTCATCGGCGGCGCAACGACGTCGCGCATCCACACCGCCGTCAAAATCGCACCCAATTATGCTCAACCGACGGTTCACGTTCTGGACGCTTCGCGCAGTGTGACGGTGGTGAATCGCTTGATTACGCCGGAGCAAAAAGACGCGTTTGTGGAAGAAGTGCGGCAGGAATACGCTGACTTGCGCGACGGGCACGCGCGGAAACAACAGAAAAAAGTTTACCTGTCCATTTCTGAAGCGCGCAAAAATCGCATGCAAATTGATTGGAAAAACACGCCGATCAGCAAGCCGAAAAAGCTCGGCTTAACCGAATTCAAAAACTTCCCGCTCGCCGAAATTCGCGAATATATTGACTGGACGCCGTTTTTTATCACTTGGGAAATGAAGGGCAAATTCCCGGAAATTCTCGAATCGCCGGAAGCGGGCGAAGAAGCGCGGAAACTTTACGACGACGCAAACGCGCTGCTTGATCAAATCATTGCTGAAAATTGGCTGACCGCCAATGGCGTCGCCGGTTTGTTTCCGGCAAATGCTGTCGGCGATGACATTGAAATTTACACGGACGACTCACGACAGGAAGTTTTGACCGTTTTGCATACGCTGCGCCAGCAGGCAGAGAAGCGCAAGGGCGAACCTAATCGCGCGCTGGCGGATTTTGTCGCACCTAAAGAATCAGGGTTTGCGGATTACATTGGCGGCTTTGCCGTCACCGCCGGGTTGAACATTGAAGAGCACGTCAAACACTTTGAAGCGGCGCACGACGATTACAACAGCATCATACTGAAAGCGCTGGCGGATCGTCTTGCCGAAGCTTTCGCCGAATTGCTGCACGAAAAAGTGCGCAAGGAACTTTGGGGCTACGCCGCGGACGAAAATCTTTCCAATGAAGCGCTCGTTCGTGAAAAATATCGCGGCATACGCCCGGCGCCGGGGTATCCTGCGCAACCCGATCATACCGAAAAACCGATTTTGTTCGAACTGCTCGGCGCAAAATCTGTGACCGGCATTCAATTAACCCAAAACCTCGCCATGTGGCCAGCCGCTTCCGTCTGTGGAATCTATTTCGCGCATCCGGAAGCAAAATATTTTGGCTTAGGAAAAATAGAGCGTGATCAGTTGCAGGATTATGCAGCGCGCAAAAATGTTTCTGTAGAAGAAATGGCAAAATGGTTGTCTTCGAATTTGATTGAAACTAACCTAAATTCGAAGACGGGGCCTGCAGGCAACAGAAAGCAAAAAGAACTTGAAGCTATATGAAAAACGGGGATTTAGGACTTTTGATTTTAAGTTGATCTTGTAGCTTTATCTTGACATTTTGAGAATATGCAAGGAAAAATTCTCATGAAAACATTAAAGCTTCAACAGACCGTGAAAAAAGACGGTGAAGTTGAGGTCTCAGGCTTGCCATATAAAAAGGGACAGCTTCTAGAAATCATTTTATCACCCCACGCAGCACAAGAGAAGCGTTCAGTACTTACGGTAGGACAGTTTCGAAAATCAGGGTTGATCGGTGCGTGGAAGGATCGCACGGATATTCCAGACAGTTCAGCCTATTCCCGGGAGCTGAGAGAAACGGTGCAGCGCCGGAGGCGGCATGATTTTTCTGGATAGTGACGTCATGATAGACCTTTTTCGTGAATATCCGACAGCCATGGAGTGGTTTGATACAATTGAAGCTGAAGAAACCATGGCCCTGTCGGGATTTGTCGTCATGGAATTAATTCAGGGGTGTAAAAACAAAACTCAACTTCAGAAATTACAGCGCAATCTGGCTGTCTTCGAAACTGTCTGGCTGGAATCAGGTGATAGTGAACGAGCATTGGAATTATTTGCCCGGCACTATCTCAGTCATAACGCCGGTTTGATTGACGTCCTGATAGGAATGACGGCGGTATCACTTGGAGTCCCGCTTTACACCTTCAATGAAAAACACTATCAATTTATCCCAGGTCTGAAAACTATCCAGCCGTATGAGCGGTAGACTGTTTTACCTTCTGGCTTGGGTTAAACGTCATCCAACACAAGCTGCATGAGGACAATATCCTGCCACTTGCCGTTTTTGAAGCCAATCTCCTTTTGCCTGCCGACGATCTCATAACCAAATTTTTTATTGTATTGAATGCTGATTTCGTTGTCCGCGAAGATTTTGGCGTTGAGATGATGGTAGCCAAACTTCTTGCAACGCTCAATGAGTGCGGTTTTAATTTGCGTGCCCAGTCCCCGCGTCACCAGGTTGCGGCGCAGATAAACTGACGTTTCACAAGCGAAACGATAACCCAAGCGGTCGCTGTATTTTTTGATAATCCCCCATCCCAAAACCTGCTCGTCGTCTTCCAGAATCAGAATTGTTTCCCGATCTGAAAAATTTCCGACTTGGCGACGTACGTCTTCTTCTGTTTTCAATTCGTCGTCCATCGTGCAATCGCCAATGGCGATGGACTCGTTATAAATTTCGGCGATGACGGCGGCGTCATCTAACGTGCAATCGCGAATTTGGGGCTGTGATTTCATTTTATTGCTCCTTTAAATTCAAAAAATCGGTTCAGAATAGACTCGTCTGAATTTGGACAGAAAAGAGCTTGACTGCCTTGTGTTCAAAATAGACTCCCCCAGAATGACATGCTGGCGGTTTTGTTTCAGAGGTTTACTTTCTTCTTAACAAATGTCCCGGTTTATGAGTATACAAATCGCCCTTTTCCAGCATTAGCGTTCCGTTGACCCAAACGTACTCCGTACCTTCGCTAAATTGTCGCGGGTTGGCGATGGTCGCTTTTTCTTGTACGTTTTCAGGATCGAGCAAGACAAGATCGGCGTAATGGCCTTCCTGAATTTTTCCGCGCCCGGTCAGGCGCAAAAAGTTGGCGGGGATTGAAGTGATTTTGCGAACGGCGTGACCGAACGGAATCTTTTCTTCACGCAAAGCCCAACGTTCCAGAAATCGACTGAACGCGCCAAACGTGCGCGGGTGCGGATGCCCGATCGTGGTCTCGGCGTTGACCGGGTAGCTCCAGGAGTCGCTGCAAATATTCGAATTTTCCCACATCACCGCCGCGTCGACGTCGTCGTCGGACATGCATTTGTAGACAATCCACGCCATCGGGTCGGCGATGAGAATATCGACTGCCAAGTCCGCCGGTTCGCGGTTTTGTTCTCGCGCAAGTTCAAGAATCGTCTTTCCCTGCGCGCCCGGAATACTGTCCGTCACCATCCACATTGTCTCAAAGCCCGTCTGTCGATTTAAAAACCAGTCGACGCACTTTTTTCGCCATTCGTCCTGGCGCAACAAATCCGGCAGAGCGTCAAAGCCGTGCTGAATCGCGTCTTTGGGCACAAACGTGCTCAATTTTGTCGAAGCGGCGGCGTAGGGATAAACTTCAAACGTCACTTGTTGTCCGCGCTCTCGCGCTTCTTCAATCAAACGAATCGCTTTTGGCACATCGCCCCAGTACGGTTTTTCCCCGGCTTTTAGATGACTCACCAGAACCGGCAAGTTCGCCGCCCGGCCAATTTCAATCGCTTCCGCGACGGCTTCCAAAAGCGCCTCGCGTTCGTTGCGAATATGGCTGGCGTACATCCCGCCGTGTTTGGCAACAATTTTCGCCAGACGAATCACCTCCGCCGTATCGGCAAAGCTGCCTGGCGCGTAGACAAGCCCGGTGGTCATGCCGAGCACGCCGTCGCGCATCGCGGTTTCCACCATCGCGCCGAGCTGATCCAATTCTTCCGGTTGAATGTCGCTGTAATTTTTGCAGGCCCCGGCGCGCATCGTATTATGCCCGGCGTAAGTACCAAAATTAAACGGCAGACCATAAGCTTCAACTTGCGCGAACCATTCGCCCATCGTACGCCATGAAAAATCGAAACCAATCTGCTCGCCAAGCTTCTCCATTTCCGAAACAAACAAATCGCCGATTGGGGCCGATGAAACGCCGCAATTGCCGATGATTTCCGTAGTCACGCCCTGGAAAAGCTTATGATCGGCGGCGTGCGGTCGCATGTAGCCAAAGCCGGTGGAAGCGTGCGTATCGATAAACCCCGGACAAAGAAAAAGCCCCGTCCCGTCAATGACGCGCTTTGCTGCTGAGTTGGTTAATTCGTCGCCGACATGCACGATGCGCTCGCCTTCAACACCGACGGTCAAGCGCTGCGGTTCAATGGAAACGCCGTCAAAGACGGTCGCATTTTTTATGATAAAATCCACTTGAATCCTATTCTTTAAAATTGCAGTGTCCTCAAATGTCATTCAGGAGGAATCTATTTTCCGGACCCTTGAAGCAGGCTCATAACTCTCACTGAGCGACACACCCGAGGCTTATTTTTTCATCATTTCTATTTTGTTCTCGGCAAAATCTCTAAGCGCTTCTTCGTCAATTTCCACAGGTTTGGAATCGTCAAGACGGACAAAACCATCCGAATCCATTCTAATAGGTTCAGCGATGACGTCTCTGGCAAAATAGCGGCTGGAAGGGCTTAGATCATGCGCTTGAGCATTCGGCAAGCACGAAGCGACGCGCAAATTTGCGGTGCGTCCAATCCCGGTTTCAAACATGCCGCCCACCCAGGCGGGAATCTTGTGTTCCCGGCAATAATCCAGGATTTTTAAAGTTTCCAACTGCCCGCCGACGCGTCCCGGTTTAATGTTCACCTCATCCAATGCATCGAGACGGTGCGCGACAATGAGGTCGCCGAAGGAAGCGACGCTTTCATCCAGGCAGATTGTTAGATTCCGCGCTTGTGATTTCAGCAGATTGTTCAAGTGAAAATCTCGCGGCGCAAAAGGCTGCTCCAGCATGACGGGCGCAAGCTCGGCCAGTTTTGCAAAGAAAGCGACGTCGTTTTCGACGCCGGAACCGTTTGCGTCAAAGCCAAGCGCGATTTGGGGGAATTCATGGCGTACGGCGATGAGCGTTTCGACGTTCATCTTTGGAAAAACTTTGAATTTGAATCGCCGATAACCGTCGCGCACCGCATTTTCTACACGCTTGACGGCCTCGGCGGGCGTTTCAAACAAACCCAGAGAAATCCCGACGGGGATCTTTTTTATTCGCTTGCCTTGCCACAATTCAAGCGCGTCGGGTTCCGACTTTCTTCGCAAAAGATCGAAAGCCGCGTCCAAAAGTGCGGCGGTCGTGAACGGCCAGTTGCGAGTTTTTTGGATTGCTTTTTCGAACTCCTGAATCGTTCCTTCTACAGGCAGAAGCGGAAAGACGTGATTTTTTAGAACTTCGACGGCTCCGGCAAGAAATTCGCCGTTGAAGTAAGGATCGGGGCGGCAGGAACATTCGCCGATCCCCCAATTTCCTTCATCATCGACCCAGCGAATATACAGCGCGCGGCGTTCGTTGCGCACGCCGATGGCGGACTTGAAAGCCTCAACTTGCGGGATCGCCGCTTCGATGAGTTCGATTTTTTTTACCGAAACGCGTTTAGTTAAAATCGTTTCAAGGGTCTTCATCGCAGAATAAATCCATTTTTCAACGGATCGTCGGGATCGATCCAAAACTCACATTTTCCCGTAATAAACGCACGGCCTTCAACTTCGGGAACGACGGCTTTGTGCGGGCCAAACTCGATTTCTTTCATGACTTTGCCGGTAAAACTGCTGCCGATGATGCTCTCAATTTCGATTTTTTCGTTGAGGCCGATTTCGCCGCGAGCATGGTGAATCGCCGTGCGTGCACTCACGCCAGTACCGGTCGGACTGCGGTCAACTTCTCCCTCGGCAAAAATGCAAACATTGCGGCTGTGCGCTTGCGGCGATTCCGCCGGGCCGATGAAAATTGTGCCGTAGAGAAAGCCCAGGTCTGCTTCAAAAGGGTGCTCGATTTTTCGCGTCGCCATAATCGCGCGCTTTATTTTCATACCTCGCTCGATCAACCGCTGGAAACCTTCCGGCGCGCACTTCACGTCCGCATCTTCAGCTCTTACAAATGCATAGAAGGCGCCGCCGTACGCTAAATCATAGCGCACATTTCCCAAACCAGGAACTTCGACAACTTCGTCTAAAGCATCGACATAGGACGGGACATTTTGAAAAGCCACGCTTGCAACACGACCGTTCTTGATCTTCGCAAACGCCGTGACGAGACCCGCGGGGCTGTCAATCCGCACTTTAACGACAGGGGCGTCGGTCTGGATTATGCCAGTTTCGAGCACGACGGTCGTCACGGCGATAATGCCGTGCCCGCACATCGAGCTGTAGCCTTCGTTGTGGGTAAAAAGTACGCCGAAATGCGCATTTTTCGAAACAGGCGGCGTGACGATGCAGCCGTACATGTCGGCGTGACCGCGCGGCTCCCACATGAGCGCGGTTCGCAAGTGATCGTAATGGGTAATGGCCTCGCGTCGCTTCTCCAGAATGGTTTTACCGTTGAACTTCGGGTAACCGCCGAGAATAACGCGCAAAGGTTCGCCGCCAGTGTGCGCGTCGATCACAGTAATTTTATCCCAGTTTTCCGGAGGTCGCCAGTTCAGACCGGTTTGAATGTTCATTTTTTTAGCTGATTTGTACAGGGCATGTTCCAAAACATGGGATCTGAATGACAGGCATACCGCATGTAGGGGTTCAAAATCTTGAACCCCTACAACACGCTTTGCAATTTTTGTGTTTTAGACATCTCTACCTAAACATGTGAATCCAAAAAATACGGCAGCATCTGTCGCCAGGTCGGCCAATCGTGGGCCATGTCATGCCCCCAAAGGTCGAGGGTGTGGGAAATGTTTTTGCTGTTAAGAATTTCGGAAAAATGTTGTGACGCTTCCGGCTTTTCATAATTGCCCTGACCGCTGGCGATGATGATGGTCTTGTCGGTGCGCAATTGGTTCAACAGATCTTCATCGTCAAGCCCGGGCATGTAGTCCGCCGGTGAATTGAAGTAGCAATTATCGTCGTAGTAACCGTTGGTGTAATCTTTCAGATTGTAACTGCCGCTCATACCGATGACGCCCTTAAAAATATCCGGGCGCTTGAAAAACATGTTCACGGAATGCAGCGCGCCCAGAGACGCACCGGTGATCACAATCGGGGTCAAGCCTTGGCAATGATTGTGGATAAACGGCACGACTTCTTCAAAAACGTAGTCATTAAATTGCATGTGCCGAACCGCTTTGTCCGCCGGATTCATCTGGTCATTCAGCCAGCTCTCGCTGTTGATGCTGTTGATGGAGAACGCTTTGCATTTGCCGCTGTTGATCGCTCCGGAAATCGCGTCGATGAGGTGAAAACGCTCGTACTCAAGGAAATCCGCCGCTGCGGTCGGCAGCATGAGGAGAGCGAAACCGTAATGCCCGTAAACCGCCACTTCCATATCTTTGTTCAGCCTCGGACTCCACCATTTGTGAATTTCTCTATGCACAGATTTCTCCAGAATAAGATTACTCGACTAAAATCATTTTTCGGCTTTCTACGAATCGTTGCCCTGTACTCGAAGTGAGAACGAGCCGATACAAATATGCGCCTGAAGCAAGCAAACGCCCCTTTGAATCGCGACTGTCCCAATCGACTTCATAAGCGCCGGCGCGCTCGTAATTGTTTTCAAACGTGCGGACAAGCTTGCCGAGAATGTCGAAAATTTCAAGCGTTGCGCGACCAGCCGCAGGAAGGTCAAAAGCAATGGTTGTGTTTGGGTTGAACGGGTTGGGAAAATTTTGGTGAAGCGCAAAAACCGTCGGCAGACTTGGAGTTTTATCATCAACTCCAGTCGTCGCGTCTTCAAAGAAATCCAATACGCGCGCCATCACATCGTTTCGCGCCGATTCAGGATAAATGGTCTCGAAAGGAACAGAGAGATGCACCAGTTTTCCCGGCGCTTTGCCGTTTGGAAAAATGCCATTGAAGGACACGCCCGCCCCGCCGGAAGCAATGCCGACGTCCAGGTATTTTAGACAGACAACCCCGCCTTGCGCGCCCTGGATTGCGTCCGGCCAGTCCACGTCGAACGTACCCTGCGAGCCGTCGTCAAAATCGAAGTCTTCCAAGCCATCGAAGAGTTCGTCGGCGACGGGTTCGGCAGTGTAATAAAGTCCGCGATTATTGTTGGGCGCGTCCGCGATGTAATTCGCTTTTAAAAAGTTGTGATAGAACGCTGCATCGGAGGCGGAACCGCGCGCTTGCAAATCCCAGCCAATTTCAGCGCCGGAAACAAAGAGCTTGCCGCCGTTTTGTAAAAAAGCTTCGACGCTGTCTTGCTCAATCGGATTGAATGTTTCGTCCGCTGTGCTTTCGTCGCCCAAAATCCAGTCGATCATCGTAAAATCAGTCAAAGCCAAACGCCCTCGAGAAACGGCCTCATTGCTTGCGGAAGAAAAAGCGAAACCCCTGTTTTGAATCGCATGGGCATGCTGCCTGATATAATCGAAGCGGTTGTTTGTCCCAGTCGTCCGGTCAAAACCGTGAACGATGAGAAGCCGGTGGGAATTGGCGCTTGGTACGCCGGCGAGGGTTTCGGTTTGCTGCGAAAGCCCCGTTGAATTGACGGCTCGCAAGCGCAGGAAATAGAGTTTTTCCGGTTCAAGGTTATGCAGCACGGCATTGTTTGAAGCGACAAAAACCGAGTCTTCAAATTCGAGCCCATTGTCGCTCAAGTAGACAAAATAGCCTGAAGCGCGTCGCGCCGGTTCAAACTGGATGCGCAAGGCGTTCTCGTTTTCATTCAAAACGCGAAACGAGAGCGGCGTGTCCGGGACCGGTATTTCGCCGCTGCCGAATTCCTGGTCGAGCAAACTCCAAAGCTCCTGACGATTGCCGTCATAGCCGAGCGCCCACATGCCGACGCCCTTGTAGCCCTTGATTTTTGCCAGGTTGTACTTCATCGCCAGACTCGAATCGTTGTCAAACCAAACCTGGTTCCAGTGCGAACCGTCGTCCCAGCGATACCAGGGCGTTTGGGAAGCGGTTTCCCATTGCTGGCCGTAGGTGAGTGCGCCGGACATGGCCGAATCAAAAAAACGCGCGCCAATAAAATCCGTGACGGAAGACCGCGCGCCCGATGACGTCGTTTTCCAGTGATGTCCGTAGTAAGGAACGCCAAGAATCAGCTTTTCGGGCATGTTCTGAGTGACTTGCGAAAACTGCACGTTGACTGTGTTTGAGATATTTACCGCGCCGCCGATCAGCGGTGCGTTCGGCCCTGAAGTTGAGCTCCAACTGCCGTGAAAAGCGTAGCCCATGATGAACAAATAATCGCAGCTTTGCGCCAAGCCGAGATAGTCCCAAGTGTCGCCCCAATTCACGGCGGGAGCGTCAAAACTGACTTCCGAGCCGGGGACTTCACGGTGCATGTACTCGGTCAACTCCGCCATAAACCCGTTGATCCGCCAATGCCATCCCGAAGAATTGCTTCCCTCAAAATCAATGTTGATTCCGTCCGCCGTCCCTTCCAACATTTTGTTTTTAATGTTCTCAAAAAAGCGCTGTTTGTTCTGCTCGCTAGTGATGAGCGTGTTGATATCGGTCGGATCAAAAAGCGTGGCGGTGAGAATAACTTTGACGCCCTTGGCGTGCGCTTCGTTGATCAAATTGTTCCAGGGCCAGCCGTGATCATTGCCGAGCGTGCCGTTTGCGTTGACCTCGACGGCAAAGGCGGCGACATGCGTCAAAAGGTCGAAATTCAAAAACTCGCTGGTGCTCCAGTAAGGTAAAAATCCAAAAACGGTTGCATCCAGGCGCGCCGCTTTTGCAAGGCGGGGTTGCAGAGGCAGGATCCGCGCGTCTCTATCACCGACGAGGTCAGGTGAAACTGGCGTATTTTTGTGCCTTTCCATCTCAAAGGCGTGCATGCTGCTATAAAATTCTTGCGATAACGCGAAAGGCAGGCTGGTTAGGAGAAGAAAGCAAAATGCGGCAACGCGCCGGACGATCTGAGCGGTCATTTGATATTCGATTTTTTCTTTTTGTGTTGCTCCATGTGTTCCTGATGCGGGGATTTCCAGCCTTCAGGGCGGTCTGGAGTTTTCAGACTGTCAGCATTCGTCGAATCCTGTTTCGCAAGCTCATGTGCTTGTTTTTCGGTATTTTCGCGTTCGCTCTTTTTGTTCCCACAGCTAATGGCGAGAGAAATAATGAAGAGCAATGCTGGTAATTTCATAAAATGGCTCGTGAGTCATTTGAATGAATCAAAACGTAACCACCCAAGTCATTCGGCGGCGACGCCCTACCGCCAACCTAATTTCGAGACGCCCAAAATTCTCGTTCCCAATCTCAGGATTGGGAACGCAATTGCACTCGAAACTCCAGTTTCGACTGAGTTCTTTGGTTCGAAACTGGAGTTTCGCGCCCATTTTCATTCCCAAACCGGAGTTTGGGAACGAGCCGTAATGAGGCACTGTTTTCGGCTGAGTCTCGGAAATGCTTAACCGCGCGTAACATCAGTTAATTTACAAATATCCAACTTAACTCTGACAGGGTTCAGAACCCTGTCAGAGTTAGAAATTATTCAAAAGCTCCGTCTCCAGAGCGTCGCCGAATCATACTTAAAATGAAGTATAATTTTTCAAGCACCCACATGTGACGGTTTTCTGACAAAGCCGCCTTCGGCGGGATGTTCCCTAGCTCAGCGGTCTTTTGTTCGTCCGCTTAAAATTCAGCCTTTTGTCTCACGGCGAGACAATTTCAATTTTGTACTTCCGCAAACAATTACGAAATTGGATATAACTTTTGCGAAAGACGAGCATCCCGGATGCGCAGCTTTGTAATTGAATTGCGCCAATGGCTTCGGACGATCAGCAATTTGGCCTTGTTGTTGCTCTATTTCGTAATCTAACGCCTGATTTTTACGAAAAGCAGACACAGGCGTGACGCCCGCACATCGGTTTTGTCGTATATTCATTCCATCAAACATGTTTTAACGGAGAAACAGGCGAGTAAAAATGACTAGAATCTTAAAGAAAATCAGAGATGATGACGGAACTGCAATTGCTGAATTGGCCGCTATGATTGATTTTCGGAATGAGCCGAAACAAATACTCATTTCTCTCTCCGGCGTCATTCTTGGCGAGCAGACTTTTGAGCTGAAAGATTATTTGCAAAACCTGTCTTTCTTTCCGGCGGATCGTTGGGTGCTTGACTTGGGAGATCTGGACGTTATCAGTCAACGCGGGTTGTTTTCACTGGTGAAAATGTCTTCTGTTTTGAAAGGGCGCGGGCAGATTTTGGAGATCAGCAATATCAATCTGGGGTTGCGCGCCACTTTGCAGCAGCTCAATCTGGAAAAATTCTTCATCTTTACCAAAGAGCCGACGCGCATCGATGACGTCGAAATCCCTTTTGACATGGAAGCCATCAGTTTGAACTAAAGTGCCCCCTTCATTGACGCGTCAATATTTAACCGTTTTTTTTTCGCATCTCGGGTTCGGATTTATTCGGCGACGTCCGTCGTCACGGCATTTACGTTTGTCCAGGCAAACCAATTTTCAAAGCCGAGAAAATTCGCCCATAGTTGAATCATTTCCACGTCCGTTTCATAATCATCTTTCTTGCGATCCAACGTTAAACTAGCAAGCTTGCGTCCTTCTTCCGCTTCCTGAACGTTTTGGAACGCGCCGAGAAGGTCAATTTCCAAGTACCGCCCAAGAATGTCAAAATAGGCGTAGTGCATCGTGCATGAGGCGACATAGATTTTTTCCGGCGTCAGCGCCTTAACTTCGTCGCTCAGAACGCCCGTGGCGTCCTCCAACTTTTTCTTAAGCACATCCATTTGCACCGGTCGAATCTCTGGATAAAATTTATACAACCATTGCTCGATGGCGACGTCCAGCGGGTAATTGGTGAGCTGGCGAACGATGCTGTTGAACCAAAAATGCGACATGCTCGCGACTTTTTCGATAGCGTATTCCGACCGTAGTTTAATGAGATCCGGCTCAATGTCTTTCAGCGCAGCAAAACGCATCTGCGATGTTGACATTGGCACGATGCGTTTCTCCGGCGGCGCTTCGTACAGGCGCAAAATGTGAACGCATTCATGCGCGATAGCGTGGTAAAGTGCGGCCGACTGCGAGCGATCAATATAAAATGTATGCACGGGGACGTTTTCATTGGCGAGCTTAACTGAAACCGGCGTCGCCAGCCCGCGTTTTTCAACCAGCTTGACTTTTTTGCCGGAAACTGCTTCCACCTTAACCGTCAAATCCCGAACGGTCCGCATCAAATTTGTGTCCATGCACTTCTTTCCTCTTCTGAGCATTAAAATCCGAAATCAAAAATCTATAGCAAAATCCTGCGAATTCCAACGCTTTTATCTTGGCTCATCTTAAGAGTGAATCTATATTGATTCCCGACGTTGCGATTGGCTCCTGTCCGAAAACCTTGGGCGTCTTGACATTCCGGATGATCGCAGGTGTCTTTGGGAACGGGCCGTTTAAAAACATGGCCGCTGAATGAGAGGCACCCCCAAATGTAGGGGTTCAAGATTTTGAACCCCTACGGCATCTTGTGTAAAGCCTAAAAACATTATACGTTGCAACAACCCGCTTAAGCCTTGTGCGTTCAAACACTGAAGTGTTTGACTCCAGAGTTTTCATGAGGCTCTAAACGCTGTTTCGTCTCAGTGTACACAAAAATCATTTGAAAGGCGCGGCAATGAAAAAGCAAACATCTCAAAAAACGCTTTTAGCGCAAGCCGGTCATTTTATCGACCCGCAAACCGGCGCGGTAACGCCGCCGATCCTTCCTTCCACAACATTTGCTCGCGACGAGCAATATGAATTGATCGGCGATTACCTTTATTCGCGTGATCAAAACCCGACTCACGACCAGGTAGAAAAAGTGGCGGCGGAATTAGACGGCGGCGCCGAAGCAAAACTATTCGCTTCGGGCATGGCGGCCATCACGGCTGTTTTCGAGACCGTCAATATTGGTGAACATATCGTCGCGCCGAGAGTCATGTATCACGGCGCGCAGGACTGGCTGCGGCGCATCTCTGAAAAGCGTCAAATCAGCCTGACGCTTTTCGACGCCGCCGAGCCCGGAGCGCTCAAAAAAGCCGTTCGTCCAGGCGAAACAACGTTGGTCTGGATCGAATCGCCCGTAAACCCGACCTGGGACGTGATCGACATTGCTGAAGCGGCGGAAATTGCTCACGGCGTTAGTGCGACTCTCGCCGTTGACGGCACCGTGGCCCCGCCGGTCACCCAGCGCGCTCTAGACTTGGGCGTGGATTTGGTTTTCCACTCGGCGACAAAGTATCTGAACGGGCACAGCGACGTAACCGCCGGCCTTTTGGTCACAAAGGAAAAAGACGCTCGCTGGGAAGAGATCAAAAAAATCCGCAAGTATGTTGGCGGCGTTTCCAGCGCTTTCGACGCGTGGCTGCTTTTGCGCGGCATGCGAACGCTGTCCGTCCGGTTCGAGCGCGCTTGCGAAAACGCCATGGAAATTGCGAGACGTTTTGAAAGTCATCCGAAAATCGAGCGCGTGCTCTACCCGGGTCTGGAAAGCCATCCCGGGCACGAAATTGCTAAGCGACAAATGAAAAACGGCTTTGGCGGCATGTTGTCGCTCAAAATCAGAGGCGATGCGCAAATGGCGCGAAAAGTTGCTTCAAGGACAAAGATATTCATTCCGGCCACATCTCTCGGCGGCGTGGAAAGCCTGATCGAGCACCGCGCTTCCGTTGAAGGACCGCACAGCGTCGTTCCGCCCAACTTGCTGCGTCTCTCCGTCGGCATTGAAGACGTCGGAATGCTGATTGACGATTTGGAGCAAGCGTTGTCAACATGATTTGTAGAGAAGCGATGTATCGCGTATCAACAGCTTCCGCGCTAGTGACCCTGGACGCGAAAAGCGCATAAAATCAAGATAAACTCTGACAAAAAGCAGGAGGCGTTCGATGGCTGTCTTAACAAAAACAACCACTTGCATCATGGATTGCCCGGATACGTGCGAGTTGAGCGTCGAAGTCACGGATGACAAAATTTCAAAAATATCAGCGGCGAAAAACGGCCACCCCAACACCAATGGCTTTATCTGCAACAAGGTTTCGCGCTATGGTGAACGGGTCTATCACAAAGACCGCGTTCGTTACCCGATGCGCAGAGTCGGTGCAAAAGGCGAGGGGCGATTTGAGCGCGTGAGTTGGGATGAAGCGATTGCGCAAATCGTCGATAATTTTCAGCAAACCAAAGCGCGCTGGGGCGGCGAGGCTATTTTGCCCTACCATTACGGGGGCTCAAACGGCCTGCTGGGCGATTCGTTCATCGATCATTATTTCTTCGCAAAACTTGGCGCGTCCAAATTAGCGAAGACAATTTGCGCCGTTCCAACAACGACGGTCGCAACGGAAATGTACGGAAAAATGCCCGGCGTCGCCTTCGAAGATTATCCCGCGGCGAAGTGCATCATCGTTTGGGGCGCCAACCCGAAAGCGTCCAACATTCATCTCACGCCTTACTTAAAGCAAGCAAAGAAAAACGGCGCTTTTATCGCCGTCGTCGATCCGAAGAAAAACTTCTCCAACCGTGAGGCTGACCTGCATTTGCCGGTTTATCCCGGCGCGGATTTGCCGCTGGCGTTGGCCATGATCAATTTTTGGCGCGACCGCGATTTAATAGATTATTCCTTTCTGGAAAACCACGCTGAAGACTATGAACCGCTTCTCGAAGCTTCCCGCGAATGGACGCTGGAAAAGGCCGCAAAAGTCGCGCATGTTTCCGCCGACGCAATCAAGAAACTGGCGACGGTTTATGCCAAAACTTCACCGGCGGTGATGCGTTGCGGCTGGGGCGTTGAAAGAAATCAAAACGGCGGACGCGCGGTCGCGGCGATTATGGCAATGCCTGCGCTGCTGGGCAAATTTGGCGTGCAAGGCGGCGGCTATACCATGAGCAACAGCGGCGCGGTCGATCTCAAAACCGATAAAATCTTCGGGGATTTCGAGTGGAACACGCGCGAATTCAACATGACGCAATTGGGTGCGCAATTGCTGTCTCTTATACACATCTGACGCTGCCGACGAGCTTCTTGGTGT
>CAXHAT010000164.1:0-17671 GCA_964014485.1 uncultured Deferribacteres bacterium
GAATTTGGTCTGTTTCGACAGATTTACAACATCTACAGGTTTCGATAAATACCTTTGCAATTTGCCGTAAAAGTCAAAAAAGGACTTTGGCGCGACTCCTTTAACAGCCAAATCAATATCATTTGCCTTTTTCTCATCTTCAAGAGAAGAGCCAAAAAGATAAACTTCATTGACGTTAAATTTCTTTGCCAAATCAACAACGATTTTTTTGTCTTGTTCGCTAATCATAATTTTTAGGTCCGACTTAATATTGTCGAAGAATCATCCGGGGAGATTTTGATACCGAATCTTCATTTCCTGACATTCAATTACTCCTGCGCTTCCAGCTTCAAATCCTTGCGCAAAATGTTCCCAAACCGCGTTGCGCTGATTGGATGATCGGCCAACAGGCGACCGTTGTAAACCAGATTAATCATGCCATAAGGCGAGAGCAAGGTCTCCCGCGCTTGCGCCGAGTCGTTCAGTTCATGCAGTTTCAATTCAATGCCATATTTCACCGCAACCGGCGGCATTTCATCCACGGCTTTTCCGATGTAAGGGCATTGATCGGTGTAGATCAATTGCAAGCCTTGAAAACGATCCGATCGATCTTGCCAATTTGTGGGGAACGCGGGCATGGGGGCTGGTTTCACGGACTTTTTCAACAATTGAAAGTGCGGTTCAGCCTCATCCACTTGCTCAAAACCGTGCTTGAGAAAAACATCCTTGCGCGCCATAAAACTGCCGTCGCTGGTGACGACCGCGACGCCTGATTGCCCGCTCGACGCGGCGTCATCCAGGCATTCTCGGAACAAAGCGGCGGCCATGCCTTCATAGGGAAATTTTGCTGACGCAACCCAAATGCAGTGAATCACAAAATAGTTCGGCGCTTCGACCACCCGCCAAGTGAACTCTCCCGGAATGTATTCGAGAAAACCTGCTTGTTTGCCGTCATGCGTCAAAATCAGTTTGATGCGAAGTCCTTCTTCAAAGCGTTTGTGCAGCCAGGAACGCTTGGCGATATACCCGGGATGCTTTTTGTTCTTCACGCAAAAAAAGCCGAATTCGTCGACGTTGTCGGAATTCACGGTGATAATTTTGTAATCAGCCATGATTTTTCTCCTCCGTCTTAATTTTGCTCATTCGAAATGTCACTTTTATTTTGTGTCGGCTCGAATGGTAAAAAAACGTCAAATTGCGAGCCTTTGTCAAGCTCGCTTTGCACGGAAATATTGCCGCCGTGCGCTTCAACGATGAGCTTGACGTAACTCAAGCCCAAGCCGAAGCCCTTCACGTCGTGGATGTTTCCGGTTGAGACGCGAAAATACTTGTCGAAAACCTGCTTTTGATCTTCGGGGTGCAAGCCAATGCCGTTGTCTCGCACACGAATTTGTACGCCGTTTTCTGCGTTGGCAGTCGCGATTTCGATGACGGGCGACCGTTTCGTGTATTTGCTGGCGTTATCGAGCAAATTGAAAATAATGCTTGCCAAATGCACTGCATCTGCTTTGATATGCGAAGACGTCGCTTGCAGATTCTCGATAATTTTCCCGCCGCGCTTTTCAATTTGCAAAGTGATTTTTTGCACGGCGTTTTTCAAGAGAGCGTGAACATCGATTTGCGAGATTTTCAATTCGTACTCTTTGTTCTCGAGCACCGCCATTTGCAGGATTTTCTCGACCTGCTCGCGCATCCGCAGATTTTCATCGCGGACAATGCCGTTGTAACGCAAGACCTTCTCTTTGTTTTCGAGCGCCGCCGGATTTTCCAACGCCTCGGTCGCCAGTGAAATAGTCGAAATCGGCGTTTTGAATTCGTGCGTCATGTTGTTGACGAAGTCCATGACCGAAGTCGCGAAACGCTGCTGCCGGAAAATCGTGCGCACGGTGTAGACAAAGCTGAGAACAATAATCGAGACAAGTACGATGGTGGCAAAAAACAACGCGCCCATTTTTTGAAGCACGAACATGTTTTCATCGGGAAAATGGAGAGCAAGGTCGTGACGCGCGCCGAAGGGTTCAAAAGGAAAAAGGCGCTCCCGGAAGGGCGTGTCGCGCAGTTCCGGAATCATATCAGCGCGATTGGTCATTCGCAAAGAATCGTTTTTTTCTGAGAAAATGCCGAAAGCGTGAGGCAGAAAGATGTCATTTTCCGCCAATCTTGTTTGAATGAGCGAATCGAGCTGCACCTGGTTGATGCGTTCTTCAATCGGTTTTCGTTGCAGCGGATCCAGGTCGGCGAGAATTTTGGTGACCAGGCCGCGTTTCTCATCATCCGATGCGGGCTGGTGCTGCCAGAAGCCGCGCTGTTTGCTGGTGTAATGGTAGGTCGAAAACGAGTTCTCGGTCGCCATGCGTATGAGCAGCGAACCGCGCTCCAATAAAGTTGAATCGATCTCTACTTCATATTTTCCGGCGGGATGGTCGCCGTTGACCACGTCGGCGAGCTTTTCTCCGTCAATGCTCGTAATCTGGATTTTCACATGTTGCGAATCCGCCAGATCATAGAAAAGCTTTCCGTTATCAACGGCAAAACTTGAATTTTCCGGCGTTTTTGTTGTGCGTAATTTCAAGCTGTCGGCAAAAACATAGCGCCTGCCGCTGCTTTTGGAAATGACGCCGACGCTGTCATTTTCGGCGTGAAATTTAAAGGCGACGCCGATGGTGTGTTCGAGCGCTTCCAGCCGTTCTAATTCCTGAACAACGCCAACTAACGCGGCGTTGATGTTTTTTTCAAACGCTTGCCGTCGCAGCTTCCAGGCATTATTTAAAAGCACGATTTGCAAACCGGCCAATCCCGCGAGCGCCAACGTGATCACGCCCAGGATGATGCGAAGTTGTTTTTTTCGGTTTTTCATAATCGTTCAATATCGTCCGAAACAAAGACGGAGCCTAAACGCGGAATGCGCAAAGGCGCTGAGTATCCGCAGAGTTTTGAAAATTTTCTCTGCGGGCTTCGCGTCTCTGCGTTGAATAATCAATCTCAACACAAACGAAATGGAAATTTTTCCACGGCTAAAAAATATGCTTTTCACGCAATAAACGCTTGCCATTTAACATTCATTAACACTTTCTAACACTCTTTAACTATAGCGTTTTAAAGCGTTTGCTTATTTTGTTCGTCACAAAATCAAACGCGAACTTTTGAGTGGAGAATCTGTGATGAAAAAACTCGTTTTACTTTCCGCCGCACTTTTAATGATCGCTCCCGCCGCTTTTGGGCAAATGGTTTTTCGCACCCAGGGCGACGGCGAGTCGTTCATGATCCCGGAAGTCGGCGCTCTTTTACTAGACGAAGACGGCAAAGTCAACGTGCGTTTTGTTATGCCGGAGGCGCGTCGTGGAGAAAAGTACAAAAACGTCGATATTAAGCAAGACGATATTGTGCTTTATCTCAACGGCGTTCGCATCAAAAAAGTGGAAACGTTTAAGGCAAAGTACGATTCCCTGAAGTTCGGCGAGGAAGTGCAAATTGGCTTGCGTCGCGACAAAAACCGCTTCATCGCTTCTTTCATGAAAGCTGATCCCAAGGATTTACCGGAAACCGGAATGACGATGGTACGTCGCGGCGGGGCGGGAGAAGGCGAGACTTCGGGCGCTACGACGACCAGCGGCGGCGGCGAGCGCAGAATGACGATGCAGGGCAGTCCGCTTATGCAAGAAGCGGAAGCGATAAAGCCATTGGTCGAGCTTGCGCTGCTGATTGGCAAGATCGAAGACCAAGCCGTTGTAGTCGGCAAGCTGCCAATTCCCGGCGCTTTTGATAAAATGGAATTTGAAGAGGAAGACGTTTTGGCCTCCGTTAATGGCGACAAAGTGAAGTCATACGATCATTTTTTCGAACTTTGGGAAAAAATCAAACTTGGCGACGAGGTTACTCTGAAAGTGACGCGCGACAAGAAAGACGTCAGCGGGAAATTCGCCAAGCCGGCGCCGCCTGCTGGCATAAATATCAAGACTCGGTAGTGATGAGTTTTTAGTATTCAGCGGAGGCGCCAGACCGTGAAACGCCCCGGCTTCATCGTCGAGTAACTCCGGAGTGCAAGGCTTGCCTTGCTTTGTTTTCCCAAACTCATCGCAAAGCAAGCTTTGCACTCCGAAGTTACTCAGAAGATTTCAGTGATCAGTGTTTTTCTCGTTCTCATTCCGCATCGCATCGGGATGGGAACGCCACTGTTCTCGAAGCTTCATTTCGAGTCAATTGACAGAATTGCTCTTCAACCAATAACCACTTAAAATGAACAAATCAAACCTGAATATCTGGTTTTGTCTCGCGTTCTTCATCCTTGCACCGACGCTTGCCCAAGCCCAAAGCGCATATTACAACCCAAAGGACGATCAATATCAATTGCTCGGATTGCGGCGCGCCAAGCAGGCCTACGAATTCGCGCAGCAAGATTTTGAACGCAAAAAGGATTTGTACGAAAAAAGCCTGATCTCGAAACTGGAAATGGATCGCTCACGCAATTCCTTCGCCGACGCGGAGGTCAACTACCAGCAGGCGCTTTTGGCCGTTTTGTTTGAAAAACAGTACGTCGCGATCCAGCGCGCGGTCAAAATCCAGAATGAAAAGGGCCAAAAAACCGTCCGGTTGACCATTGCCAATTCATCCGGATCAACATCCGAGTTCAAAAAATTGGTTCAGTTCAATGACGAGCTTTTCCGTTCATTACAGCCGGACATCGTCCACGACGTTTACGTTTCTCTGCTCAACGACGAGCAAGCCATTGTCAGCCAGCCTTATGAAGCCAAAATCGAAGAATTGCATTTTGGCAAGCCAAAGGATTTAACTTTCACGCTTTTGCAGGATTTGGACGCGGTCACCGTGAACATCATTTACGGCAACGGCAGCTCGAGTTCGCGCAAGATTTACCTGCAAAAAGACGCTTCGGTAAACAAGGTGCTGGTGCAGTCCGAGCAGTTTTCGCAGGAAGTTGAACTGGGCGGCTCCGCGAATTTTGACTTGGCGCTGGAACTGTTCAGCGGCGTGAACAACACTTTCAAGCTCGAAGTTGTCAATCTCACCAACCAAATCAATCGCTACTTCAGTGATCCAGGTTCGAACGCCCGTTTGAGTTATTTTAAATTTACGGAAAGCGCAAATACGCGCAGGGCGTCGCTGCAAGTTTTTCTGCCGGACAGGCCGACCGATGAAGTGACCATCGATCAATCCATTCCTTTTTACGTCATGGTCATCCCGCGCGATCAGGTCGCTTCGCTGGGCGACGTGCGCGGGCGCGTCTGGACGGAAGATGAAATCGAAGAACTCAACATCGGCTACGTTCGGCTTGAACTTGTGCCGCGCGGGGTCGGCAAGTTACAGGTGCGCGCGCCGCAATTGTTTTTTTCGGTCAAGTCCGGCGAATCTGTCGACGTGCCCATCGATTTGGTGAACGACGGTTCGCGGCGCCTGGATAATGTTGAAATCGAAGTCGATCCGCCGTTGAATTGGACGAAGCAAATTGATCCGGACAATATTGCGCAACTTGGCATTAACGAAGAGAAACGAGCAACGATCAGGCTTACGCCGCCGTCTGACGCTTCGGTAGGGCGCTACGAAACGCGCGTTCGCACCACCTCGCTTTCCGATGATCAACCGATCGCGGGAGAGGACAAAACCATCACCGTCGAGATTCAGCAAGAAGCGAATGTTTTCGGCACGGTTTTGATTTTGGTGCTGATCTTGGGCCTGGTCGGCGGGATTGTGGTGTTCGGCGTGCGGCTTTCCAGAAGATAAATTTGAACTACAAACGACAGAGTGTTCCTTACGTTCAGAACAAAGGCGGAAGCACGGTCGTTTGTAGTTCGACCTTCAGGCTGTTTTTCGATTGATTCCAGTAGAAATATTTTAAAGATCAACTACTGCCAAAAGAGTCAAAAATGTCCAAATTCCATAAGATTTCAGCACTGCTTTTTCTAACCCTTCCCATTTTGGCAACCGCACAACAAACCGAACTACCCTGGTTGAAAAACATCAATGCACAAGGCAAGCTCACGGAAATTGAGGCCATACGAGCGGATGCGAACGTCTCGGTTTCCGACGGAACGTCGTTCTCGACGATCAGCGTTTTTCATGACCGGCAGCGAGCCATTCATCGTCAAATCGACGAAGGGCGAACCACGACGATGGGCGTTGAGGGGCGATACATGTGGATTTATGACGGCCAGACAGAAAAAGAAGCGCCGCCGTTCGTAGCAGATCTGGTTTTGGGCCATCAAATCCATGCGCTGGTTTTGTTTTTTGATCGCCTTTATTCTCCTCTTGATACGCCAAAAACGGCGCAATTTGCAGGCGAGGAGTGCGTTGCTCTTGCGAGCCAAAATGATCCCTGGACTTTTTATTACGAACGGAATGGGCGACCTGTCGGGATGGAAATGAAGCGAGAAGGAGAACCGCCTGTCACTTTCAGATTCAGCGATTGGCGCACCATCGACGAGATGCTCTTGCCCTTTGCCGTGTTGATCGACGACGGCAGCAATCAATTTCAGTACAAGTACTCCGAAATTACCATCAATAAAGGCTCCATCTCTGAGTTCCGCGCGCCTGAAGCAGTTTTGACCGATGAGCAAAAATTATTGCGTCTGCACCGGATTTTTATGGACGGCCATTTGTTTGGCGAGGTCGCCGAAATGAGCGCGGCGCACGGAGATTCGGTCGTGATTGTCGGCAGAGGCGATGTTCACGAAATGCCGGGCGAGCAATCCGCCGCAACGCTGGGCGATATCCTCGCACGCAGCAATTATTCGGTCTACGACGACATGATTCGCCCGAAAGTCGAGATTTCCGAAGACGGCAGCCTGGGCTGGGTTATCGCGCAGGTTTTGGGCAAAGGCGTGGATAATAACTCCGGCAATTCTTTTGAGTTCGTCTGCGCCTGGATTGAGCTTTACAAAAAAACAGACGGCAAATGGCGATTCACTGGCAACGTCTCCAATTTTCGACCTGAAAAACGTTAAACGCATATGACCAAGCTTGCATATTTTACAGTTTTCCTACTTGCACTCGCCGCATGCGAGAACCGCGAAAGACCCGAAGCATTCTTGAAAAATGTAGCTGAAAAGATGGGTTCGCTTCAAAATCTAACGAAAGCAGGTTCGATTTCGATTTATGCGTCTGGAACGATGAACAAGACCGCTGAAGGCCAGGGATTGTCGCCGAACAGCCTGTCCAACGGCCCGTACTCCGAAGTTCTAGCAGTCGATCTTGAGAGCGGCGCGGTTTTCCGCGACTACAAAGAATCCCGATTCGATGGTACGCTCGAACGTTTCGGCGAATTATTTTCGTCCGACACCCTGCGTCAACTTCTCATTCGTGACTACGGCATCGTCATTCCGTTTCGGGCCCTAAGCTTTGCTGAAGAGCGGGCGCAACTGAGACGCAGAATTCCTCACTTTCTAGTCAACGAACTCCTTGAAAAACCGGGTGGATTGAAGTATGGAGAATCAGAAAATGGTTTCGCCAGCGTCGAGGGCGGCCTTGCGAGCGGGCAGGCTGTGACGCTCGATGTGGATCCATCGTCTCAATTCGTCCGCAAAGTCTCATTTGACTGGTTGATTCCCGGACGAGGAAGGGGCGAGATCGATTGGTCGTATGACGACTACAGGCAGGTCGCCGATGGCGTGCATGTGCCATTTGCGTACAGCTCGCGGGTCGGGAAGATCGATTATATCACCATGACCGTCGACAGCGTCCTGTTGGACAGGTCGGAGAATTTCCAACCGCCGAGCGATCTGTCGGTTTTGCCCGTTCGTGATCAGCAACCGGATAGAGACCGCACCCCATTGGAATTTCGAGAACTGGCTAAAGGGGTTTTCATCGTGCCTGAAGTTCGAAGCGGATTTGCTCCGCTCGTCGCCGAATTTGACGAGTTTCTGGTCGTCGTTGACGCACCGGCGAGTTTCCCGCTGCTTGGTCAAATCCCGCCGAGTGAGACTGATCCAGGGGCTTCGATGAGTTGGCCTTGTTTGGAATTTGTCTCGGCGTTGGAAAGAAAGTGGCCAAATAAGCGCGTCGCCTACGTCGTGCTCACGCATCATCATGAAGATCACATTGGCGGGATTCGCGCCTTTGTTGCTTCTGGCGCAACCGTCTTGGGCGGTAAGCACGCGGTCGCGGCGGCGCAAGCCCTCGCCAATTTGTCGTCGCCTTTGATTGATGATCAATTGGGAGACTTGAGAGCGTCTTTTCAGGCGGAAACTGTGGATGAAACTCGCAGAATCAGTGACGGCCAACAGGTGCTGGACATCATTCCAATGGGCGAGAATCCCCACGCTGAAGGTATGTTGGTCATCTCCTTGCCCAATTTGAAAATGCTCTACGTGAGCGATTTTGTTACGCCCGGCCCTGTTGACGGTTATCCCGAGCCTAATCATGCCGCGCTTGACCGTTTTTTTGCAAGATGGGTTGATGAAACCGGCTTGGCTGCTGACTCGGTGTGGTCGATGCATGGTCGTATGCCGTTGACCAAAGCGCATTTTGAGCGCTTGAAATGACAAGGCTTAACCGCGGACGCCCTGAACTTTGGAAAAGTAAATTCATGAATAACACGCAAACGTTCATCACCTTCTTGCTCATTATTTTATCAACGTCTTGTATGGCGCAGGATGACGTTTTGATAAAAACTTACGGGGGCAACGGCTCTGATCGAGGCATTCATATTATTCAGGCTTCGGACAGCAATTTTGTTGTTGTCGGCAACACGACGGTAGAAGGGAAAAATTTGGACGTTTACCTTTTAAAATGCAACAGTTCCGGCGATACATTGTGGACGCGAAAATTTGGCGGGCCGGAAGATGACAATGGCTGGAGTATAAAAGAAACTTCAGACAGGGGCTACATTATTACTGGATTCACCGAAAGTTACGGCGCCGGCAAAAACGATGTCTTGCTCATGAAAACAGACGTGAATGGCGTCGAGCAATGGAGCAAAACTTTCGGCGGTTCAGGTGATGACATTGGCTGGTCAATAGCAATAAATGATGATGGCGGGTTCACGATTGCAGCGCAAACCGACGGTTACGGCAACGGAGAACTGGACGCCTACTTGATCAGAGCGGACGCGAATGGCGACACGTTGTGGACCAGGACTTTTGGAGGCCCGAAAACGGATCGTGTTTTTTCCGTCGCTTTAGCCGATGACGGAAGCGCCCTATTGGCTGGAATTACCTATTCTTACGGCGCTGGTGATAGAGATGCCTGGCTGCTTAAAACTGGCAGCAGCGGAGATTTGCTTTGGCAAAAAACTTATGGCGGCCCCGGCTACGATAACGCCCATGGGGTGATTGTGAATAGCGAAAATGAAATCATTTTGACCGGCTACGGCGATTATTGGGGAAATGAAGAAAAACGGAATATTTTCCTGAAAAAAATCACGATGGATGGGGAAGACGTGTGGACTCAAAAGTACGGCGGGCCGGAGAATGATCGTGCCATGACGGTTTTTCAAACCCAAGACAACGGGTATGTTATGACTGGCTTCACCCAAAGTTTTGGCCAGGGCGCCTGGGATGCTTACGTCTTAAGAACTGATGCAGCGGGAGATACTTTGTGGACCAGCACTTATGGTGCAACGGCTCCTGATTTCGGCTATGACGTCATTCAAAGCGTTCAAGGCGACTATTTTGTGACGGGGTGGAGTCACAGTTTTGGACAGCCGGAAGGAGGCTTGCTTTTGATTAAGATAATTGATGTTACGCGTCAGTTCTAAAATACAAAAACCGATTGTTCACATCATTCTCGCGGAGACGGGAATCCAAAAAATCGTGCAAACTTCTGGATTCCTGTCATGACGCGTAGAGCAAAAGCTTTTATTCAAATGCCATAGCATTGGCCAATCTCGTAACATCAGTTAAAAAAATCATTTTGACTTCCATAATTTTGTCAAAAACAAAGAGGGAAGAATGGAAACGGAAACCACGACACAAACAAACGGCTCGACGAACGGCGCGGAAGTTTTGCTGCAAGCCGTCGATTTGAGCAAGCGTTATGAAGACGGCGTTTTGGCGCTGGATCGCGTGAATTTTAATGTTAAAAAAGGCGAAGTTTTCGCCATGCTTGGCGGCAACGGCGCAGGGAAAACGACCACGATCAACATCTTCCTGAATTTCATCGAACCGACCGATGGCGAGGCGCGCGTGCGAAACGTCGCGACGCACAAGGAGCCTTTGCAAGCCAAGCAAAATTTGGCGTTTGTTTCGGAAAACGTCATGCTCTATCCGAATTTCACCGCCCTGCAAAACCTCGATTTTTTTGCCCGGCTGGGAGGCAAGACTGAATATTCCAGAGATGATTATCGCAAAGTCCTGCTCCGGGTTGGATTACAGGAAGAAGCGCACGGCAAGCGTTTGAAAGGCTTTTCGAAAGGCATGCGGCAAAAATGTGGCATCGCCATCGCGATTTTGAAAGACGCACCCGCGATTTTGCTCGACGAACCGACTTCCGGCCTCGATCCCAAAGCCGGATTTGAATTTATCCGATTGCTGGAAGAATTGCGTGACGAAGGCAAGGCCATCCTTATGTCCACCCATGATATTTTCCGCGCCAAAGAGGTCGCCGACACGATTGGCATTATGAACCAGGGACAACTCGTCATGAACGCCCCGCGCAACGAACTCGGCGGCGAGGATTTGGAGAAATTGTACATGCAGTACATGGCCGGGTATATGGATGAAGCGGCTGTTGTTCAGTAAACAGTGATTAGTAAATAGTACTCACTAAGCACTGACTTGAGTGTCTTGAAAAGATTTGGAGCAAAAGAATGCTGGGTTTATTGATACAAAAAGAACTGAAAGAAGTCATCGGCTCGACGAAATTCGCGGTGACGTTCGCCGTGTGCTCGGTTTTGATTTTGTTGGCGTTTTATACCGGCGCGCAAAATTACGAAGTCAGCCGCCAGCAGTATGAAGCGTCGAAGACGGAAAATCTGCGCCAGATGGAAGGTCTGACTGATTGGATGATGCTGCGAAACCACCGTATCTTTCGTTCGCCGGAGCCGTTGGCCGCGCTAGTGACCGGCGTTTCGAATGATGTTGGCCGCTCAATTACAGTCCGTGGGCAGGGTTCGCTCGCGGCGGAAGATTCGCGCTTTAATGACGAACCGATTTTCGCGGTATTTCGTTTTCTCGACCTTGATTTTATCTTTCAAATCGTGCTCTCTCTGTTCGCCATTTTGTTCGCCTACGACGCGATCAACGGCGAAAAAGAGCGCGGTACGCTGCGACTGGTTTTCGCCAACGCCATTCCGCGCGCGAAATTCATTCTTGGCAAAATCATCGGCTCTTTTACGGCGCTGGCCGTGCCGCTGCTGATTCCCATACTTCTCGGCTGTCTGCTGCTACCGATTTTGGGCGTGCATTTGAACACGGACGAATGGCTGCGCCTCGGCATGGTCATTCTTGCGGGGATGCTCTATTTCGGCGTGTTTTTGATGCTTTCGGTTTTCATTTCCTCCATCACTCGCCGTTCATCAAGCTCATTTTTGCTTTTGCTTGTTGTCTGGATTTTTTCCGTGCTCATCATCCCGCGCTCCGCCGTGTTGATGGCGGGACGCGCCGTTGACGTGCCTTCGGTTGATGAAATTGCTTCTCAAAAAAGTCGCCTGAGCCGTCAGTTATGGACGGAAGATCGCGAAAAAATGTCTTCGTTCAAGCCAACGGACAGCTCCGATCCACAGAAGATGATGGAAGAGTTTCAAAAGATGATGCAGGATAACGCCGACGAGCGCGAGAAGCGGATGAGCGACCTTGACGCCAAATTATCGGAAGAGCGCAACAATCGTTTGCGGACGCAGGAAAGTGCGGCTTTCTCTTTTGCCCGAATCTCCCCGACGGCGGCGTTCTCGTTGGCCGTGACCAATTTGACGGGCAGTTCGACTGATTTAAAACAGCATTTTCTTAATGAAGCGGCGGCTTATCAGCAGTCTTACGCTGAATTCATGAAGGAAAAAACCGGGATGAACATCGGCGGCGGCGGGTTTGTATTTCGGATGCGGCATTCGGGGGACGGAGAAGAAGAGGAAGAAAAACCCATTGATCCGCGTGAACTGCCGGAATTCAAGTACAGCGGCATTCCAATGGACAAAGTGGTAACTGCCGCCCTGCCGGAAATGGGCATCCTGGCGGTGTTTAACCTGCTGTTTTTTGCCGGCGCATTTGCGATGTTTATGCGATTTGATTTGAGATAAAGAGAAGCGCCCAGAATTCCTTCGTCAAGGGAAGGATGCGTCGTCGTGGAAAACAGTTTTTGATCATTTTGAAGTGGAGAGAAAACAACGATGTGGACAAACGCACAAAATTCGACAATCGGTCAGATTGCCTTTTTTGCGGTGATCTTTGCCGTTAATACCTCGCAGGCGCTCGCCCAAGACTGGACGCAATGGCTCGGCCCGAACCGCGACGGACGAATTCCCGCCCAGAGCGTGCCTGGGACGCTTTCTGAAAAACCCGATTTAATTTGGGAGACGACGGTTGGAGGCGGTTATTCTTCGCCTTTGATTTTTGATGATCAGGTTTTTGTTCACACTCGAATCGATGAACAAGAAGTTGTCGCCTGTCTGGATTTGAAGACCGGTAAACAAATTTGGCGAAAAACGAACGCCGCGCCAATGCAGCGCAATCAATACGCCGTCAAGCACGGCAAAGGCCCTTTCGCGACCCCGGCGATCCATTCCGGCAAACTTTTCACCGTCGGCGTAACCGGCGTTTTGACTTGTTTTGACATCAAAAACGGAAATGTGCTCTGGCGAAAAGTCTACAAGGAATCCGGTTTAAATACAGAGAAATTCTTTTGCGGCAACACTGTCTCGCCGCTGATCTACAAAAATATGTGCATCACTTTCATCGGCGATGACGACGCCGGGGCACTAACGGCGTATGACGTCGAGACCGGCGAGGAAGTCTGGAGTTGGAAGGAAGACAACCCCGGCTACGCTTCGCCAATTCTGGTCACATCAGGCGGCGTCGCACAAATTGTCACGCTGTCACAAAACGGCGTCATCGGCGTTTCCGCGGAAAATGGCAAGCTGTTATGGCAAATTCCTTTTGTCTCTGAATGGAAAGAAAATATTCCATCGCCGGTCTTTTTCGATGATATGATCATCTATTCTGGCGTCGGGCGAGGAACAATGAGCGTGAAGCTTGAAAAAAGCAACGGCGGGTGGAAGACGACGGAATTGTGGCAGAACAAAGAAATTTCAATGTATATGAATTCGCCTGTATTGCACGAAGCGAAGCTCTTCGGCCTCTCGCAGAAACGGCGCGGTCAATTCTTTAGTTTGGACGCCAAAACCGGAAAAACGTTTTGGACCAACGAGGGCCGAGAAGGGGCGAACGCCTCCTTGTTTTTGGGCGGTGACTCGTTCTATTCGTTGACGACGGAAGGCGTACTGAAAATATTTGAAGCGACTTCGGAAGCATTTCGGCTTCGAGGTGAACTTAGTCTCGCGGAAACATCGACCTGGGCGACCCCGGCGTTCGTTGAGAATCATATTTTGATCAAAGCCGGAGAGAATCTCAGGCTGTTTGCCGCTCCGAGAAAAACGCAATAGCTTCCTTCGAAAGGAAAACAGGTTAGGAAGCAATTCCTAAAAGTTGGTATTTCAAAATTAATCGTTCGATAGGCGGAATCACATCACCACTTCGTGGTTTAGTAGAAGGAAACGACCGATTTTCTATAATCCTACCATCCCTCCGGGATTACGGTACTGAAAAATCCCGAAGGGATAAAATGATTATAGAAAGGCGGTTCCAAATGGTATGACCAAACTCTGAAAGAGTGACATAATTCCGTTACCAACTTATGGGAATTGCACCCGATAGGTTGTCGCCTCGCGACAAAACGATAAAAACTGGAAGCGAACAATGTTAAAAACACTCATCGAAAAAGAACTCAAAGCCATCATTCTCAGCCCGAAATTCGCGGCGACGTTTGCGGTGTGCGCACTGCTCATCGTCCTGAGCGTATTTGTTGGAATCAAGGAATATAACAACGCCGTTGCGCAGTACGAAACCGTCACCAGCCTAGCGGAGCAGGAGCTGCGTGAACAGAATTCCTGGAGTTCGCTTGGAACGCGTATTTCGCGAGAACCGGAGCCAATGCAAATTTTTTCTTCCGGCGTACATAATGACGTCGGGCGTTTGACGGCGATTTCTTCATGGCAGGAAATCAAACTGCGGAACAGCAATTATTCGGACGATCCGATTTTCGCCGTTTTCCGGTTTGTCGATGTGGCGTTTATCGTGCAAATCGTTCTGTCGCTGTTCGCGATTTTGTTTACTTACGACGCAATCAACGGCGAACGCGAGGGAGGAACGCTGCAATTGACTTTTTCCAACGCCGTGCCGCGCGTGCAGTACATCGTTTCCAAATTTATCGGCTCATGGCTTGGTCTGGTTCTGCCGCTGCTCGTACCTATTCTGCTCGGACTGCTCCTGCTCTTGCTTTTCAATGTGCCTTTGACCGGCGATGATTGGGGGAAAATGACGGCCATGATGGGGGCGTCTCTGCTGTATTTTACATTTTTCATCGCTTTGGGCATTCTTGTTTCCGCGCTGACAAAACAATCCGCGACCTCGTTTCTGTTCTTGCTTGTCACTTGGGTAACGCTCGTTTTGATCATCCCGCGCGTGGGCGTAATGGCCGCCGGGCATTTGTACGAAGTGCCGACCGTGGCCGAAGTTGAGGCCAAACGCGACGGTTTTGCCAAAGACAAATGGGAAGAGCATTTCCAGGGCATGGAAGATCGCTGGAGCGCCCGCAACGTTGAAATGCAAGGCATGGACGAATCTGAGCGCGAAGAATATCGTGACGACAATGAATGGGGGTGGATGCAGGAAGACGCTGAAGAGCGCAAAAAAGTCACAGCGGAAATTAGCGACTACGGCAGAAAGCTGACCGAAGACCTGCGCAATCGCAAGGCGGAACAGGAAAAGTTCGGGTTCACAATTTCACGCTTTTCCCCCGCTTCCGCGTTTCAGTTGGCGGTAATGAATCTCGCTGGAACCAACATCGATTTGAAAACGCGCAACGAAGACGCGATGGACGATTATCGTACTGCATTCAAAGATTATCGTGATAAGAAACAAAAAGAAAACGGCGGCGGCGGGGGCATCCGAATTTCGATGAGTTCCGGCGAAAGCGGAGGCGCGTTCAAAATCTCCGGCGACCGCGATCAAGGCACGCTCGACTTGACCGACATGCCAAAATTCGTCGCGCCACAGCACACATTCTCAGCGGGCTTTTCCCCGGCGATGACGGATATTGGCCTGCTGAGTCTGTTCACGATCATCGCATTCGCCGCCGCATTCGTTGCGTTTTTGAAGTACGACGTTCGCTAAACTCTAAAGGAAATTATCCGCAATTTCGCACCTCCGTTGCACGGTCTTAATCTACGGAAACAAGTCGAAAGTATTGTGTTGCGGTTTTTGCCGAAAAATTTACTTTAAATGCTTGCTCTGGCTGTACACGAAGAGAGACGATTCAGAATTGTAGAACAAGCATTTGAAGGACTTTAGGATGAAACAGCGATACGAAAACGCCTATGCAAAAGCCGCTGAAGCCGGTCAATCTCATATTTTCAAGTTCTGGGGCGAGCTAAATGAAGCAAGCCGAGAAAGTTTGTTAAGGCAGGCGGAGAGCATGGACTGGCAGCTTGTGACAAACTTGCAGAACGAGCTGAACCATAAAGATAATTCTTCACAAAACGGCCAGCGTTTTGAACCCGCCGACGCCGTCCCGATTTCAAAAACAGATGAAGAAATTCAAACCGCCGAAAGGGTGCGGGGCATTGGCGAGCGCGCATTGCGGGATGGAAAAGTCGGCGCAATTCTAGTCGCTGGAGGGCAAGGAAGCCGTCTTGGCTTCGACGGTCCAAAGGGGAAGTTTGAAATCGGGCCGGTGACGAATAAATCACTATTTCAACTCCATGCGGAAAAGCTCCTGGCGCTGGGCAAAAAATATGGTGCGAGCATTCCCTGGTACATCATGACCAGCGAGGTCAATAACGAAGAGACTGTCGCGTATTTTGAAGAGAACCGTCATTTTGGTCTTAAGCCGGATGACGTTTTTATTTTCAAGCAAGGCATGGCTCCAGCGCTTGACGAAAACGGCAAGCTCATTTTAGACGCTCGCGACCACATTTTCATGAGCCCAAACGGGCACGGCGGCATTTTCAAAGGCTTGCTCGACAGCGGCGCTTGCGATCATATGAAAAACGCCGGACTCGAACAGCTTTTCTACTTCCAGGTCGATAATGTTCTGCTCAATATGTGCGATCCGTTGTTTTTGGGCTACCATATTGATCAAACTGCCGAGATGTCGGCGAAAGTTGTCGCGAAGAGCAGTCCTGAAGAAAAAGTCGGGATTATCGGAAAATTCAACGGCCGCTTGAGCGTGGTTGAGTATAGCGACATGTCGCGAGAAGACATGTACGCGACCAATGATAACGGCAAGCTGCTTTTTGATGCCGGGAGTATCGCGATTCATGTTCTTGAACGAAAATTTATCGAAGCAATCGCCAAGGCTGACTATGAGCTGCCCTGGCATGTGGCGCATAAGCAAATTCCGTTCGTCGATGACTCCGGAGAACTTGTCAAACCGTCCGACCCAAACGGCCACAAGTTCGAAATGTTTATCTTTGACGCGCTGGGATTCGCAGAACACGGCGTGGTGCTTGAGGTCGAGCGCCAGTTAGAATTTAGCCCGGTCAAGAACGCAAACGGCGCTGATTCACCCAAAACGGCCCAGCGTGATATGTCAAAATATTTTGCCGCATGGCTTGAAAAAGCCGGATTTTCTGTCGCGCAGGACGCGATGATCGAAATCAGCGCGCTCTACGCCTTGGATGATGCGGAATTCTTGCAAAAATTTAAGGGCAAGGGGATGATAGAAGGCGGTTTCGCGATTGGTTGACGAATTACGGTGGCAAGAAAATAGATGAGCCTGATTTCCGCAGCACTGTTTTGTTTGCCGAGCAATGCTTTTCGGCGTGCGGCATTACAAGTTTTGGCGCGCGAAACGTCTTCCGATCAAACCGCTCGCATCTGGGGCGCGACGAAAAGCCGGCAATTAGAATTGCAAAGGCTGAGACCGCGCTACTCGTTTGGTTTGAACTTGCTTTTGCGCTACTTCGAGTGGGATTGCGCTCTGTTCCTGGCGGCAAAGGAGGCGGGATTCGCTGAGACAACCGCAGGCCAGTTGGTTGAAGAAGTCAATTGGGGCGTCTTTGGGCCGGTGATCGAGCTTTCCTTTTCATTCTCGCGTCTGCGCGGCAGACACATACGCGTACGGGTCAAATGGATTACTGATTTGATGTTTAAGGCTCTCTTCACTTCGCCTTTCGAACGCACAACGCTGCCCGAAACACAGGACGTTGCTTTCAACGTGACAACTTGCCCGATTGCGCAATACTTCCGCGAACGGAGCGTTCCCGAACTAACGCGATACGCCGCATGTAGCCTCGATTACAAGATGGCGGCGGTCTGGGGCGTGCGTCTTGAACGCACCCAAACCATCGCGGAAGGACATTCGCTTTGTGATTTCAGGTTCAAAATCCATGAAAGCTAAGCCAGTCGATGGAAACGGTACGTTGATGTGTAGCCCAGATTCATCGACAGAAATATGTTTGGCCGAAAAAACATCAACTGGCTCTATATGAATTTGTGTGGGTAATCAAATTCGAGTTTTCCTGCGATGAAGT
>CAXHAT010000165.1:0-17543 GCA_964014485.1 uncultured Deferribacteres bacterium
AAATTCTTGTAAAAATTAGAGTAATACCCGCGCAAGGCTGGACAGTAAATGACTGACCGTCAGTTCTGCAACAGCCTGCTGCGCGGGAATGACTTTAAAAGGAGTTTCTTTGGCTTCTTAGCTGGCGCGTAACATCAGTTTTTAATTTACTTTTGCGAATGATTTCAATTCTTCGGCGGGTGGCTTTGCCAGATGACGTTTATAATTTTCCACTTGCCGTCTTCTTTGGCCAGATGGAAATAATCGATTCCCCAGTATGCGACGAGTTTCGCGCTTGCCGTTTTATCCAGCATGTCCAGAACAACGATTTCCTTTTTTTCCGTTTTCGCGTCGACGCGCCCCTTTTTGTTCCAGTTAGCCGCCAGATTAACGAGCTGTTTGTAATTCATTTCCGAACCGTCGCGGTATTCGTTGCTGTCGTCCGGACGCCAATAACCGTATTTTCGCATCTTCACGTCTACGCTCTTTTCAATGCGCTCCGGAGCGACTTCATAAATGCCTTCCACATAATCGAGCACTGCTGATTTTACCGCAATTTCCTCGTCGCTGGCCGATGACATGTTCATAAGTGCAAACACGCTCAAAGCAGCCGCCGATAGAAGTAAGCCTTTTTTCATCTCATTCTCCTTTCCTTATGCTTCAAAATGATTTTTCGCGTCCGTACAAATCATGCACGTCGGGCGAAATTGGTGTGTACAAGTTACAAGACCCGTCCTACGCAAAGAAGGTTTATCTTTATTTTCTTGCTCACAGCTCTTATGCGCTCGCTTGGTGATCTGTCTTCTGACTTAAACTATCGCTTGTCGCATCATTCCCGTGGATTTCCGCCGGAGTTTATCTTCGTGAAGACCTGACCTTTACCCATAAGTCCGGGCAAGAACTTAGCTCCAAAGGAGCGGAATGTAATAGCGAGGGGCAACGCCCTGGAAAATGAGCGCCCCGTGTCTTCTTCAATGCCCTGAAAGGGCGGCATAGTGCGGCGTCGCAGCCAGGACAGCAATTTATTTCGCACTTTCATTATACGAGGGCTTTTTCAAACTGCCCAACCCCAAACCTATGGGTAAGAGTTAGCGTGAAGGCGGGGGCGCGAATGACCCAAACAAAGGTTTTGGAAAAGCTCTTCAAAGCCGCCTGCAACCATATTCAAATTTCGGAATACTGTTTGCGATTGTGGCGCTACAGACAAAATCGGAGAGATTTTAGGGGGACGATCTTGCCGCAAAACGCTTCGGATTGATACAATCAAAAAACGAAAATGTAATGGAACCGCCTATGTTGAAGAAAAACTTACCGCTTTTTGTAATTGCTGCTATTTTCATGACTTTTACACTTTCGCCGCTATTTGCACAGGGATCGGGCTTGGTTCAAGTGCTTGTCAATGCTGAAATTTATTCTTCGCTTTCCGAACATATCGCTGAATATGAATCCGATTTGGAAAACGAAGGCTACACAGTCGAAGTCACTGCGCAAGCCTGGGACGGCGCGGAAGAAATTCGAGCATTCCTGCAAACGCAGTACGAAAACGGGCTGGTCGGAGCGGTTTTCGTCGGAAAGTTGCCGATGGCCATGTTCAATGTGCCGCGAAACTTACACGAATCCTACCGGCACGACTTCGAAACGCCGCTTTACTTTATGGATTTGGACGGCGCGTGGGGCGGCGAAGATCAGGGCGTTTTTACCTCCCACAATGGAGATACGCAAGCTGAAATTTGGACAGGTTTTATTCGTGCAGACAATTTACAGGAACTCGGCGACGAAACGACGCTCTTGAAAAAGTACTTTGAGAAAATCCACAACTATCGGCTTGGCAACCACTACGCGCCGCCGAGACGCGCTTTCCGGTTCTATTACACGATTAAGCCAAACTACCAAAACCTTGAGTCAATCTATTTTGAAATTTTCGATTCAGGCTGCAATGTTTCCGCGGATCAACTAAAGAGCATTTTTGACGATGAGGAAGGCTATGAATTCGCCGTCGTAAACACGTCGTCCGGCGCCAGCGTTCATCATTTTCATCACCAGCCGTTCTGGCCATTGCCGGAAGCTTACTGGAGCGAGCATCACACTTCACAATCGACGGAGCCTGTAGTAGATTGTGAAGACGATTGCGACGTGAGTTGGAGGAACGTCCAAGAAGCGAACCCCAAAATTCTGTTTTATCATCTCGCCACTTCAGAAACCGGGCGTTTCGACCATGAAAACAGTCTCAGCGGGAGCTACACATTCGGAACAGACTATGGGCTGGCGACACTGGCTGCGGCTCAGCACACGATCATCGGCGATCATTTTTACCAGCCGCTGGCGGACGGTGCGACTTTCGGCGAAGCATACTTGCAGGATATGAATAAATTTATTGACGATTTTGAAGCGGGCGGCAACACTTCAACCGTGTGGTGCCCCGACTGGGATTTTACCAACGGCAAGGCGGAGAAGCTGACGCAGAGCTTTTACGCCGCCGTCATTGTCGGCGATCCAACCCTGACCTTGCCCAAGAGCCCGCTGTCTTCGGTTGAAGAATCTCAGCCGGAACAACCCGCCGCTTTTGCGCTTTCTGAAAGTTACCCAAATCCGTTTTCAATTGGTTCCGAGACCAGATTGCAACTCCATGGCGACGCCTTTGTGAGCGCCAAAGTTTATGACGTCGCCGGGCGCATCGTTGCGGAGATTTTAGACGGCAATCTACAGCGGGGCGAGCACGTATTGCGTTGGAACGGAACGTCCGTTCAGCGCAGCAAGTTGGCCAACGGCGTGTATTTTCTTGCGGTAAGCGTTCAAGACCGCGCCGGCTTTCGTTTTCGCCAAGCGCGTCGACTTTTGTTGATGCGATAGGTTGTATTTACGCAGGATGGGAATGCTCGCCCGTCCTGCGCTTATCGTTCTTTTGTCTCGCGCTTCTTCCTTTCCCGCCTCTAAGTCTTGCTAGAATCATCCATTTTATTATTTTAACTCTCCCAAAGAGCATTGCCGGCAACAAGTGCAACCATTGCGAGTAAGCGCCTGTCTTTCCAGAGACGTCGGAGTCATTTCTTTGCGGAGTGCAGCGCTCTGGAATTATGTTATTCGAATAAGACCGTAAGCGCGGCTGGAAAGCTCATGAGCGACTGGCTTTCCATTCTAAACAGACAATTTCGTTTTGCCTGAATATGCATCTACGCCTTCAAAAAATTCTTCTTTTGTTATGCTGTCTTGCGTTCGGCGCCCAGCAATCCAGGGCGCAAGCTCGCCAGTTGCCCGTTGAGGTTTTCTCACTTGAGCAGGGCTTGTCGCACTGGGTCATCCTCACAATCATACAAGATCACGACGGCTATTTGTGGATCGGCACGGGAGGCGGATTGAACCGGTACGACGGAGAGCGTTTTCAGACCTTCATTCACGATCCGGAAGATTCTTCAAGCCTGTCTAACAATTATGTTTCAGCCCTGCACGAATCATCACACAACGACGAGAGAATACTTTGGGTTGGCTCGGAAGGCGGCGGGTTGTCGCGCTTGGCCGTTGACAGCTTGGGCAGGCAAACCTTTTTTCACTACAAATCCGACCCGGCGATTGAGCAGAGCCTTTGCGATGATTTTGTGACCTCATTGGCTTCAACAGAAGCGGGCTTGTGGATCGGCACGACAAACGGGCTTTGTCTGCTGCCCTGGCAGGAGATTCACACCGGGCGCTTCACGTCTTTTTTTCACAATCCCGCGGATTCGCTCAGTTTGGCGGGCGATGAAGTCAACGCCTTGTTTACCGACAGCGACGGCGGGCTCTGGATCGGTACGGAAGACGGGCTTTCAAGGCTTGAATACGGCGATGACGGGAACATGTTTTTCACCTCTTTCAAGCCGGATTCTAAAAATCCAACCAGCTTGTCCGGAAGAAGCGTTACAGCGATTCATGAGACAAAAAGCGGTTCAGATCGCTGGCTCTGGTTAGGCGTTGGGCAGCGGTTGGCCCGATTGAATCTCGTGCAATGGGAATCGGGCGTTTTTGAACATTACCGGCACGCTCCGGCGGCAAGGTTCAGACGCGCCGGAGCATCCATACAAACCATTACGTCAACAAACGTCGACGGGCGGCAGGCGCTTTGGGTGGGCGCAACCAAGGGGCTTTCAAAACTTGTACTGGATTCGACGGAACCGGCGTCATTTGAAAACTATTACTCGGAATTTGGCGGAAACAGAGGGTTGAGCGATGATTATATTCACGCCGCATTCGTCGATCACGCCGGGGTTCTCTGGATTGGCACGGACGACGGCCTGAACAAATACAATCCCTACAAAAACAGATTCACCAGTTTTTCTCGCGAAGTCGGCGGCAGTGACGACAATGTAGTTGACGCTTTAATAACGACTCAGGAAGGCGATGAAGAAATTGTTTGGGTCGGCGCCTGGGGCGGCGGGCTTACGCAATTGCGCCGCATGCAAAACAATGGCCCCGCTTTTCAATCTTTGAGCTTCGGTAAAACGCTCCAGAACCAAGCTCATTTTCGATATATTCGCGCTTTCGGTTACTCGGAATTCGCGGCTGAAAAACACCTTTGGATCGGAACTGATGGGGAGGGGCTTTTTCAAGTAAAAATTAATTCCCCGGACAAAGGGAGATTGACGCATTTCAGACACGACGACGTTAACCCGAACAGCCTGGTCAATAATCAGATCAGGGTCATCCATATTGCGCCGGAGCAAAAACGCATATGGATCGGCACGGCCGTCGGACTTTCCAGAATCGATTTTGACGACGACGGCCAAGTAAATTTCAAGAACTACAATGAAAGTTCGCTCTCAAACATCGGCTTTGTAAACGACGAAATCAAAGCGTTGCACCAGACAAACATGTTTGGCCAATGGATGCTCTGGATTGGCACGGACGGCGGCGGTCTGGCCCGTTTGTTCGTTGACGATATTGGCGAGGAAGTTTTCCAAACTTATCGCCATGAACCCGGAAATCATAAGAGTTTGAAAAATAACGTCGTGCGGACGATTCTGATTCGTGAGAACGCGAATCAACGAAAAGAAGTCTGGCTCGGAACGGATCAAGGGCTTGCACGTCTTGCTCAGGACGACATTGAAAACGGCATTTTCACACATTATTCAACCGATGACGGCCTGCCGTCCAATCAAATTGTCGGCTTGCAGGGAGATGATCGCGGGCGCATTTGGATCAGCACAAATCGCGGCGTTTCCCGATTCGACCCTGGGTCAGATTCGCGGAAATTTCGTAACTACGGGGTCGTGGACGGTTTGCAGAGCTGGGAGTTTAACCAGGGCGCGCACCATACAAGCGCGCGCGGCGAGATATATTTTGGCGGAGAAAAAGGCTTTAACGTTTTTCATCCAGACAGCATCCGCGACAACCCGCACCCGCCAAGACTTGTTTTAACCGAATTTCGGATATTAGACCAACCGGTTACGCCGGGCGACGAAAATTCCCCCTTGCAAAAACCGATTTCCGAGACGGAACGCATTGAGCTAACGCATGAGCAAAATGTTTTCTCATTCAACTTTCGCGGTCTCCATTTCTCAGATTCCGAAAAAATCAAGTATCGCTATTTTCTGTTAGGTTATGACCGCGACTGGCAGGTTACCGACAGCGCGCAGCCCACGGCGCGTTACTCCAATGTTTCAGCCGGCGATTACATTTTTTTCGTCTCCGCCGCAAACAGTGACGGCGTTTGGAATGAAAACCCAATCCAGGTCGACATAAAAATTTCACCGCCGTACTGGCAAACATGGCCGTTTTTATCCCTATTCGCCTTCGTCGTCGCCATGGCGGGATACAGCATTTATCGCCTCATTTTAAGTTCGAAATTGGAAAAGGCGCGCATACGCAGCGAATTGAATACGGCACGAAACATCCAGCTTGGATTGATGCCCCAGTCGCCGCCGAAAATCGCGGAACTGGACGTGGCGGGAATTTGCAAACCCGCCGAAGAGGTCGGCGGCGATTATTTTGATTACATTTGGCTCGATGAAAGAAGGACGAAAATCGGCGTTGCCGTGGCCGACGTCAGCGGAAAAGCAATGGCCGGAGCGATGACGGCGGTGATGACCAGCGGCATGATTTACGGCGAAGCGGGCGGCAACAGTGCGCCAAAGTCGATTCTCCGAAAAATTAACCGGCCGTTGTTCCACAAAACAGATCGCCGTATTTTTACCGCAATGTTGTTTGCCGCGTTTGACACGCAAGCCAAGACGCTCGTTTTGGCAAACGCAGGGCAAACGCCGCCGCTGTTTTTGCGCAATGGATCGTTCGAATACATTACGGTTAACGGCGTGCGTTTTCCGCTTGGCTTGCAAAAAAATGCGGCCTATGAAGAGACGGAAATCAAATTGCAAAGCGGCGACGTGCTCATTTTTTACACCGACGGCGTTCCCGAAACCATGAACGCCAGGCAAGAAGAGTTTGACTATGAAGGCATGGAAAGGACGGTTCGCCAAAAAATAACTCCCGCGATGAATGCGAACGATATTCTGGAAACGTTCATCCAGGAAGTGCAATTGTTTTCCAAAAGTTCGCAACAGCATGATGATTTGACCATGGTGGTCGTAAAAGTCGCGTAGGTTTAAACTTGCTTTGCAAAAATCATCATTCTGAAACTTACTGCCTGTCATTCCGGAAGAATCTTTGTTATCGCCTGGCGCATATTGCGCTCATAAGTTTTGGGTTTAGAATAAAGAAGATGCTTCGAGCATGACAACCCCGAATTTTTTCTATGTATCAAAAGGTTGGATAAAGGCGCTAAACAACAACCGTCCGAGCTTGTACAACTGCATAAACCGAAATATTAACGAGGGTGGAACCATGAAACCGAGATCGAATCAATTGCTAACATTTCGAATTTTTGCCCTGCTGACCATACTTGCCTTTTCCGCCGCCGCTTCGGCGCAAAAAGGCGCGATTGCCGGAAAAGTGACGGACGTCGACACAGGCGAGCCGCTGATCGGCGCAAACGTTTCCGTGCCGGGGACAAGTCTTGGCGCCGCCGCAGGACAGGACGGCGGTTATTTGATCGAAAACGTTCCAGCCGGCGAGCGTGAGATTCGCGTCTCCTTTATCGGCTATCCGTCTGAAATTCAGCAGGTGACGGTCTTGGCGAACGAAACCGTGACGGTCAATTTCCAACTTTCGCAGAGCGTTTTGCTCGGCAACACCGTGGTTGTGAGCGCCTCACGGAGGCCGGAAAAATTGACCGAAGCCCCCGCGACGATCAGCGTGATCGACGCCAGCGATTTGGCGCGCACCACGGGTTTTACTTACGGCGAAGCGCTGAAGCAAGCGAAAGGCGTTGACACATATCGCACCGGAATCGACGGCGTCACGGTCAATGCACGCGGTTTTATGACCGCCTATAGCTACCGCATGCAATTGATGGCGGACGGACGAAATTCTATGTTGCCTGGAGCGGGTCCGGCGGCGGGGCAGCAACTTCCCGTTGCGCGCGAAGACGTTGATCGAATTGAAACGATTTTAGGCCCAAGTTCGGCTCTTTACGGCCCAAACGCCCACAACGGGCTGGTCAATATCATCACCAAACACCCGCGTGATTATCCCGGCTTGACTGTCGCCGTGGGCGGAGGCGAAAATTCGATTCGCACGGGCAGGTTAAGATTTGCGCGCGTTATTGACGACAAGTTCGCGTTCAAAATCAACGCAGAAGTGATGCGCGGCAATGATTGGGTAAAAAACGACACCGCCGGCGTGGATAATAACGGGCAATTCTACTTTGAAAACCCTGACAACAATGTGGAAAACTTTCGAGCTGATGCAGCGCTTTATTACTTGATTGCCACGGATTTGGAGCTGGTCGGGGCGGTCGGCTATAGCACGACCAATTCTGTCAGCACCACGAACGTCGGGCGCAATCAATTGGTTGGCTGGGAATATAATTATGAACAATTCCGCCTGAACCACCCCAATTTTTTCATTCAAGCTTACAGAACCGGGAACAATGCCGGCGAGACCCACGCGCTGGAAAACAAAGTCGCGGCGCAAGTCAATGCGGCTAACGCCGGGCAGCCAATTTCTGAAGAACAGGCGATTGAGCAGGTGCGTTTTGTCGACGAGTCGGAGCGATTCAACGCCGAGGCGCAATTTAACACAACTTTCTCAAAATTTCATTTTATCGCAGGCGTGAATTATGAAGACAGCCGTCCCGTCAGCAGCGGCACGTACCTTTCCGACACTTTGGGAAATGATCTGCAAATCAAGCAAAGCGGCGTTTACGCGCAAGCAGAGTTTGAACCTGGAGAACGTCTAAAGCTCATCGCCGCCGGTCGCTACGACAGACATGACAACTACGACTCACAATTCAGCCCTCGCATCGGCGCCGTTTACAAAATCCCGGGTTACGGGGCCTTGCGGTTTACCTATAATCGCGCATTTCAAGCGCCGGCAATTATTCAGCAGGAGCTTTATCTTTTATTTGGCTTGAATGCGAGCCTGGGCATTCCCGTCAGGCTGCGCGGCAACGGACACGGGTTCAAAATACGAACGGGCGACGCCATCGTGAACATCGATCCGTTGGAGCCGGAAACCAACACCACCTACGAAATCGGCTACTCCGGCTTTGCCACCAAGAAGCTGCACATCGATTTTAATGCGTATCACAGCAAGTATAAAAATTTCATCAGTCCGCTCAACGTCATCGGCATTTCCGGCGCTTTTCCCGTCCCTGTTCTGCCGACGGTATTGAGCCAGGGCGAGGTCACGTTTTCCGAGTCCGCCTCTCCGGAATTGGTGCTGACCTACAGAAATTTTGGCGAAGTCACGATGCAAGGCATTGACTTTGGCTTGCAATTCCAAGTGAGTCGCAAAGTCGGATTGTGGGGCAACTTTTCCTACGTTAATCCGCGAGACTTGGACAACGCAGGCAATGATTTCGACATGGACGGCATGGTCGAACCCAGTGAGCTGTCATTCAACACGCCGGAAAATCGATTTAACCTCGGCTTGATGCTGACTGATTTCCTGCTTCCGGGCTTATTCGCTTCGGCTTCAATGCGTCATGTCGATTCTTATGATTTTGTTTCGGGAAGTCATTCAGGGACAAAAGACGGCGAAGGTTCGGGGCTTTTCCAATTTAAAGATCGCGGCCCGCTGGGAGGATTTGAATCGATCGACGTCAATCTTTCCTACCTGCTAAAAAGCGGTGTTCAATTTAATCTTGGCGTGACCAATCTGCTCGATAAAAAGCTCCAAGAGATGGTCAGTTCACCTGCGATCCGACGCTTGATCGTCGGAGAAATCAAGTACACATTTCAATTATGATAGATAAACTCCAATCCTGGAGCCCTAAAAAGACGGCGCAATTAGAGGATATTCTCCGCGACTATTTGCACGTTGAACAAATGGATGAGCGGTTGCGTCGCGCCGCCGTTTTGATCCCGCTTTACCAGGTTGAAGGACGGCTTCATGCGGTTTTCATCGAGCGCACGCGATATTTTCGGGACGACGGGAAGGAAGCGCCGCATTCAGGACAAGTCGCTTTTCCCGGAGGCAAGCAGGAAGACGGAGAATCATTGAAACAGACGGCGATTCGAGAAGCTTATGAAGAAACGGCGCTCTTGCCGGAGCGGCTGCACATGCTGGGAGAATTGGGGACTCTGTTGACTTACGGCTCCTTTTTCCGCACTTCGGTGTTTGTGTCCTGGCTGGAAAAACCGCCGATTCTTACTCCCGACGCCCACGAAGTCGCTGCGATACATCACGTTCCGTTGTGGCAGATTGTTGACCAACACAAACCCGGCCTGGATCTCGAACGCCGAATCGATCTCTTGAACATTCACTACCACTGGCAAACCGGCAACAGACAGGCGCAAATATGTATTTGGGGAATGACCGGGCGCGTCGTGTGGCTGCTGTTTGAATTGCTGCGACGCATCAAGTCGTAGTTATGTCGACAAACGATACTCGTCGATTTTTCGGTTCAGTCGCGGGCGGGAAATGCCCAGAATTTCCGCGGCGCGCGTCTTATTCCACTTCGTAATCTTCAAAATCTCATCAATGAGCTGCTCCTCCCCTTTTTTCAGCGAAATGCCGGTCTTGGGAATCGGAATAACTCGGTTATTGCCAGGAGAAGGCTTTCCGCCGCGCGCAACGCTCTCCTGATTTTGACTACGCAGCGAGTTCAGGATTGCCTGCTCGTCCAACGTTTCGCTTTCGCTAAGCAAAACCGCCCTTTCAATCGCATGTTTTAGTTCGCGAACATTTCCCGGCCAACGGTAATTTTCGAGTACGTTGAGAGCGTCTTTTGAAAAGCCAAAAACCGGAATGTCGTATTCCTTGCGGTAACCGCCGAGGAAGTGTTCCGCCAATAAACGAACGTCGCCTTCACGCTCGCGTAAGGGAGGCAGGCTGATGCTGAGGACGTTCAAGCGATAATACAAATCTTGCCTGAAACCGCCTTCATTGACCGCTTCTTGCAAATTGACGTTGGTTCCAGCCACGACTCTAGTCTTTACATTGATGTCACTCGTACCGCCCAAACGCCGCACCCGTTTTTCCTCGATTGCCTTCAGCAGCTTGGCTTGCAGATTGAGCGCCATATGGCCAATTTCATCCAGAAACAACGTTCCGTTTGATGATGCCTCAAACAGGCCAATTTTTCGCGCTTTCGCGTCAGTAAATGCGCCTTTTTCATGGCCAAACAACTCTGACTCAAAAAGATTTTCCGGCAAGGCGGTGCAGTTAATTTCAACAAAATCGCCTTTGCTGGAAACTTGGCTCGCGTCATGAATTTCGCGCGCGACAACTTGCTTTCCGGTACCGGTCTCCCCCAAGATGAGAACGGTCACTGATTTGTGGCGAGCCACCCGATCGACAAATTTGTGGACGTTTTGGATCGGCAAACTGTCGCCCAAGAGCCGAGTATTTTTTCTTGCCTGCGATAAATCCCGCCCCGAGCGATTTTCAGAGTTCCGAGGCTGAAAACGGCTCTTAATAAGTTTGACCAGCTCATCTGCGCCTGAACTGCAATCGACGAAGTCTTTTGCGCCGAGCCTGATGCTTTTGACGATAAGTTCAACCGGCGCTTGCTTCCCAAAAGCTATGATTTCTTTGAATGACTCTATCGTTTGCAGAGATTCCAGAATTCTCATCGGGTTCCCGGAAGGAGCGTCAGCCTGCAACAGGATTAGGTCAGACGAAATTTTTTCAACTTCTTTGAGTTTTACGGCATTAGGTAAAAAGTGATGAAACTCAATGCATTCATTAGAGAATCGAGACTTTAATACTCTGCCGTGCTCGGTTTCCGAGATAATAGAAACACGGTATTCTGTCGACATATTCATTGTATGGACGTACTGATCTTATCAAGCGCGTCAGACGTAAATTTCGCGATTCCGAAAGTCTGTTTCATCCCTAAATTGTGGTGGTTCAATGCCAAGGTCGGAGCCTGGAAACTTTGATTAAATCAGATTGTTTCCGGTTGAAAAATATGCGCTCTCAGGAAGCGATGCGGAAAATTGGCTAACAATAAGACAGGTTGTTTACACGCCTGTATCCGGGGCGGGACTTTTCAGACGGAAGTCTATTTCTAACGAGCGCATTTTGGTCGATTAATGCTTATGTCGGTGCGGGAAAAAGGAGGCAATAAAAAGAACAGACCCGCCAGCCATGCTCAAACTTGCGGGTCTGTAAGGGGAATCTCGCAGCCATGCTCGAACTGCGAGATTGGGTCCGAGGGAGTGGAGCCTCGGGAGGTTTTATTCAGTATTTAGTAAGTTGTAATTAGTTTTCAGGCTTGCTCGATAAAGAATCACTAAGTACTATTTACTACTCACGGCTTACTTAAATCACGGCGTTTCACCGCCGCCGCCTTTGCCGCCGCCGGTTGCATTCGCCGTTGTGAAACTGAGCGTCATCGCCAAAACGCCCGCGACGGCGACACCGCCCAAAACCAACGCCGGGAGCAATCTTCTTTTTGAATTGGATTCAGGCAAAATCGTTTTCACAAATTCCCGTTCAAATACGCTCAAGGATGGGTCGAGATCATGATGATATTTGATAATTTCAAATTGGTGGACGTCACTCGTTTGGCTGTCGTACCGGCGAAGTTCTCCAACAAGAAGCTTTTTGCCGTTGCGATCTTGCCCTGAAATTTCTCCTAGAAAAACATAATCCGCTCGTTTTTTTGTAGCATACTCAAAAACTGCTTCTTTTGCAGAGGGTGTTGAATTGAATTGATGACCGCCGGTGGCGACCGAGCGATCATCAATCAATTCGATTCGCGTTTCATTTTGCAGTAAAGAAATAACTCTAGATGTAAGCCGTTCCTGTAGCTCAGGAGCGATATTTTCAAACTGTATTCCAGCGAAAACGACGCGCACTTTGTTGTTTTTCGGTTTGGCAAAAAGGGAGTGCATCGGGGTGGCCGCAATCGCAAAAATGAGCACGTGTATCGTGAAAACTTTGATTTTTTTATTGAGCATGATCAAGACCTCATCTTTAGGACAATGGACGCACGAAAAAATGAGCTGGCGAACTCATCATTCCGGCAATCCGCCGTTGCAAAACTCCACCGAAAATCGCAATCGGCCGCCCCGAAAATCGAGGCGACCGACAGCCTGTCTTCTCAGAGGAGGAATTAGTTGCTGCCGAACCCGACAAAAGGGTTGGCTTCAATTTCGCGCCGGACGATGGGCAGAAATGCGCCAGGCGTGTTATACGCTTCAGAAGACGCTTCCCACTCCGGCGCCAGAACGCCAAAACGATACATGTCAGCCAAGCGACGGCCTTGTATATACAGGTTAGCGCGACGCTCGTGCTGCAGTAATTCACCCGCACTGACTTGCCCGTCTAACAAAGTCAAGTTGTCAAGGCCTCGAAGCGCGTTAAGCGTAGTCTTTGCCCCATCTTCATCGCTGCGAGCAAGCTGCGCTTCAGCGACAATCAGATGCATTTCACGTGCGGAAACCGCTGTGTGCGGCGCGAAATCCGTTCCGCCGTTGGCGGCTTCATCGGTAAACTCAGCCACGGCTGCGGCAATGCGAACGTCTTCCGCGCCGTCGATCAAATCGTTCGGCAGCGGCGTTTGGAAAGCGAGTTCCAGCCTGCCGTTAACTTGGAACGAAAAGTCATTCGCCCCTTCGCCCCAGGTGACGGCATAGTTCAATTGCCAGCGCCAATCGTCGCCGACCAGCCCCAAAACGGTCTGCGCATCGTCCGCCCCGGCGTCAACATATGGATTCGCTGGTGCGGCGCCTTTCGGGTTGAGCAAGCTCCAAACGGCGCGTCCATGCTTTGCGCGAGCTCGGACGGCAAGAGCTCTTGCCTGCAATTCATCGTTCGTCTCAGCTTGAGCCACGGCCAGGCTCTTGTCGAGCAATGCAATAGCTTCGTCGTACAGTCCGCCCATTTGATCTTCGCCAACAGGCGGAGCCGGTTCACGCCGGTCGGACAAGACAAAGTTGTCGAACATATCCGCGATAACGACACGAATCAATCCTGCGTAAAGATACGAACGACCAAGATCAGCCCGATCCGGCAAGTCTCCCTCTGCGTCAAACGCTTCGAGGCTTTCAACTGCTTTGTCAGCCGTCCAGCGCGCTTCAGTGACCCACTGCCAGGCGTCATCAGTGAATTCGTTATTCGCATCGGAGACATTTCCGTCATCGAGTTGTCCCCAGCCGTCTCGCGAGCCTATCCAGGTAATTTCGTCGCCAACGGTTGTGTAAACTGCAAGCAGTTCGCCGATCGCGTTCGAAACAGTCGCCAGGGAACCGTTGGCAAGCCCTGAAGCAATCACCGGGTCGCCCAAATCATCTTCAACCAAACTGTTTGGATTTTCCACTTTTAGAGGATCGTCGCAAGCGAACAGGCCGATCATTCCCGTCGCAGCGAGAAATATAAGGAATCGTTTCAAATTCATTTTATCTCCCTTGATGTTCAAATTTTTATTTTGAGCGTGTTTTTGACGCTGACAGGGCTTTGCCCCCTGTCAGCGCTGTTGCCGAAAGCTTAGAAACCAACGCGCAATTTAAACAAGAACTGACGCGGGATAGGCAGACCAAATGCGTCTACGCCGTCCGTGAAGTTATTGTCGCGAATATTGTCCTGATCCGCTTCTCCGTCGCCGGAACCGCCGCGTCCATACCAGTTGATTTCAGGATCGGTGCCTGAGTAATTGGTAAAAATATGCAGGTTGCGTCCGGAAAACGAGAGCGAAGCGTTTCTTAACCCAAAGGAAGAAGTAAAGCTTCTGGGCAAATCATAAGTTAGACTCAGCTCGCGAATACGGATAAAATCCGCTTTCTCGACGGTGTTCAGCCCGGAATACGGCGCTAAAGCGCGGTAATTGTTTTCCCACGACAGAGCCGCGGCCAAACGCTCTTCCGGCGTGCTGTCAGGATTTTCCAGGATGAGGTTTGTCGCAGCGGCGCCCGGCGTATTCCGTCCAATCGCCGGATGGCTCTTGCGGAACGCGTCGGTGAGATTCGTTACCGAATAGCCGCCGGTTTTATATTCAAACAGGGAATTGAAACGGAAGTTTTTCAAGAAGCCAACGTTGAGCCCGAATGAGCCTTGCCAGTCAGGGGTCGGCTTGCCAAGAAAATGGTCGAGCAAATCGCCGTCGCCGTCTTCATCTACGAGGGCTGGGGCAAAATCGTCCGGCGTCCGCGCTTCGGAAAAGAAGGCGAGCAAGTCATCGCGACTGTCCGCAACGTTGTCGTTGTCGATGTCGATTGGGTACTCGCCGTCAGCGAGTCTCGCACCGAAAAATGCGCCCGGCTCATACCCTTCGCGCAAGTAGTTCCGGATTCGCGAGTATGACCCTTCGGCTTTTTGCTCCGGCGCGCCGCCAAGATCGGTGATTTCTTCCGTCAAATAAGCGGCGTTGGCGAAGAATTCAATAGAAACGTTTTCTTTTTTCAAGACTGAAACGTTCGCCAATAAGTCAAGCCCGGACGCTTGCAGCTCGCCAATGTTATCCAACTGCGTTCTGCGAAATCCGCCTGAGGGCGGGAATTGACGGGCAATCAAAGCGTCCTGCACCGTTCTGTCCCAGTAGGTTGCTTCGACGCCTAAGCGATCACTAAAAAATCCGGCTTCGAAGCCTGCTTCAAACTCGGTGGAAACTTCCGGCTTTATGCCAGGGTTCCCGAGGTTCTCCGGGCGAACGCCGGCGCCAGTTTCAGCATTGTACGGCTCGAATGTCGTGAATTGGTCGAAAGCGCCGGGCTGCTGGCCAGACTGGCCGACCGCGCCGCGAATTCTAAATGTGGAAAGGAAGCTGCCGCCAACATCGAAAGCACTCGTCGGCACGAAAGACAGGCTGACTTTCGGGTAACTCTGCGTGCTGAAATCCGTTCCGAACGCGCTGTTGGCGTCGAAGCGAACCCCGCCGGTTACGAACAGATAGTCTTTGTAGCCCACCTGCTCTTGCACGAAAAAGCCTGCATTGATGACTTCCGAAAAACGCGACAAAGTGGTTTGGTTAGCGGCTGCGTCCAACACCTCCAATCCGGGCCCCGGGAACACGTCAACATCAGAAAAACTGGTGTTGTTGATCGTGTTGAAGCCTTGAAATCCGGCAAGAAAAGTTGACGAGAAATTGCTGCCGAAATTGCGGTTCCAATTTGCTTTTACGTCAACCGTCCATTCCTGATGCTCACGCTTCCCAAGCTGTAACAGCCCGTCAGCGTCCGTGCTGGCAAAACCGTCAACGTTCCAACCGAACGGACGGAATTCCGAGCTGCGCTGGCTGACAAAATCGAGTCCGCCAGTTGCATCCACGGTAATCTCGTCGGTCACGCGATAATTCACGTTAAGGCTGATGGCCGCATGGTCGGTCTTGTCGGAAACTTCCTGAAAGCTTGCTTCGCGAACCGTCGCAAATGCTGCTTGGCCGAGCGGATTATTTTCCGCGACGAATTCCGGTTTGCCGAATTGAGCCAGGGAGAGCGGCGCAAAAATATTATTGTTGTTCTGAATCGTGTTCTGGTTGACGTTTGAATATAAAGTGCTGAATCGAATACTCAAATTATTGGTGGGAACGATGTTGACGTTGGCTGAGAATTGGCCGCGTCGCAATACGTCGTCCGCACCGCCGACCGCAAGCCCGCCGAAGTTGTTCGCGTTGAAATTGACCGGCCCGTCGGTGTGCTGGAAACGACCGGAAGCGAAGTACGTCACGCCCTGCGCCCCGCCGCTCACGCTCATATTGTAAGACTGCGCCCAGCCGGTGTTGAATTGGTCACTGACCCAGTTTCTCGAGACGAGCTGGAACGGCTGAACCGTCTCGCCGAGAACCTGCGACATGACGCCCGCAATCGAGTCATTGCGCGCAAAGCCGACGTTAGGTTTGTAAGCGTCGGGAAAATTCACGCTCGATTGTTCGACTTCAAAAGTGAAGCGCGGTTTTCCAAACTGGCCTTTTTTGGTAAAAATCTGGATGATGCCGTTTGAAGCCTGCGTGCCGTAGAGCGTCGCAGCCGCTGCGCCCTTGAGGATTTCGATGCGCTCAATAGCTTCCGGGTTGATATCATCAAGACGAGAAGGAACGCCGCCGCCGCCCGCGTTGATATCCCCGGCAAATCCGCCGTAATTATCAACCCGAACGCCGTCAACGTAGACAATCGGTTCGTTGGAAGTGGAAAGTGAAGAAGTGCCGCGAATCCGAATCCGCGCGCCTTCGCCGACAAGCCCGCCGGAAGGCAAAACGCTGACCCCGGCTTCGCGCCCCGTCAGCATTTCCGAAACCGAGCTAACCGGAGCGTCTTCAAGCTGCTGCGCATTAATTGTCGCGACCGTATTCCCAAGACGTTTTTTCTCAGAAGCAATCCCCGCTCCGGTGACGACGACTTCATCAAGCTGCAGCACGGTTTCTTTTAGATTGAAATTGACCGTGACTGTTATCCCGCCGCTTACGCGTACCGTCTGCGACTGGCTTTTGTAGCCAATAAAACGTGCAATCAATTTGCGTTCACCCGCCGGCACGCCCTCGATGGTAAACTCGCCGCTGGCGTTGGTTGCCCCTCCGAGTTCAAAACCTTCAACAAGAACGCTGGCGCCGGGTAACGGATCGCCTGTGTTCGCGTCCAGAATTTTGCCGCTAACGGTTCCACGTTGTGCAAAAGCCAGCGTGGGAAGTACAGCGACGAGTAAGAAAACTTTTAGAATGTTTGAGAATTTCATACGCATTTACCACTCCAAATTTTGGTTTGACTGTTAAATTGTCGAACAAAGAATTGGAAAAAAAGAATGGATGAATGCGCGGGAGAGAGCAGGCAGGTCAAATTCGGAAGATGAAGCCGAAGATTAAGAAATATGGTTTGTAAAGAGCCGCCCTAATCCTGCGCGTGAAATGTTTCGGAAGTGGCCGCTTCCGGCCGTCATAACGACAGCACAATTTTTATCTTATTGAATAACGCCTCCTTCTTTTTAAGAATGATTCTATTTCGTCGGTGGAAAACATACGACTCAATTTCAAGGGCCGCCATCCCCAAAACTGGGGAGATTCGAGAAATAACGTCGGGATTAAATTTTGAGAGTTGCAAACCGAATGGGCTCTATATGAATTTGTGTGGGTAACGTTATTCGTTTCGTATTTTTTTCAA
>CAXHAT010000166.1:0-17371 GCA_964014485.1 uncultured Deferribacteres bacterium
ACTGTGATCAAGTAAACGTTGCGATTGGCCTGCACCAACGCACGATCTCCGCTGGGCGAAATCAGCACTTCATTCGGCGGCGGAGAACTGCCGCCCGAACGACGCGGCGGCTGCGCGCTTTTGACTTTGACAACTGTTTTTATGTCCGTGCCGTCCAAGCGCATCGACAGCAGACCTTCCGAGCCGGCCCAAATGTAAACGCGGTCGTTTTCCGGGCCAAAATGCGGCGCGTTTCTCCCCTGTTGCGTTGAACTTGCGCCAACCCAGGTGATGCGGTTCACCCCGCCGCCTTCCGCCGGAAGCCAGACGTAATCCAATTCAGAAGCGCCGCTGTGACGGCCAAAATCTTCCAGCGTTCTCATGCGGTGCATCCGTGAACCGCGAATAGCCGCGATCCTCGAGCCGTCCGGCGAATAAGCCAACTTGTCGTAAAAAGCCGAAACTTGCGTCAATCGCTCCGACGCGCCGCGACCGTTTGCTCGGACGCGATAAATGTCGCCGCCGACGGAATCGCTCCACGTAACATAAGCGATGTAACGCCCGTCCGGTGACCAAACCGGCGCGTGTTCGACGAAATTCGATGAGGTGAGTCTGCGTGCATTGCGAACGATTGCGTGGGAAGAATCGGTTTCGAGATAAGCCGATCTTGTCGCGGGCAGGTCGGCGATCCAAAGACGGTCGAGCGCGGCAAATGTGACTCGTTTACCATCTGGCGAAGGGCGCGCGCCGCGAATTTGGGAGACGGTCAAAACGGAATCGTTGATCGGATAATCAAACATGACCAATGGCCCGAGTTCTTGTTTGATCTCCGCGGTGAAAGGAATTTCGCTTGCTTCCCCGGAAGGAATTTCGACGCGCATGATTTTACCGCCGTAGCTCGTGATCAGCGCTTTGGAATCAGGCGTAAAAGTGGAGCCGGGATAAGCGTCACGGTCGCGCGCGCCGCCGCCTTGGTGATCGTCGCGCTGTACGTCCATCACCAGCCAGCGCTCGTCGCCGTTGTTCAAATCCAACAGCTTCAGCGCTTCTCGCGTGTCGTGGCGGGTGGCGTAAACCAGCCACCGTCCGTCAGGGCTTGGCACAGGCCGGAATGCGCCTTCAAGCTCGTGGGTTCGCACCAAAACGCGGCCCGATTCGCGATCAAGCTGGCCGATTTGCCACGACCCGATTTGTCGCGCCGAGCTTCGAAGATTGTGACTTTCGTCAAACTCGTTGCCAATAACGTCATGACTGGCGAGCGCAAACCCGCCGCCTAGTCTTCCGCGCAGATTGACCCATAAATATCGCGCATCATTGCCAAAAGCCGGGCCAAAATGGGATGCCGGTGTTCCGCCGCCTTCCTCACGATGACCAGTGATTTGCACGCCCGAACCGCCGTCCTTGTGAAAAAGCCAAAGCTGCGAGCCTTTGACGGCCACGACATACTTGCCGTCCGGCGTCCAGATCGGCGACATGAAGTTTTCGCGATTCGCCGTAGTCAATGCCCGAGCGTCGGAGCCGTCGGCGTTGGCGAGCCACAAGTTTTCCGAGCCGCTGCGGTCGCTGACAAAAACGATTTGCTCACCGTCCGGCGAATAGCGCGCCTGCATGTCGTAAGCTTGACCATCCGTGATGCGCTCCGCCGTTCCGCCTGTGATCGGCAGCGTATAAAAATCGCCGAGCAGTTCAAAAAGAATCGTCTGGCCGTCCGGCGAAAGATCGAGGGAAATCCACGTGCCTTCGTTCGTGGTAAATTCAAGCGTGCGCGTCGCGATCAAGGGCAAAGTCTTCGATTTTTTCGCCTTCGCCGCCGCGCTGTCGTTCTCTGCGATGGATTGCGTCATGCCAGAGTTGAATAACAATCCGATCCCCAAAGCAGTCAACCATGAAAATCGTTTAAACGACATTTTGCCAACCTTAATTTACTTTAAAAAAATGAATATTTGGACAGTCTTTCTTCGAGACGATTGTTTGAGCGTTTTGCATCGCTTCTCCCTTATCTCTGCCGCTGGCGACAATGACGTCTTCGTAAACGGCAAACCATCCTCGAGAAATATTTTTATCCCTTAAAAGCTGTTTGAATTTTCTGGCATAGCGTTTACCGGTAAGCTGGCAATATAAGCTGTAAAGCTCGTCATTCTTGTCGATCAGATCGCAAATCTCATCAAAGTAGATTTCCCGATTCGCAGCGCTTTTGAGATAATATCGCAACAGCTTCGCATCGTCGGGTTTTCGAGGCTTTTCTGCAGGCAGTTTTTCAATGATCCCGTGCTTGGCCTTTACTAAATCAAAAGTATCTTTAAAACCACGCCGCATTCCGGAGCCAAAATCAATGTTGTAAGGAACGACAACGCCGTCGTATATAATGACGTCGCGAAAAGGCAGGAGTACAGCGTCAGCATAGCAAGGTAAAAAAGGGACGATTTCTTCAAAATCGCTTATTAATGCCTGTACAGCGTAGAGCCTTACTGTCTTTTCGCTCTCCTGCATAAAAACGCAATATTTTTTGTATTGCTTATACAGCAGGAACCTGCCCTGAACGAAATGTTTCCAACTCTTGACGATCTTTATTTCATCTTTGTCAAAACCCTGCGGATTCTCGTCGCAGAATTGATCAATTAGACGGGCATTTTCATAGAGCTTGTTTCTAATTGCAACTATCGTCTGAATATCTGCCGCGAACAAGTCATCCATCGATTTGATGCTCGAAAAAAACCGCAATTTTTGATTCACAAAAAAAAGAAGATCGCGGTTCAGTTTGTAAAAAAGCTCAATATCTTCGTCTTTTAAACGCACTTGGAAATCCTTTTCTACAAGTCTTTGTCACAGCTTTCAAGCCGCTTTAATTCGAATCGCTTCCTCTATTCAGGATATAATGTTTTTTAAGCTGGGCAATTTCAAAATTTTCGTTTTCTCCGCCCGGCCACTCAATAATAACTTCATCTATTTTATCGACTTTTCCGAGTCCGAAATGGACGCGCGGATCGTTGCTGCAAAGATAGCTGTAAGCGCGGCGGGATTCCTGTCGCCATGATTTGCCGCCCGTTTTCACGGTGATTTTCGCGCCTTCAACAATGCGGTTGAGAGCAGGGTCGAACGGCGTGATCGTAATCCAGGCGCCGTTCCGCTTCATGTCATTGCGAAAAAGCTGCGCCGGGCCGCCGCAATTATTAACGAGAATATCAACGTCGCCGTCGTTGTCAAAATCGGCGAAAGACATGCCGCGCGTGTTCTCGACGGCGCCGCCAAATACAGACATGCTCGACGAAATATTCGTGAATCGCCCTTTTCCTTCGCCCTTGAAAATAAAATTCGGTTCGGCGTAAATCGCCCAGAAGTCATCGTCCTGCCGCAGCGGCGCGCCTACGCGATCCACCCGCCCGTTGCCGACGACCAGATCAAGAAATCCGTCCAAATCCAAGTCGGCCAGCCCAGTACCGAAGCCGGTAAATTGCATGGTGCGCAAGTCTTCAAATCCCGCTTCAAACGAACGGTCTTGAAAACCGGAAGCGGGAGTGTTGAGGTAAAGCGTGTTGCTTTCATTGCCGAGATGTGTCACCAGAAAATCTGTTCGCAAATCGCCGTTGACGTCGCCGACCGCGATGCCCATGCCCGCCTCAGCCTGACCAAGCTGGTTGAGCGCCACGCCTTGTTTGAGACCTTCTTCGCGAAACGTGCCGTTTTTTTGATTGATCCACAGCAAATTGTCGTTCAAGTCATTGGCGACGTAAATATCCGGATAGCCGTCGTCGTTCACATCCGCTGTCACCACGCCGAGACCACGTTTGGCCGCGACTTCGATTCCGCCGGCGCGCGACACGTCCCGGAATGTACCGTCGCCGTTGTTTTTATAAAGCGCGTCAACCGCGCCGACAAAATGCTGCGGGCTGCAAAAGAGCCGTCTCCCCGCCTGATCCGTGCAAACCAACGACGAGTCATACTCAACATAATTCGCCACGTAAAGGTCGAGAAATCCGTCGAGATCATAATCGAGAAAAGTTGCGGAGCATCCCCAGCGATCTGGAACATTTGAGGCAAGCCCGGATTCCTTCGTTCTGTTGGAGAAGGTGCCGTCGCCGTTGTTGCGGTAAAAAGCGTCATCGCCAAAATTGGTGACGTACACGTCTTCATCGCCGTCATTGTCGACGTCGCCAATCGCTACGCCCATGCCGTAACCCATGTCGCCCAGCCCGCTTTCGTCGGTCACGTCAACAAATTTCCCGCCTTCATCCTGGCGATACATGCGGTTTTTCGCTTCGCGTTCGGTTTGATAAACCCAGCCGCCGTTGATCAGGTAAATGTCCAAGTCGCCGTCGCCGTCATAGTCAAAAAAAGCGCTGCCCGGCCCGACCTGTTCCGGCATGTAGTATTTTCCTTCAGCCCCGGCTTCGTGGTTAAATTTGAGTCCGGCCTGCACCGTAACATCGACAAATACGCCAAAATCTCCAGAGACATTGGGCTGCTCGTCTGACGTATCGCTTGATTCAGAACTGCATGATTTAAGCGAAACAAAAAGGGCGAGTAATATGAATTGAAGAATAGAATTCGCGAGTCTGCGCATAGAGTCGTTTTTTGAGGTCAATCAGCGATTTGGGATTTGGAATAAATTGGATTGTGAAGATAAAAAAGGCGGGGCGTCTGAAAAACAGATTTCAACCGGAGAGCTTTAATCCGCGAATTATTTTGAGCGTGGTGATCAATTGGCCGATATGGCGGGTGGTGTGTTCGGCGGCGTGAAAAAGCAGACCGGCAACGTTGGAAGGCAATTGCGCCCGACCGACGGCGCGCGGTTCGTACTAAGTTTCAGGTTTGAGTTGGCGCAATTGATCAAGACATTCTTGAATTTTAGCGGAAAGTAGTTCGCTCAATTGTTTCGCGGTAAAACCGCCGGATTTCTTTTCTGCTCGTAAAAATTCAAGCTGATCTTCGGAGAGTTTTTCATCGCGGGCGTAGGTAAATAGCCGATCCAGGCTGCCGGCAATGTGCAGTAAATGAAATCCTGGAGAAGCCGCGCCGCCGGGCGACAGCCACAGCTCGTCTTCTTGCAAATCACTGATGATTTTGTCCAAATCTTCCAACGCCTGATGGAGCGTATGCGCCACGGGCATGGCGGGTTCGGGCATATTTGTAATCGGCCCGCGGAGCCAGAATTCAGGTTGAGGCATTGTTCAAAATTCCATAAAACAAACAGCTTCACGCGTAAGTTTTTTCGATCAACCCTTTACGTGATAATGATTCTTCGACAATTTTCTTTACTTCATCCCTCTGCTTCGATGTGAGTTGTGCTGTATCAAGAACAGCCCGATCTCCGACTCTGCGAACAATATATTCTCGAAGAATATCGTTTAAAAGGTTGTTTCGGTCTGTTCCAAGACGTTCCTGTTCCGCTTCTAACCAGGCAAAAGTATTGATATCCAAATTTATCGTGGTTTTCCTTCGCGGAATTTTGGCGTTCACCTGAGAAGGGCGGTGGCGCGGAACCCTCGAACGTGCATTTCGAGGAATCTCCGGAACGCTTGAATCAACGGTAGATGCATCACTCTTCTTCATACTTTTTTCTCTCTGTTAGCGTTGGTTTTCTCGCGCCAATCAGCCTTATCGTCTTCTCGTTTTCAATGATTCTTTCAGAAAACCAGCAAACGAGTAACCGGTGAAACTTACTGTTTCCAATCAGGAGCCAGCGGCTTTCTTGCAGAGAATGCGTCAAATTCCAAACCGAATGGATCAAGCCAGCAACTTGCGGCTTCTTCAAATGTCACGCCGTGTTTGCGGCGATTGGACTGCGCCTTATTCAAATTCCAACTGAACTTCAGACCGCCAATTTCAAGTCGAATCGCATCGTCCGCTTTCGCCATGAATAGAATAAAGTATGTTTAGAGAAAAACTCAATATCAATTTTTCTTCAACTCGATCAAATCCCACCAATTTCCATACAAATCTTCAAACACCGCAACCGTGCCGTACGATTCGGTCTTGGGCTTTCTGACAAAACGCACGCCGCGTTCGATCATTTCATTGTAGTCACGCCAGAAATCATCAGTGCTGAGAAAAAGAAACACGCGCCCGCCGGTCTGATTGCCAATAGCGGCTTCCTGCTCAGGCTTGGAGGCTTTGGCCAAAAGTAAAGTCGTACCGGAAGAGTTCGGGGGCGCAACCACGACCCAGCGTTTGTCCTGTTCTGGTTGGCAAGTATCTCCAACCAATGTGAAGCGGAGTTTCTCGGTAAAAAGGCGATGGCTTTAGCGTAGTCTCGAACGACGAAAACGACATGCCAGCGATAATTCAAAGCCGGGCTTCACCTTTTCCCGGTTTCTTTCCGTTGCGGCAGGCGCTTAGAGAACTTCGGGCATGGTATTCATCGCTCCCTATTTTAAATATGCGTTCAAAAAATCTTCGCGTTTAATCCCGGCCTGACTGCAGATAGTTCGCAATGTTGACCCTTTGATTTTTGCATGGTTGGGCATGGTCAGCGGCGTTTTCGTGCCGTCAAGATTTTCACGAATCATGGCAATGTGTTCCCGCTCCCGAACAATCTTAAATCCCAAGCGTTCGAGAGCCTTAATCACTCGACGTTTTGGCGCGTCGACAGGAAATTTCGCCATTAAACAGCAACCCCGGTTTCCGCGACAAAGGCTTCCAAAACCGGCGCATCGATTTTAAAAACGTCGTCGCCAAACGTCTCGATGTGGAAACGAATTGCGGATTTTATATCCGCGAGAGCATCCTCGTATGAATCTCCCTGCCCGACGACAACGCCTTTCATTCCTAAAGGATAAGAAACATAACCGTCCTGATGTTTTTCAACGATGATTTTGAACTGACGCATTTTTTAGATTCACTCCATTTTATGGCTATTTCGCAAGATAATCATAAATAAAATAAGGGATGTTTGGAGAAAAACTCAACATCAATTTTAAGATAAAACTCTGAGCTTGAGATTGGCGACAAACGCATCATTTCTTATTTAGTTCAATCAAATCCCACCAATTACCATACAAATCTTCAAACACCGCAACCGTACCGTACGATTCGGTCTTGGGTTTTCTGACAAAGCGCACGCCGCGTTCGATCATTTCATTATAGTCGCGCCAAAAATCGTCGGTGCTGAGAAACAGGAAAACGCGCCCGCCAGTCTGATTGCCAATGGCGGCTTCTTGCTCAGGCTTTGAAGCTTTGGCCAAAAGTAAAGTCGTACCGGAAGAGTTCGGGGGTGCGACTACCACCCAGCGTTTGTCTTGCTCAGGCTGGTAAGTGTCCTCAACCAACGTAAAACGCAGTTTTTCCGTGAAAAATGCAATCGCTTCGTCGTAGTCCCTGACAACGAGAGCGACGTGGATGATGGATTGTTGCATTTCCAAGTGAATAGGTAATTTCCAAAACGCGGGCAGGATTTTTCAGCGGAGGCGAAAAAAGCTCATTGTTTTTTTCGCCGAATTATGTTTACGAGTTTCTGAAAAGCGCCGGAACGATGCCATTTCCCGCAATAAGGGCATTGATAGACACGCTGATTCGAAATGGCCGCAGCCTCTCGCGATTCATAAGCCTTCTTGCGTTCACACATGCGCTTTTTACGCGCCGCCTTGCGCGCCTGTCTCGCTTGCCTTGCGTATTTGTTACGCCCCATAATAACCGCCCGCCCGGGTTGTTCAAGTTTATTTCAAAACTGCAAATTTGCCAATCTTCACCTCGCCCGTCGCGTGGGATTCGACGTGGTAAATGTAATATCCGGCGGGAATATCGAGCCCTTCTTTCGTTTTCAAATCCCAGTATGCCATGCCGTTACGGTGGGTGTTATTGTCCCAATTGGTGGCGCGGCTCTCGACGGCATTGCTCACTTCAAGCACGTCAACCAGGGCGCCACTGACGGTAAAAATGCGGATGGTGCATTGTGCCGGGATATGCGTAAATGCGAGCTTGCGGCGCTGGCTCAACTGCGGATTCGTCACCGCCTCTTCCATCAGATTCGTCGCGACATAAGGATTCGGAACAACCTTGATCATGTCCATATCTTCGGCAATGGTTGCCGCGCTGACTTCTTCTTCGAGATCGATGGTGAACATGATCGAATCGGCCGGCGAGAACGGGCGGAAGAATTTCATTTGCCACGTATCGCCAGGCTGCGGCAATTGGCTGTCGTCGGCAATGTCGCGAAAGTCGAATTGAAAAACCGTACCCGCCCAGCGATTTCGATTACGGCTAGTGGTTTCGTAACCCGCCAAAATTACGTCTTTCGAGCGATCAAAGGCGCCGTCCTCGTCAATGTCGATGCCGATCATGCTCAGTCGCAAAAAATTGCCCGATTCATCGGTGAAATCTTTATTGATCACCGCAAAATCAAAGGTCAGTTCATCTAGCACATTCGATGTGCGCACCAGGTTGTTCTCAATGTCGCGCACGCCGGTTTTGATGATGAAATCGTACGTATTTTCTTCCGTGCCGAAAACGATTTCATAATTGCCCGGCAAGTACGTGACAAGTCCGGGGTGGTATTCGATTTTCAGCGGGGAATTGCCTCTGACCCAACCAGTATTGAGCGAATCAATCGTCGTGACAATATGCGGGATGTTGACGTCAATCATCAAGCCGTCAAAAAGCCGCGTCTGCGCGCCTCGGACGTTGAAATGCTGCAAGGTTTTTGGGCGGTTGAGCGGCGAAACGTAGCGCAGGAGCGAGAAATTGCTAGCGTAAGGATTGGTGTAACCCGATTCAAAATACACCAGCGAATCGCCCGCCGTCACATCGTAAACGAAAATCCCGGAATTCGCATAAAGCAAGTCCGCCGGGTGGCGCGTCGTGCGAATATTGACGATGTTGCCGAGTTCCTGAACTTCGAATTTGACCTTGTAAGTATGTCCCTGCTTCGCCAATTCCGGCACGACAACGCGCGGCGTAATGGAAGCCGTGCTAAAAATATCCGGTTCCGGCATATCGATATTCGGGGGTACGTAACCCGCCGCCGGTTTTTCAGGCTGCACCACCGCGACGTTTTTGGAGACGTTCACAATTTGATCAGCCTCGTCAACTTCGAGCACAAAATTATTCTCCGAAGGTGTGATGCCGACTGAGACTTCGGGAATGCCGCGATCATAGGCGACGAGCACATAATAATACGTCCGCCCGTTTTGCACTGTGTTGTCGATGAAAAAGTGCTCGATGCCGCTGTCGCTGCCGAGGTAATATTCCACGCCGTTGACCTCGCCGAAATCCGCGAAGCCGGTGATGTTATTGATCAAATCGCATTGGAAAATAGGGCGACGAAGCAGCGGATTGCCGAAACCATCGGTGATGAGTTCTGGGTCGGAGATTTTCTTATCCGTGGCGCGGTAGAGTTTGTAGCCTTCAAAATCGTTGGCGTTTTTCAGGAATGGGTCGCGCGTTTTGGTGTCAGAAACGTTATCCCAAACCAGAAAAACCTGACCGTCACCGGGCACGGCCTTCAGCGTCGGCATGAGCGGCGGCTGGGCGAAACGATAGTCGGATTCATAAATAATCTGCACGACTTCCTTCAATCGAAACAACGAAGGCGCGGTGTGCTGGGCGGAGTTCAGCCCGGCCAGCGGATCATAAGAATGCAGTTCGCTCATCGAAATGCGTTCCGTTCGTCCCTTGAAAAGCGGGAACAATCCGGAAGCAAAATACTCGATAAAGTTTCGCGGGATGCCCTGAAAATCGTCGAAAATACCGCTTGTCACATAATCGAAAGACAGCTCATCATTACACATGACAAACCCGACGCACGTGCCCCATTGCAATAAATAGCGGAATGTCGTCAAGCCAAGCATGTCGGATTCGTTGATGTCCGTCGCGGCGAAATTCGGCTCGGAGCCGAGGCCTTCGAGAAAATCGGGTTTATGGTTGCCTTCCGTACCGTCCGCGTCAGGGCCAAAATAGTTGAGATCATTCGGGCCGACGCCGTCTAGGCCAACATCATCGCCCGCGTCTTCCTCCGCTTGATAAATGCCGTCGCCATTGGCGTCAACGCCGTCGTTCCAGTCCTGATCTTCGTCCGCGTCCCAGTGCGGTTTGAGATCGGCTTCGGTAAGATTGTAAAAATCAAGAAATGCGTTCAAGTCGGTGATCCCGTCCGTCGGGCCGACAAAAACCTGAGCCTGGTTGTCGCGTTTTTCATCGGTCAGGCCGTCGTTGTCATTGTCGACGTTATCGAAGGCCAATCCGGGGCTTTCGAGAAACGCAAAACCAAGTACTCCCGGTTCGCGCCCGCCGCCCACAGGAATGAAATCGACGTCCCAGGAAAAAGTCATGTTCAAATCTCTGTTGTAAAACGCGATGTCGTCGCCCAGTCCTTCTTCACCGCCGACGGCATTGTCGAGCAGGTAGGCAAAAACAACTTCCGGCAAATCGTAATCAGAAGTATTGGAAATGTTGTACTCCCAGAAAATGGCGTCGGTCGCGGAAGGATTCGACCATTGAAAACCGCGTTGTTCGATGCGCACGCCAATGCCGCCCCAGGGCGCGCCGTTCTGCACGGTGATGTCCGGCTTTTTGTCGCCGATATTCACGCCGGGACGCGGGAAATACTTGATCGGCGAATCCGGCTGTAAATATTCCTGATCTTGCGAATCGTTAGCGACAAGAAAACTTTCCTGATCGGCCTTGATCACGCCGCGTCCAAAGCGACCGTTCCACTCCCCCGGCCATTTCAAACCTTCCTCACGAGCAGGCCATCCCTGAGGCGGCCAAGAGTCGGGACGGTTGCTCATCGCCGGGGTTTCGCTCAACTCATTGAAATATCCAGGTACCGGGTAAAGCGCCCATTCCACCGTCCCGGTCGGGTCGTCGTCCATGAATTCGCGGTAGCTGCTCTGCATATAAAAAAGCGTGTCGAGGTCGTTCCGTGAGGCGATCTCAGAAGGTTCCGTGACGGGAATCGAGTCGTTTTCCAAATACACGCGTGCGCCGATAATCGTGGCGATGCCGTCGTGCATTTTCGTGCCTTCAAAATTATTCGGCCATTTCGAAACGTCGTAGCCGAGACCGCAGCAATCGCCCAACTCGGTTGTGTTGCGGAAAAACAGCAGAACGCGGTTGCCGATCATAAAGCCGCTCCGCTCCGCCGCAAGGTCGGAAGCCGGGTCATCCGGGCCTTCGTAGGGGCGACCTTGTGCAAAAAGAGTCGTGGATGAACCAAAAAATAGAACGATAAAAAAGGCGTTTCGAAGGTTTTTCATGGAAAAGCTATTCATTGATTTTGTTAAAACTCACGCAAGTTGTAACCTAAAACAAAATGATGGAGTGCAAGGTTTGTCTTGCAAATCCGCAAAAACGTTCTCATGCATTTTCGTTTCGTATTTACTGCGTTTCCCTTACAAGCACTGTAAAAGCAAAGCAAGCTTTGCACTCCTTCAACAGTTCATGGACTCAAATCCGCGCGATAGGTCAGCAGAAATTCGATGAACTTTGAAATATCGGTCATATCCTGTCCGACGTAGCGGATTGTGTGCGAATCGATGCGTTCGACGAAGCGCAGGTAGCCCAGAATTTCCGCCGGGCGATAGTTTTTAAAACGTACGTCAAGTTTGAGGGGCGCTTTGGGTTTGTACGGCTTGAAATCTTCAATGCGCTCCATCGCTCTGGTCACGCTCGCGGCGATCACTTTGTAGGCCGCTTCCGGCGTGAGCGTGCGGGCGGAGTGAAAACCGTAATTCCATTTCACGACCGCGCCTTCAATATCGCCGATGACTTTTTGCGCTTCTTCAACAGCGGCGTCATCGCCGGAAATCATGATGATCGGCACGTCGAAATCCCCGGCAATTGCCGCGTTGATCGACGCTTCCGTCATCGGCACGTCGTTCAGGCGCACGTCAGCCAAATTCGCGCTGGACATGGTGTGGGCGCGCACGCCCTCGGAATTCGAAGTGCTGGAATGGTAGCCGAGAAAAATCGCGCCGTCAAAGGTCTCATCGATTCCTTGCATCATCATCAAGGGACGCGGCCAGGCACGCACGACCTGGACATTCTCCGGCAATTTTTCGATCAACAGATTCTGCCCGTTGCCGTGCGAGTCGCTCACCAAAATCTCCGTTGCACCCGCCTTAAACGCCGCTTCAATCGCCACGTTGACTTCTTTCGTCATGAATTCGCGGAACCGCTGGTACTCAAAACCCGACGGCCCTAGCTGCTCACCCGTCACCGCGCCAACCACGCCTTCCATATCGGCGGAAATATAGATTTTGAGTTTTTCCTGGGCTTGGAGTGGCATGAAAAAGTTCCCTAAAATAAGGAGAACACAAGCTATCAATATCGTGGAGACTGTCTTACTCACAGTTGATTTCCTATTACCGATCAACACAAAATTGTAGATTTTTAAAGTTTTAGTATTAGTCTAAGTCCAGCTTCGACGCGGCTCAAATAGCTTTGAGGAAGACGTTTAATTTTTTGAGTCAGATTCTTTTTATCGACTGTGATGAGTTGGGTGACATTTGCAATAGAATCTTGCGGCAACCCGGTAATTTTTTTCGACAATCGAACATTGCCGGGCGCTCCTTCAAGCCTGAGATTCGTCGTGAGAACAACGCCAATCACCGTTGCTAACCGGCTATTGTTAAAATCATTTTCCTGAATAATGACCACTGGCCGCCGATACCCCGGTTCCGAGCCTTCAGGTTCCGGTAAATTCGCCCACCAGATTTCCCCGCGACGAATTACCATTCTTCCTTGCCGATCGCTAACATCTGGAGTCTCATAAGTCCGGGATCTAGCGATGATGATTCATTTTCATAAACCTCGTTGAGCCGCCTCGTGACAGAACTCTCTTTCGATGATTTTATATAAGCCTTCAAAGCGGTCGTACAAAATTCACTCAGGGAAACGCCGAGTTCTTTTGCTGTTTCTTCGGCGTTTAGAAGTACAGCTTCCGGAATTGAAACATTTTTTTCCATCATTCTTCTCCAAGTTAAACCCGTGTTTGATTTACTCGGAAATTAGCGACTCAAAAAACAAAACTCAACGAATACGCCTGCATTTTGCCCAGCAGGCCGACTTCGCGATAGGAATAGTCGATGTTCAGGGATTTGTTGTTGAAGTAGTAGATTTTGAGGCCGAAGCCAAAAGATGCGCCGTACTCGGAATCGACCAAGTAAACGCCCTTGTAGCCGCCGCGCAGTTGCAGTTGCCCGAACGACGGCAGTTCAAAAGTATACTGCGCGCCGAGATTGAGCGATTCGCTGTTGTTGTTCGGATGGAGTGCGTCCACCGCGACGGTCAGGCGTTGAGTTCGGCTGGAAATCACATGAAACGACGTCCCGAGCCGGAAAATCAAAGGAAGTTCCCAGCCTTCCAATTCGTACAAGGCCGGGGTCGTCGCAAAGTTGCCGTCTTCGTCCGGTTGAATGTCAATCGGGCGTTTGAGATCGATGCCGCTGAAGCTCATACGTGTGCCGTAATTCGAGATGCTCATGCCGATATTCAAGCCGTCGCCCGGTCTGCCGGTGCGCGAAAGAAAGTTTGTGTTGACAATGGCGCCCAAATCGATGGCCGCCGCGCTGCCGCTCTCGTGCCAAATGCGCGAGGAGATGAATTTTCCGCTGACGCCAAAAGAAAACCAATCGACCAATCGTCTGCTGTAAGAAAGGCTCACCGCAACGTCCTGTCCATCAAAACTCTCGCCCGTGCCTTCCGGGAAAAACACCGTCGTCACGTCTTCCGCGCCATAGGAGGCTGAGATAAAGCCAAGGCCGAACGTGCCGAAATTTTCCCGGTGCATGGAAAAGCCGACGAAATTCGTCGAAATGCCCGCAATCCACGGCTGGGACATGGCGAGCAACTGTGTATTTTCAAGATAGCCAAGTCCGGCGGGATTCCAGTAGATCGCCGAGGGGTCGCTCGCCAAACTGACGAAAGCGTCGCCCATGGCGTTGCCCGCCGCGCCGTAACCGATTTCAAGAAAATTCGCCGTTGTCGTGCCGGTGCGGTAAGGCTTCTGGGCTTGCGTCGGAATTGCGACGGCCAACAAAAGCGCCGCTATAACAGAAATTCTTGTAAACTGTGAGCAGTGAACTGTGAACTGATTTTTGGGCTGGGTACGAAAAATCATTTGGTTTAACCTTATCAAGGAACCAGTCATGTTTTTTTCTGCCATTTTGGGGCAAAACTTTTCAAAATGCAGAGGCGGAAAGGACGCTGAGATGCGCAGAGAAAACTCAATTATGAGTTCAGTTTTGAGAGTTCGCAACCATAAATTCATAAACAGAACTCAGATTTGTATGAAAAACTCCGCGAAGCTCTTCAAACTCTGCGTCTCTGCGTTAAACTGCAATGACGTTGAAGTCTTGACTCCATCTCGTTCTGCCAAAACATCATTTTCTGAAATTTAAAAAATCCTGTCGATCCTGATCATCCCGTCAAAAAATAACCGCTAAAATTGAAATCCTACGCCAAGCTTGATTTCGCGCGGGGCGGCGAACATGCCGGGGTTTTGAGCGGCGTCGAGAATATCGTTGAAATTGCTGCGAAAGGTCGCCAGCGCGGTTGGAGAGAGAATCGTGGTGTAGGCGCGACCTGTGGTTGGATTCACCGAAAGTTCGTTCAATCTGTCCAGCAAATTATACGCGGAAAGCGAGAACCGCACTTTGCGTCCGCCCCAAATCGGATAATCATAATGCGCTTTCAAATCGAGTTGATAATTGGACGGACGGCGCGCATTGTTCGGCAAAAGCGGCTGTTTTGAAAGCGGACTTTCCGAGATCGGCACGAAGCTGAACGGCAGACCGGAGTTGTAAAATGCGGTCAGATTGACGCCGTAATCAGGCTGATTGTAACCTACCGTTACATTAAACGTGTGACGCTGATCCCACGCCAGCGTGATGAGCGACGTGATCGGATCGCGGCTTTGGCCAAGACGCGAGAACGATGAGGTCGGATTGTCGGCGTTGCCGCGCGTGAACTGCCAGGTGTAATTCATGAAAATGGAAAACGGGGCCAGGAGCCAGTCATACTTGACTTCCAGACCTTTGACATTGCCGTAATCCTTGTTGCTGAAAACGCCGTACTTGATTTGGTTGTAGGTCGTCACGACAATCGCACTTTGCAGGTCGTAAATGTCGCGATAGTAGACCGAAAGCTCCAAGCCCATGTTCGGGACGATCTCTTGCCACACGCCCATTTCGTACTGCACCGTGCGCTCCGCCTTGATCTGCGGATTGCCGTGAACGATGCGAAAATCGCCCGGCGGCACCAAAAAACCGGAGTTTTGAAACAGTGCGTAGAGCGGCGGCATCTGGAAAAAATGACCGTAGCTAAAACGAATCACCGCCGCCTGCCCGACGCGGTAGGACAAGCCAAATCGCGGGCTGATCTGCACTTTCGGGTCGGCTTCCGGATAAGTTGAAACGCGCTCCGGATTGTCCGGGAAAAGGAGCTGGTTCGCCGGGTTGCGCAACTGCGACGGATAGGTCGTGTTTGGATTAAAGTAATCGTACCGCAGTCCAAGATTGAGCACCAGCGCGTCGAATTCCATCTTGTCCTGAAAGTAGGCGGAAAATTCATACGGCTCTTTTTTATACCTGTCAACTTCAACGGATGAGTCGTCGACGATTTCCGGCAGATACGGGCCAAAAATGATGCGCTCTTGGTCAAAATCATAGCGCCCCTGCGTCGCGTCCGCGCCCGACTCTCCTTCCTGGCTGTTGCGCACGATAATTGGCTTGTTCTTGAGCTCGTGCTGCGTATACAAAAATCCCGCTTTTAAACTGTGCTGACGATGGGCCTGCCAGGTAATATCAAATTTGGCGTTATAGTTTTTAGTAAAGACGTCGGTGTGATGACGCTCCTGGCCGCCAGTGCGAAATCCGGCGTTGCCGCGGTCGTAAATATCGGAGACGTAGCGCGGATCGAGCGGATCCTTGAATAAATAACTGCGATTCCAGGCGTCGTTCAACGACAATTTGAGATCGTAAAACATGTTCGCGGAGAGCAAATGATTGAGTTGCAGCAGATAAAAATTGGAGTCGCGGTAATTCGTGGCCGACGCCATCGGCGTATATTTGTTGCCGTGATTGTAGCCTTTGCCCTGTTCATCAATGCGCGTGTAAAGAAGAGAGAGTTTGAAACTTGAAACAGGGGCGAAAGTCAATTTGCCGAAAAACGCCCCTCTTTTTGTCGTGTTCATCGGCACGAAGGAACTGTCCCCGCGCGCTTCGGAATAATAGCGCACGTCCTGATCATAAAAGTCCCACGGCGTGTCCGGGGCGGTCGGCTCCAGAACCGGCGTGAGAAAATTGGTGAAATCATCGACGTTGAAGCGATTAATGCCGTTGAGATGCCCCTGAATGTCCTGGTAACGGTAGTTGGCGAAAAAGGTCAGTTTGCTGCCGATAATCGGCCCGTCGAGCTGGACTTTGTAGTCTTGGTTGCGGGTAAAATCGCTGTTTTTGAGGCCGATAAAAACGTCATTGTTGGGGGTCAAATAATTCGACACAAAGCCTTGAAAACTGCCGTGAAATTCCTTGCCGCCGTCTTTGGTAATGCCGTTGACCACGCCGCTGAGCGCCCGCCCATACTCGGCGTTGAAGGTGCCGGTGATTACTTCCAAATCCTGCACAACTTCGGTTTCGAGCTCAATTGTGCTGCGTTCGCCGCTGAAAGCCTCGTCAACCTGCATACCGTCGACGAGATAGGAAACTTCGGTCAAGCGGCCGCCGCGAAAATGCCCGGCAACAACGCCCGCCTGCATTTCTATGACGTCGGTTACGCTTTCTACCGGAAGACTGGAAATTTGCTCCGATGAAATATTCTTAATGGACGCAGTCTGGTCTTTTTTGATCGAAACCTTACTGGCTGTCACGACGACTTCTTCGCCCATTACCGCCGCTTCTTTCATCTCAACATTGATCGCCGCCGTCCGGTTCACCGAGACGCGCACTTGTTCCACGATGACGGTCTCATAGCCAATCATTTGCACACGCAATTTGTAAGTTGCGGGCGGCAAATTGATAATAAAAAAATTGCCTTTCGCATCACTCGCGGCGCCGCGATTTGTACCGTCTACAATCACGTTCGCGCCAGGCAAAGCTTCTTTGGAAGCGGCGTCGATGATCCGCCCAGAGATTTTGCCGGTGGTTTGAGAATACGCTAAATTTGAAAAGAGAAGCAGTGAGAAGAAGACGCTGAAAATGCGCTTTGTCATGGCAAACCGTATGCTCGGCGAAGTATTGGGAAACGTCATTTCGCGTTTGAGTAGTTTTTCGGAATGATTCTAAAAGTGAAATTCAATCCATGAAAAATTCAAGCGCCGGTTGGGTTTATCAAATCAACCGGCGCTTGTCTTTCAAATAAGATTTTAAGTAACTGATGTTACGCGCTTACCAATAATGGATGCCGTAGATTGGTTTCCAGTTGCATCGAATATTGCAATTGAAAATAGAAATGCTTGACC
>CAXHAT010000167.1:0-17292 GCA_964014485.1 uncultured Deferribacteres bacterium
GCATAACCAATGAACTAATTGGGAGTTTTTATGAAATTCCAGATTTATACAGATGTTAGTGGTCAGTATCGTTGGCGCTTACGCGCGAACAATGGTCAGATTATCGCAACATCGGGTGAAGGGTATGTGAACAAGTTCGACTGTTTGCACGGTATTGAGCTTGTGAAGCAATCTTCATCTGCTATTGTCGAAAGTTAGATCTAAAGCATCGACGAATGACAACATTGGGGTTTGCAGTGAAATGCAACCCCTTTGCCTTTGCGACATATTCTGACTGCTTCGGTTCTTGTCCCCAATTCTACCCTCAAATAATTTCTCTGATAGATAATTAGTTTGGAATTATTCTGTTTGTAGAAACAGAATATCTAATGGGCTTCGCCCCTCGCGCGTGACAAGGCATCCCAACGCCTTCCTGAAGGAATTCCTTCGTTGGGAGCCCTCCTTGCACTTGCTACCCCCATCCTTCGCCAGAAAGGCAGGGATTGAAAGGTCTTTTCAATCCTTTATCAGATGTGTTTTTCAGGAAGCATTTTTGTATGGAGAATGCGGACAATGAAAATATCGTTCTTTCTTTGCCGATAGTACACTACATGGCTAATATACCTATAAAAAAGGTAAGTTCTGTTTGTGGTGCCATGTGTAAAATTACGGCCACGTTCGGGATTATCCGCAAGCATGTTCAGGGTTTTCTCGAGACCTTCCATGTATTTGTCGGTCTGTATTTCTCCAAAATCCGCCATACTCCTTTTTGTAATCGCCCTGATGTCTCGATCAGCCCGTTTTGATTTTGTATAGCTACCCGGCATAAAAATCGGCTTTGGCTTTCTCTACGATTGAGCCGAATGGCTGTGTGCTTTCTCCGCTGTTTTCCCCTTCCGTCAGTGCTCTGTGTAGCGCTTCAGCCTTTGCCTCTTCTTGCTCCAGAAGCCGTAACGCCGCGCGGACGGCTTCGCTTACCGAACCATAGCGCCCACTTTCTGTGAGTTGCCCCAGAAAACCCGTAAAGTGATCGCCTAAATTAATGCTGGTTGTATTGCTCATGGCAGATACCTTTTGTTGTCTCTTTTATTATCCCTGTTTAAGATTACTATATTTTAGTAATTAAGCAAGCGATAAAATCAAGGTGTTCATGGAGTGAAGAAGGAAAATCTGTTTATAGATTCCGCTCGCGCTGTGGCAGGAATTGCTGGGGTATATCTGGATATAAATATAGCTGATAGTTTTTGAAGTTTTTCTTGTGCTCTTACGTGAATTTTATCCCGCCTTTTTCGATCACCAGACGTTTAAGCTCTTCGTTGGATTTGAGAGTCTCCATGATTTCTTCATAGTGTTCTATGCGCAGATCGGTGCGTCTGAGCGCTTTTCGTAACTTGGTTTCACCTTCTGCCAAGTATTTGAGCTGGCCGTCAGCGTCTGCCTTTTTGAACGCTTCTATTCCACCCCGAGAGTCATTCTTTTTTTCGCAGTTATCGTTTATAGGGTCAGAATCTTTTGTCAGGGTTTTAGAAAAATCATTCAAATCAATCATGGATGCAGTATAGCAGAACACTCATAGATAATCAAACGGTTAGCGGTCGTCTCGTTCCTTGTCCTGCTCTTTTTGTTGCGATGGTTCCTGTTCAGGTGCCTTTTCTCCATACTTGTTGATGACTGATTCCTCTTTGCCCAGTTGGTTTTCGATTTCCTGCTCTTTTTCAGGACTAAGGGTGTCTTCCGCTTCTACTTCATTCTTTTCGAACGTGTCGCGAATATCATTCAGGTTGTCCCGTATGCTGTCGTCTTTTTCTGGGTCGGTTTTGGGTGGTTTGATTTCCGCATGTTCGATTTGGCGTTGGGTTTCCTTGTCGACATTTTCTGGCTGGCCGTACTTCTGAAGAACTTCTCTTGCGCGGTTAATCGCCTGGTCTTTGTCGGCTGACATGATGAACCTGCCTCGTTGAGATGATTTGTGAAATGCCTATCTTTCGTGGAAAATCAGATGGAAAGTACGGATTATTTGCTTGGAAAACCAAGATGAATTGTTTGGGGAGTAGCGCTCGATGTTTTGGCTATATTTATAGCCAGCTATAAATATAGCCAGATGGTGTTGTGTTGTTTCCGGTGAATCGTACACCTGGATTTTCCGGAGCTTGCCTATTCCGGTTGCCCGTGATTCGAGATCATGATTTGGTGGGTATTATTGAGTTGACTTGCGGGAGATTTTTCCAGATATATTTAGTTCTGGATATAAAGCTATCTAAGAATAAGGATTTAATTTATGGCTACGAAAATTGGTGTTGTGAGTCAAAAAGGCGGGGTGGGGAAGAGCACCGTTTCCAGGTTGCTGGCGGTGGAGTTTGCAAGAAATGAGTGGGACGTGCTTATTGCCGATACGGACACCGTACAGGCGACCAGCTCGCGCTGGAATGATCGGAGACTAAAAAATGATATTAAGCCGGTCGTTGATGTCGCAACGTTTAATTCTGTGGAGCGTGCTCTTAAGAACGAGAATAACTACGACCTGGTTATCTTTGACGGATCGCCTCACGCCACCTCGATGACGCTGTCCATAGCAAGAATCGCTGACCTGGTTATTATCCCTACCGGCGTTACGGTAGATGATTTGCAACCGTCTGTGATTCTGGCGAACGAACTGAAAAGACAGGGGGTCGACAGAAACAAGATCATGTTTGTGTTTAATCGCGTCGCGTTGTCGCAAGCAGAGTTGCGTGAAGCCTATGAGCTGATTGAGAACTCGTTTTATGCCTGTCTTGGAGATATACCAGAGAAGACCGGTTATCACCGCGCGCTCGATGCAGGCATGAGCCTGACAGAAACTGGCTACCCATCTTTGAACGAAAGGGCGGATGCGGTCGTGGCAAAAGTGGCGGATAGATTGTCTTTAGCAGAAGCGGCATAAGGGAGAAAAGGGATTATGGCGAAAATACGAAAGGCGACTAAAGCAGAGATTATCGATAGCCAGGAAACGTCACCACGTTACGAGCGGCGCTTGCAACAGCCGTCGCATGATCAAACCGTACAGATATTGTTTAAGGTTCCAGAATCCTTTAAGGATGAGTTCACGCGGTATGCTTTTGATAGGAAAATGAAATATAAAGACTTATTGATGGCCGCGTTTGAGTATTACAGGCAACATCACAGGGATTAGATATAAATAGTTCTGGATATATTTATATCTAAGTAGTTTATGCCCAGGAAAAAGAAAGAGAAAAGAGAACTTTCAGAGTTCGATATTTCCAAGCCGGAGCAGTTGCTTCTGTTTGAGCTAAAGGACTATCCGGCAGAGCGCCAGCTTTCCAATTCCATCGCATTCTATGATGCGATTCCCAAATATGTCTGGGGGAAATCCAATCGCCAGGCCGGGAAGTTCCTGGACAGCATAGAACGGGACTTCGAAGTCAGCGGCGAGAAATACTCGGTGACGATCAGGCCTGCTCGAGTACCGGATACCGATGGCGTGGAAAAAGACTACTTCCCCGGTGCCAGGGAAGAGTTTGTGGAAGACGCGTTGCGCCGCATTACCTGCGAAGGAAGCGGTCTCTTTATGGATGCAGAGATGGGGTCCCTGTTTACGCTCTATCAGATTCGCGAAGAATTGAAGCGCACAGGGCACACTTACAGTATTGTAGAGATTAGGCAGGCGCTCGAGATTTGCGCAGGGACGCAATTGAAAATTACTCGTACAGACGAAAGTGAAGACGAATATACTCTGGCATTTCCGCTGTTTGAAACCCTGGTTCTCCACAGTAAGAAAGAACATCAGAAGCGGGGCAGGGCGGATGCTAAGGGTTTTGTACGGTTCAACCCGCTCGTAACCAAGAGCATCATGAAAAAGACCTTCCGCCTCTATCATTATGAAAAGGCAATGCAGTTGGGCCATAACACACTGGCTCGACACCTTCTTAAACGGCTATGCCGTGCTTATACTTTTGCTGCTGAGAGCAAGCCCTACAGCTTATTTTTAACGACGCTTTTTCGTGATTCGGGGATGGCGTTTACAAATATTCGCGATATGCGGCAGAAAGCAGATAAGGCGTTGAAAGTATTGGTAGAGCAGGAAGTATTGTCGCGTTACGAAGCTGAAGCGAAAAAGGAAGGCCGCAAGAATATAGACTGGCGGCTGATCTTGTATCCTCACAAAAAATTTGTGTCACTATCCATTTATGCCAACAAGCGCCAGAATGAAGTACGGGCCGATTTAATACAGCAGGAACGTGAAGCATTGATTCGCCGCACGAAACAGCAATTAGGCGCAGGTTCGTAAAGATTTGTTCTGTGGATAACTATCAAGAAGTTCGCCCTTGCATGCTTCTCAATATGAAGGTCTGAGCTACACTTTGCGCTTCAATATGAAGGTTTGGGGTACACTTCAGCTTTTAATATGAAGGTTTGAGCTACACTTTGTGCTTTAATATGAAGGTCTGAACTACACATCGGCCTTTAATATGGAGTCCTGAGCTACACTTTGCGTTTCAATATGAAGGTCTGAACTACACTTTCGCTTTAATATGAAGGTTTGAGCTACAGTAATATGAAGGTCTGAACTACACTTCTTTCGAATCGAATCATTGTTTTTCAACAGCTTAAGTGGGTTTTCCACAGAACTAATCTTTTCTTTAACCTCTTTTATCCTTATAAAATATAGGTAGTAGTATAATGTCTCATGGCCGGTCTGTGGATAAGTCAGCATGAAACAGGAAGAAAAAGACAGATTGCGTGCCGCTTTACCTATTACGGAGTTAATCACTTATCTCGGTGCCAGGCCTGGCTCAGGAGATGCCTGGCACTGCTTCAGGCATGAAGATAAAAAACCGTCTCTGGTTGCAAACAATCAAAGACAGGTTGTTACCTGTTTCAGTCCGGAATGCGACCTCAGAAACAAAAGAACCGGCAAAGACGGCCTCGATATCTTTGAAATCATCAAAGTCGTCGATAACTGTAATTTCATGCAGGCAGTTGACCGCGTAAGAGGGTTAGTCTCTGATCCAGCCCAACTACTCACACAAAAACAAACCCCATTCCTTTCAAAAAAGAAAAGGCGCGTTCCGGAGACATCTCAGGATTTAGAGCATATTCCAGAGCTTACCGATTTACAGGAAAAGCATAGAGCTTTTTTAAAAAAGCGGTACGGGGAGCAGTGGCGATGGCTTGCCGATCGGTATGGGATAAAGGGTTGGCATTATCATGTTGCCATTCCGATTACAAAAGATAGCGTAGCGTTTATCCCGCTCGACAAGGAAAAAGATCAGGTTTTTTACCGGGGTAAAAATCGAACAGCGCAACTATTTCCGAATCGTCCGGAAGAACATGCCAAAGCAAGCAGTGTTCTGGTAGTGGAAGGGGAGAAGGATGTGCTTGCGGCCGAGCTTGCGCTTCACGCGCAGGGAAAGCTTGGAGAATGGGCTGTAATTACCAACACGAACGGGGCTGGCAACGTAAAGCGAGATACGCCGTTATTTTTCAACTTTGATCCGGCAAGCGTGAAAAAAGTCGTCATTTGTTATGACAATGATCCCGCCGGTGAACGTGCTAACAGCGCCGTATATGAAAACGCCAGAGAATTTTTTTCGTCCAGCGCTCGCATATCGATTAAAAGGTTTAAAAATAAGCCCACCGGATACGATATTGGGGATTATTTGAAGGAGAAACAAAGCGCTCTTGCGATGTAGCGCCCACAGTCTTCTTGTAATGTTGTAATTTTAAAGATTGATTTTATAGTAAATTTACTATATTCTGGAGTGGTCAGTTGGTAGATTTTGATACACCTATTATTCGCCCGATCATCTGGCTGGGAAATTCTAAAAGAAACATTCAAAAGTTTCCTGAAGAAGCCCAAAAAGCGATGGGTTCTGAGCTTCAAACGATACAGTTTGGCGGTATGCCGAAAAATGCAAAACCATTCAAAGGCGTTGGCTCTGGTGTCATTGAGATTGCTATCAAGTTTGACAAAGAAGCCTATCGGACAGTATTTGCGGTACAATTTGGAGATAAAATTTACATGCTACATGCCTTCCAGAAAAAATCTAAGAAAGGCATTAAAACGCCGAAACAGGACATAGACCTGATAAAACAACGCTTAAAGGAAGCACAGGAGTTGGAGAAAAATGGCTAACCAAACACAAATCGAATTTGAAGAAGGTTCCGGCAATGTCTTTGCTGATCTTGGCTTAGAAGATGCAGACGAACTATTTGCACGGGCGCAAATAGGATTCCACGTCTTTAAGCTTATAGAAAATAAAGGGTTGAAACAAAGAGAAGCCGCTGAACTGCTTGGCATTGCGCAACCGGACGTATCGCATTTGATGAACGGGCGTTTTGACCGTTTCACCACTGATAAGTTACTCAGTTTCTTGAGACGTTTGGAGTATAAAGTCAGCATCCGGATCAGCCCACACCAACAGGGCGAACCTTTTCAACACGTGGCTTTCGGAGCTTAAGTATTATGAAGGTTAAAGGAAAAAAACGTGAGTATCGGACATTTGATGAAGTGACGGAAGAATATTACCGCGATCACTTGGACGAGATCGATAGCTTTCTTGTGACGGCTTTTGAAGAATACGCGAAAGCCGGTTGCACCCCCGCATTGCTTTTTTCTTCGTTACGCATGATTGCTCGCATTAAAGGGGTTTCTGCCTTAGCTGACCAAAGCGATATAACACGCAATGGCATACAAAAAGCCCTTTCAGAAAAGGCAAAACCGCGATTTGATACAATTAATGCGATAGTTCAGGCGATGGGGTATGGTATTACTTTGCGAAAAATGGACCTTCCTGCCGGATGACCTTTCTGGAAAAGAAGAATGCCAGTTCCGCACACCCCATGCAGCATGGAAAAATGGCGAAACGTTTCCCCAAAACAGGAAAAACCCCGCGACAAATGTCGTGGGGCTTTTCCGAACCGGCGGTGTTACTTTTTCAGTCTGTAAAGATATAACGCTTTCGGTTGATCGATACCAACATACGCACGGATATCCGAATTGTAGAGTAGAAATCCGGGATATCCCCTGGGGAGAGGGTCGACGAAAACTGCAAGGATGCCGTCGTCACGTTTTAACCAGTATTCTCTCCGATCCTCGTCGCGATTCCATTTTTTTCCGTTTCTTTCGACAAGGTCGATATGAAGACGACTGTCTTTTTTCGAAACGATCCAAACGTCCTTTCCGTTCTCGCTGACAAGAAAATGTACAGGAGTCTTTCTTTCCACCGGGATTCTTTCGATCACTTTTTTGTTGGCCAAGGTGATGAGAGAGTACGGTTGCGCCGTTGCGCCGTTGCGCCGGTTGCGGCCATCATTACAACGGCCATAATCAGAAATAATTTCACGCGCCTCATAGTTAACCTCCTTATGGTTTTTTCCAAAGCGCCATAGTTCGCTGTCTCAAACTGCCGGAAACATACGCGAATGCGTAGAATCCAGTAGCGAGTCAAGCAAACGACAATTAACCTTTTGATTGTACCGGAGAGAGAGAGAAGGAGAGATGTCAGCCACGCGAATATTTGATGACAGTTCTGTGACAGGTGTGGAGTTGGGAATTAGGGAGTTTTTCGGTTATGTGGCTATTTTGATTGGGCTGTCGATAAAAAAGTCATTGCTGGAAGGGGAAGGCATGAGTTCGCCGGTTGCGGCCTGCAATGACCAGCGTCTTTGATATAAATTCAGTGCCTGTATAGTAGGCACGAAATCCCTTTTCTTTTTTGAAAGGAATTGGCCGCCTACGGCGGCCTCGATTTTAATTTTGGCGTTAAGGGGGTATACTTGCGCGTAGACCGCTATTTTCTTTTTAAAAGTCATTCACTGCCGGCGGAATCGGAAAACGCCTCCTCGACGGTAATAGACTGAATGAATGGTTCGTTTTCTGATGGCGGCTTGAACTTCGCGGGGTTGAATTCTTCCAGGTAACGCACCTGCTCATCCTGGAGCTTTTCGCTCATGGCTTCGAGATTACGGCCTTCCACTGTGACGATGCAATCTGTGCATATCAGACTCGCGAATTGATTTGACGTACAAATGATTCGCATGATGTAGGAATAGGCGATTATATGGATTGTTCCGTCTTTCAGACGGAGAGAAAGACGAATCTGTCTGGTTTTGGATTTATCCTCACCTATCGCTTTGTAGTCTGGCGAATCGCTCTGGCGAGCTTTTTCGGTCTTGGTTTCCGGGCGTTCGAGTAAGTCATCGAGCACGCTCTTGGCCATCCTTCTCCTCGGGTTTAAAGGAAGATGCGTATTTGTTGATTATAGCTGTCCGTAACTCTTTGGCTCTATCCTTCCATGCCTGGCTGTAGGTTTTCAAACGATTGGCGAGTATGGAATAAAGCCGTCGCCTTTCCGGGCGTGGTGGATTTGCTTTATGTTGCTCGCGTGCTTTTTTTGCGCTTTTGAGTTTTTTGACATGTGGCAAGATATTGTTTTTGTGGAGAATTCTCCGATTGTTGTTTCCTCGCCTGCTGTTAATCTCCGCTTTTTCGAGAGCCGCCGCTTCCTTGCCAAGATGTTTAGTCGGAGTGCGGTCAATTCCTTGCGCTTCCAGAGTGCGGTGATCGATGCGAGCGTTTGAATTGGCCTCTCTCAGATAGCGATTACTATAGTCCGCCCAACGCGCCCTCCAATATTGCAGTGAATCCTTTCTGTTCCAGTTACGGTTCTTCTTGCCGAATCCTTGTTCCGTTATTTCTCTCGTGGGCAGGAGTATGTGGGCATGCGGGTTCGTTTCTCCATCGCGGGCGTTGGAAGTGTGGATTGCAACATCGGCGACCATGCCTTGAGAGACCAGTTCGTTCTTTACGAAGTCGCGCACAAGCGTTTTACGCGCTGTTCCGGAAAGCTCGCGGGGAAGCGCGACTTCGATTTCACGAGCTACCTGGGCATCCTTTCTTTTCTCCACTGCCTCGACATTGTTCCACAAAGCTTCGCGATCTTCCACCCAGTCCGGAGCATGACCAGGCGCAAGGATTTCAACGTGATGGACGTGTTGCTTCCGGGTGTAGTCAAGCGTCTTGTCCTGACGTTTGTCATAGAGCTTTTCGCCGCTTCGGTAGGCGGCGGCCGCAACGGCGGAATGGCTCTTGGAACGGGAGAAAACTTTGGCGGACAAATGATAAATCGCCATGTTCCGGACGGTATGTTTCAAAAAATTAATTGTGAGCGTTAGCGAACGCTCCAGCCTCTTCGGAAAAGCGAAGCTTTGGAGAAGAGCGCACTTATACATTGCTTCGCAAAGTAGTGCGTTTTTCTCGTTAAAACAACTTGAAAAAGAAGAATTTCCCGGTCTATCGGGAAATGAAAAACGGCGATTTGCTTCTGCTCGGAAGGTTTCTGGGGGAAATGGGCGCAGAGATTTTTATCTATAGGTGCAATCTCTGTGTTTCCTTTGTTTTTGCTTTATTTAATTTCAGAGAAAGCTTATGGGGCTTTTTAGCCGTTTAAGACGTACATCCGCGCCGCAAAAATTTGTGTCAAATGATCCGTTCGATCTACAGACACCCCTCCTCTATTTTTCCCAAAATGATCCCTGGCGTATTGGCGATGCTTGTGAAGGCTTGCAGATTTTTGGCGGTACCGGATCGGGTAAAACCTCTGGAAGCGGCCAGGCTGTGGCACGCGCTTTCTTGAATCACGGTTTTGGCGGCCTGGTATTGACTGCCAAAAAAGATGAGCGCCGTGAGTGGGAGCGGTATATGCACGAAGCTGGTCGAAGTGAGCAGTTGCTCATCTTTTCTCCTTCCGGAGAGTGGCGTTTTGATTTTCTCAATTATGAAATGAGCCGTCCTGGTGTCGGTGCCGGTCAGACTGAAAATCTCGTCAATCTGTTTTCATCTGTAATGGAAATTGCCGAGAGAAAACAACAGTATGGCGGCGGTGATAGTTACTGGCAACGTGCCATGAAGCAATTGTTGCGCAATGCGATAGACTTGCTGGCGGTTGCCAAAGGCAAGGTTTCCTTGCCTGATTTGTACGACCTGGTCTCCTCGGCGCCGCAGAGCATCGCCGAATCCAATAATGAAGACTGGCAAAAGCGCTCTTTCTGTTTTCAGGCTATTCTGGAAGGCGACCACAAGGCTGTGGAACCGATGCGAAAGCGGGATTTTGAGATGGCGGCTCGCTACTGGCTTTCGGAATTCCCCAAGCTGGCGGAGAAGACGCGCTCTATTATCGTTAACACCTTTACCACGATGGCGGACGGCTTTCTTCGCGGCACGCTTCGAGAGCTTTTCTGCACCTCGATGAACTTTGCGCCGGAGATGTCCCTGGAAGGCGCTGTTATCTTGTTGGATTTGCCCGTTAAGGAATACGGGGAGTTGGGGCAGCTTTCGCAGGTGCTGTTTAAATATATCTGGCAACAGGCTATCGAGCGGCGGGACACTTCCGCCAATCACCGTCCGGTTTTCCTGTGGGCGGACGAGAGCCAGAATTTCATTACCTCATATGACCGCGAGTTTCAAAGCACAGCGCGCAGCTCGCGCGCCTGTACGGTCTACCTCACCCAGAATCTACCTAACTATTACGCCGAGCTTGGCGGCGAAAAGAGCCGTTCGGAAGCCGATGCGTTCCTCGGCAATCTCCAAACGAAGATTTTTCACGCCAATGGCGATCATACAACGAACAAATGGGCATCCGAGCTGTTCGCGCAGAGTTGGCAACTGCGGGGCAATATGAATACGGGATTTTCCGAGACTGGCGGCGCTACCGGCGGTCAGGGAGCTTCGGAAAGCCTGGAATACGATGTTTTGCCGCAGGAATTTTCGACTTTGCGCAAGGGTGGCCATGTAAATGGTCTGTGCGTGGACGCGATCATTTTTCAGGGTGGTCGCGTTTGGAATAGAACAGGAAAAACCTTTATCAAATCAACATTTACTCAGGAGTGAGAAATGAAAGAACAGGTTAAGCTGGAACAGCAAGCTACGCTCATGATGATTGACCCCTACCATGCTCTGCGCACGTTTTTTATGTTCGTTCAGGTGGTAACAGGGTGGTTTTCTGTAACGATAGAAGTGTTTTTGCGCTACGATTTCGGTGAGCGCTATCTTGGCTGGCTTCGGCTTTATTTATCCTATCTGTTGCTGACTCTCTTTGTCTTTTTTAATGCACTTGCCCAGAATTTAGGCGCGCTTTCCCTCTCGATGTTGTCGGCCTTTGTCATTGCAAGTCTTGTGCATCGGGGGATGATATTTGCCAGAAATCGCAGAAGAGTGAAGTGGCATAGCTATAGTCCGGGAATCGGTTTTCTTGACCTCGTGGTTTCCCGGTTTGTTCCTGAAGCGATCACCTATCGATTCATCGAGCCGATAGTGGTGTTTGCGGTCGGGGTTATGCTTGCGGGGGTGGATGCGACCTTTGGCTATTGGTGGAAGTTCGGCGCACTGGCAATGGCGATCCAGCGCCAGATCGATTACATTAATCAGCGTAATGCTTACCTCAATATGATCGACGGCCAGATCGAGAGCCAGGAAATGAATGCGGTGCTGATCGAAAATAAGCCACTTAAAGAGACTTCGGGATTTACCCTTGTTGCGGCGGATAGAAACATGCCAGTGGAAGAGAAAAAAGATTTGATGGCCATGTTGAAGGGTATCGATCCGTCGCTACAGAGCGCGATGAATGACGTGAAGCAGGTAGCAAGCGGTTAAATATCGCCATGTTTAAGGCGTGCTGTAAACTTGGTTGTCGTTTTTATGTTGCAGGCGCTCACAAGAGCATCTCGTTCACGCCTGGTTTGGGCCTGGTATTATCGTTGCTACAGAAGTCATAAATTAATCATGTTTTTTATATTGATAGGACTAATTCGCAAGGAAAGGAGATTGATGATGTTTGATAAAGATAGAATGTTAAAGAAAGTGTGTCGGACAGGTGGGGAGATCGTTGGCGGTGTTTTCGGGTTTGCTGGCGGTGCTTTGGGGGGGACTGTGGTTGCCGCGAAAGATTTATGGGATGGAAAAAGTTTAAAGGAAGCAGGAAAGAGTTTTGAAGCCGAAATGGATAATACTTTTTGTGAAGCTGTGGATGAAGGGGGAGAGATTGGGGAAGAGTACGGGCCTAAAGCGGTGAAAGGGGCAGTAGCCGTAGGTAAAGCGTATATGAGTTACAAGACTTACCAGAACTATAAAAAGTCAGAAAAGATGCTTGCGCAAAGTCGACAGAAACAGTTGGGTGCCGGAAGTTAACGCTGTTTTTGGTTTGGGGGTTGGTGTCTTTCTTGGTCGATCTCCTCTGTAAAACTTCTGTTAACATTGTTATGGCTGGATGATTGAGAGTTCGTATATTCAGTGGCTCCTGTGTCTTGTAACTCTTTTAGTTCGTTTTTTAGTTTACGGTCAAAATAGAGAGTCCCGGCTAAGTTGATAGCTTCGGCTCCCAAAATCCAGCTTTTTAGTTTTTGGGGCGCAAGGAAAATGAGCAAAACATTAAGCACTGAAGTTATAGTAGAGACACCCCATACGGCGGAAAGTCCTTTAAATAGAATCCGTTCCTTTTCGGCACTATCTTCGAAGTTTGTCATGAAAGCATTGTAGCATGGCACGATTACAGCTTTATGACAATGGGGTAAGGCTCTGTTTATGGGGATTTTTTGTGTTTGTTTAGAGTAAATAAAATCCCTTTCTCAGCAAAGCTGAAATAGTCTTCTATTCCGATAATAATGTGATCGTAAAGCTCGATGCCCAGGAATTTCGCGCCTTCCTTGAGTTCGTGAGTGAATATTAAATCTTCGCGCGATGGCTCCGGGTCGCCGGATGGATGGTTGTGGACAACGATTATTCCCGTAGCGTTGACCATAACGGCGGTGCGCACGACCTCGCCCGGTCGCAGATAGACCGCGTTGACCGACCCAATTGCAACCACCTCATAACAGATAATTTTATTCCTGGCATCAATGCTGATCGCAATGAATTTCTCTTTCGTCTCGTTCTGCAGGTCGGAAAACATCTGAACGATGGTCTTGGGGTCGGTTGCAGAGCTGTCAATAACCTTGCTGTCAACCTGCTTGAATTTATAGTTGAGCGTGATTTCCCGCAGGTAGGTGTTTTTCTTGCTGTTCATGGTTAGGTAAGATGTTCAACCGGAACCATGATCGCAAAAGGAAAGATGCGAATCCCCGTCTGTTATTTTTTTCTTTGAACTTTGGTATAAGAAAGATGTTCTTAAAGAAAGCGCCACCTGTCGGTCGTCATTTACCTATCAGCATTTCTTTTTGATAGGCTTAGGCTTCGAGCGGTCATGCTTCTTAACAGTAACCGTTTTCGGCCCAGGTTTTTTCCCAGTCCGTGTGGGACGGCAAACTACCTTTTTCTTAGCCATGATTTACCTCTTTAGTTAACCGATGGCTTCATTGCCACCGCCCTTATCAGTGACGTAGGCTTATCGGCTAAAAGAGTTATGGCAAACACGATGACAGATGGCGCTTTTTGTATTATAAGCCAATGTGAAATATAAAAATTTCTTACATTGAGCGCAAGTTCAATTACTGAAGCTTTTGTTTTAAAGCGACTCGCTGTAGAAGGTTATAGACCGTTCCATAGTGCCAGGCGTTTTCCCGCGCGCTTGGAATTTCCCGTCTGTTCAGCTCGTCGCGAATCCCCCGGATCGTAGTGCATCCTGCCTTTTTAATATCCTCGATGACTGGTTTCATAGACTCCGCAAATCGATCCGCCTCTTTTTTGTTTTGGGGTGCAAGAACATCCTTCCCGTTTTTTCCTAATTCCACACCTCGCGCTTTTGCGGCCGCAAGCGCCTTCTTGGTGCGCTCGCTGATCTGTTCCCGCTCATGCTCGGCAAAAGCGGCCAGCATATGCAACATGAGCCGGTTTGCGTGGGGATTGTCGCAACAGACGAAATCCACCCGGCTTTCCATCAAGCTCGCAATGAAAGCGACATTGCGCCCAAGCCGGTCGAGCTTGGCGATAATGAGCACCGCCTTTTGTTTTTTGCAAGCCGAGAGCGCCGTATTCAATTCAGGGCGCTTGTTTTTGTGCCCGCTCTCTATCTCGGTGTATTCCTCGATTAAAACCCCGCCAGCGGCCTTTATATGGCCTTCTACGGCTTTTCGCTGTGCATCGAGTCCTAAGCCGCTTTTTCCCTGTTTGTCGGTCGATACGCGATAATAAGCAATGTAGTGTTTTCTCAATAGTCTTGCCCGGAGTGTTCTAAGGATTCTGGTTTGTTAGTTGAGTTCGTATGGCCATTTCCGGGATGTGTGTAATACCCGCAGAATCTGGACTTCTTCTTTTCGTATCCGGTAGGGAAGGATATAAGGAAGCCCCGGAATAATGAGTTCTCGGATTTTGCCGCATGGACGAAGCCTGCCCATTTCCGGATGCTGTGCGAGTAGCGTAGCGATTTCGGTAATGGTTTGCCCCACTTTTCTTGAAGCATCAGGGTTGTGAGCCTGAATATAGGATTTTATCATGATTAAATCATGGATGGCTTTATCAAGCCATGTTACTTGCATGTCGGCGGTGGAAGCTCTCTTTCACTTCCCCAACTTGAGAGCCATTTGGTGACTTCTTCGTTTGAGTGGAATTCTGCGGCTGGGTTATCAGCTCTCTTTAAGGCTGTTTCTATCTCTCGTTCCTGCCATTCCTGCAAATCTAAATACTGGTTGATGGCTTCATTGACCACCCAGTTCCTCGACCGGCTCATTGTGTTGGCTATGGCATCAAGCCTGGCTTGCTTTTCCGGTGAGACGGCAACGCTCATCCTTCCTGTGTTACTGGCCATTTTCGACTGCTCCAGTCTCATTAATCATTAGTAATCATACTATGATTGGGCAACGCCCGTCAAGAATACTTTAGTATCGTGATCATATATAAACGTGCGTTTATATATGATCAAAATGAGTAAGCCAATATCTATTGACCTTATGTTTAGAAACAGTCTAACTAAACCAGATTGCCTTTATCTCCATTTTCTTGGGTCGATGTAATTGCTTAAAATATAATCATATTCACTGTCAGCGATATCAAGGCTAATTGCAGAATATCTATTGCGGATATTTGGTTGATTTGCATCAAAAGTTATTTCTGCTTTTTTCCCTTCTGTTATGACGGTAATTGGAAAAGTATGGTTTTTGTTGTCAAATTCATAAATGAGAATATCACCTTTCAGGGCATAAAAAATATCTATATTTCCTGCCCCTTCTTTTGGCTTTATAAAAAAATCTGCCTTTTCCGATGAATGGTAGGCTGGAGTAATCCAACAAGATGTTCTGGATTTCCCGCACTCGTTCCTGCCTTTCCCCATAACAATTATTTCACCTCCTCCAAAAATTGGGCGTTCTCCTGCCGGTGAGTCTTTGATTTCAAGAGTGCAACTATCGCCTAAACGATAGATGGTTCCATTGAATTCTCTGATTTCAGCTTTACCTGTTAAGGCGTTGTTTTTCGTCAATAAAATATTTTGACCTATAGACGAATAAGTAATCCGAAAACTCATTTTTCCTCCTTTTGGGCAGAGCTATAGTTTTGAGTGGGGAATTTAAGGTAAGATTCAGCTTTGAAGGTCGAATTTACCTCAAAAAAAGCAACAAGCAATTGTATTAAGACCATTTGCAAAATTTAGTCTTGGCAAAACAAGATGTGACTGTCTTGTCAAAAACGAGAACACAAGCGATTTCAGGGTATGGAGTAATTGAAGGCGTGTATTTGAAATCAAAAGGAATGACTTTTTCCTGGTGTGTTCTGTTAAGCTGCTTGATGAGTATCTGGATTTTGCTCCTGAAGGGTAAGGCATTTAAGCGCTTCCCTGAAGGAATCCCTTTATCATGAACTCTCCTTGCGCCTTCTACCATCTCTCACCCTTCGCCAGGAAGTCAAGGGGAAGAGCCTTTTCAACTTTTTGGGACGATTTAGTGGGATGCTTCAGAAAAGGATTAAAATTCTTTTGGCAGATAACCTAAGTTTTGAAGGCGTATACTCATGGCGGCTGTGCTTACTTCGAGTTTTTGTGCTAATCCATATACAATGTCTTCATTGTCGTCGGCAAGGCCGTCAAAGTCTTTTAATTCTTTCTGGATTAATTCTTTCGGCATTAATAGCTCTGCTGCAAAACGGTTAGCCTCGATTTCGATGGGCTCTTCACCTGTTTGCGATTTAGCGTTTCTGGTAAAAAGTTTTTTGTCAATATGGATACCGCTTTTTTTATGTAGAAGAAAGTGGGCGAGTTCGTGGGCCATAGTGAAGCGTTGCCTGTTTCGGTGATGCGCCTCATTTACAATAATCTGCGGATCGTTTTTGTCCTTGATAAACAAAACGCCTGAGATGTCATCTTGGAAGGGTGCTGTAGAAAGTGTGATGTCATATGATTTTATGATTGATTCTATGTTGACAGGGGTGGTGGTGATATTCATTTCCCTGAGTACTTGTCGTGCAATTTGTGCTGGCGCTTTACGGCGTGTCATTAATCTTCCCTCCGCGTTGTTCTATCGCTTCAAAAATTTGGCTGAGTTCATCGGCCTCCATTCTTTTTCGTGATGCAATATCAAGCTGAGAAATAAGACGGTTGTGTCCTGCGTTGGGTCTTCGCATTGGGGGAATAATGTCAAAGATGTCGGTTTCAAGTGATTCGGCGATATAGTACAGCTTATCAAGTGGGGCTTTTTGGCGACCTTTTTCAATGTGGATTATTGCAGTGCGGGTCAGGCCTACCATTTTTGCGAGTGAGTTTTGGGACAGCCCTTTTTGTTCTCTTAGCTGTTTAAGTTTGTCGCCTATTTCCAGGTAGATGTGGCTGTAAGGATTCATTTTATCTAAAATACGAACCAGGTTGCTAAAATCAAGAAAAATGTTACTATTATTAACGTTATTTTTAATAACGTTAAAGTTTCTATGGTTTCCTCTTGCATACCAGTGATGAGATTCCTATTTTCTTCGCCAATTAAATCATTATGTGTTTTGAACATTTTATGGAGAATTTTTCATGGAATCTAAAAGTCATCGTTCAGCAAAAAATAAAGCGGCTGGTCGAGATGGGAAAACAGAAGTTTCTCTTTCGCGAAACCGAAGATTGGATGCTCTGACTCAGAGTGGCAACCGTGCGACTGAAGTTGAGCGAAGCGGTAGTTTGAAGGGGTTGGAGAAAGCGGCAAGACGTTTAAGAGACTCTGGTGCTAACCAGCGCGTTCTTCAGGTGCCAAATCAACATTTAGGCTTGGCTGCGAAAGCCATGCGTAAAGCTGGTGTTTCCGGTACTGTGAAGAATATGGGCGGAACAAAGCGACGCTCCGTCCGCTAATTTAATTCGGTCGCATAACCAATGAACTAATTGGGAGTTTTTATGAAATTCCAGATTTATACAGATG
>CAXHAT010000168.1:0-17258 GCA_964014485.1 uncultured Deferribacteres bacterium
CAAGATGGTAATTTGCGATTGATACCACATCCGCCAGACGGCGTCGAATCGGTGTGTTTTGGCAGTTCAGTGATTGTTGGACCAGCAGAAGTCGAATCCAACCGTCCATTTGCTGCAATCGAAAAGGTTGCCGTCAATATTGCCGAAACTTCTCTTGATATCGTTTATCAATCCGGTGATAGTGCAAAAATTCAATTTGAGGTTGATTCACTGAGGGCACGCGTGTTTGTTACACCGTTCTATGATCCGACAAAACCTTTTGCGACTTTTCGATCGATGTTCGTTTCAGATTCGGTGAATGATGTCAGCCACATCACTGTTGCCGATACATCACTTCCGATCCTGGGAGACTGGTTGGCATTGAATGAAATGGAGTGGCTGTTTGAACGCAAAAAAACAAGTTTCCATAATACGTCGTCTCCTGATATTTTTATTGAAATTCCTACAAAAGTCGGGGTAGAACGCGACGCAACCCGTATGCCCAATATTTTCACGCTTTATCAAAACTATCCAAACCCCTTCAATCCTGAGACAACTATAAGATTCACATTGCAAAAAAAAGCGCATGTTCAGCTTAAAATCTTCAACATACTTGGCGAAGAAATCGCAATTTTGGCTGATGAAATAATGGGGCCTGGAGAAAAAAAGATTGAATGGAACGGAAAAAATTTTGGAGGCACCGATGTACCAAGCGGGGTTTATATTTATTTTATCGAAGCAGAAAACTCGAAAAAAAGTCGGAAGATGGTTTTAGTACGATAAGGAAATTTTTCTGGTTGTTCAGTAACAATTGATCTGCATTTAACGCATTGCGGCGTAAGCAACCGCTGCTTGCACATCCTCACGCGACAAACGCGGATAGTCGTTCAAGATTTCATCGATAGAAATGTCTTGAGAAAGCTTGTTGAGTATTATTTCAACCGGAATGCGCGTTCCCTTAATAACTGGCTTGCCTAACATGATTTTAGGATTAAGCTCAATGCGGTTTAATAACTGGGGGTTCATTTTTGCTCTCTTTGAGTTTGTCCAAAATGTTTTCATTAAATCAAAATATGCATCTTTCGAGCGTAAAACAAATTGAAAAATCAGAAGGTTCTTGCCGAGCAAAAAGCTTGATGTTTTCGGAATAGACTCGTAGAGTCATGACCATTGTTACATAACCAAGGCCGGGCGGCATAAAAAGGTATGTTTTCTAAATGACTCAGCTTAAAACCCTGTTTTTGAGTACAATTATTAGCGTCTTCGCATTTCTGCTACACACGTCTTCCGCATTTGCCCAAAGCGCCGGTTCTGACACCACCAAACTTGAGCGTCCAAAGTTCTCCATGACGCCGACGTGAGTGGGCTGACCGGGCGAGGGCGCGCCGCTCCGTGGGAGCGGAATTCATACCAACTGGACATTCTCAGCACGCTTTGTCGATACGGACCTGGAGCGACCGCGCTGGCGTTTTACGGCAAATTATCGATTGCACCAGCGTTTACAAATCGGCGTTGAATACAATCCGCTGGAGAAGGAAATCGGGCCGCTGGCGTCGCTGTTTTTTTTGACCGAAACGGAACGGCGCCCGGCACTGTTTTTGGGCACAAGTTCGGATCGTATCGGCTCTCCCGCCGGTGAACAATCATACTTTGCTACGGTGAGCAAGTATTTCCCCAAGCTGCGGACGTCATTTTACGGCAGCTTGAATTATTCGGAGTGGGACGAAGGCTTCAACCTGCCGTTCGGCGCCGCCGTCGAGTTCGGCAAGGGCTTTTCTCTCCGCCACATGTACGACGGCGACCGCTCGCACTTACTGCTCAATTACTTCGCCAGCCGTTTCGGCGTGCATTTGATGTACGTGTGGTATGAAAGGTTGGGCGTTTCGCTGTCCGCCGGGTTTTAATATTTGAAGTTTAGCAAAGCTTTGAAGCTTTGCCAAACGCAGAGACGGAAAGGATGCTGAGAAGCGCATTGGAAACTTGATTTTGAATTCAAGGAGAGGCCTTAAACTCGAATAAAACTCTGCGGAACTCACCGTTCTCCGCGTCTCTGCGTTAAGTTGCAATATCGAAGGCCGCCGTTGTCGGATTCCATCGGGAACGGCTTTGTGAACCTTGTAAATCGACATATGGAAAATCATGAAAAAATTCATAACCGCTTCTGTTCTTTCGCTCATTTTAACAAATATTCTTGCGGCGCAGGGACAGGAAATTCCGAAAAAAGCCCTGTGCGCCGTATGCGTGCTGCGCGGCGAAACCGAAAAAGAAAATGTCAAAGCGCATGCGAAATTTGACGGCGAAACTTACTACTTTTGCTCGAAAGGCTGCGAGAAAGAATTTCTTGCCGACCCAAAAGCTTACACCAAGCCCGTTTTCCCCCGCCCTGCTCCGAATATGGCCGTAACAACACTGGATGGAAAAGACGCAACTCTCAAAGACTTCCTGGGCAAAGTCGTTCTGCTGGATTTTTGGGCGACATGGTGTAAACCGTGCCTTAAAATCATGCCGGAGTTACAAGCGTTGCACGCCGCCAACGCGGACAACGGCTTTACCGTCGTGGGCGTCTCCATCGATGAAGGCAAAAACAGTCTCAAGAAAATTCGCAAATTCCTGGGCAAGCTCAATATTTCATACCCGATCTTTTGGGACAGCAAAGCGACGCCTGCGTGGCATACGTTCAAGGTTAAAGCGATTCCGGCGACCTTTCTGATCGACAGAGACGGTCAGATCGTCGGCCAATGGGCAGGCGTTATCGATCACAAAGAAATTGAATCGGCGACGGCAAAAATTTTGTCGCCCGTAGACGCTCCAAACGAGAACGAGTAGCGCATTTTTTGACATGATGACTCGTGCGTCACCAGTTCTTTTCTACACCTTCAGATCGTGCCTTTCTTTGGCTGAAAATAGCCTCAAACTCGTCGGCGCAAACCGCTCCTGCAAAACTGGCTGTATTGGCGGGGCGTGAATTATGGAAGCGCCAGATAAATCAGGCGTCGAGTAACCATGAATTTGATTTGCTTGTTGTCTGGAAATTCATTTTCTTCCCGCCTCATAAATTTAGCATTCAGGAGGATTAATATTTATGCAAGACTTGCGCTATCCGATCGGGGAATTTAGCTTTTCAGACGCCATCTCATCTAGCCAAATCGAAGAATCGATCCGAGATATTGAGGCAGCGCCAGAAAAACTTCGCGCCGCCGTTGCAGGACTTAACGATGAACAATTGGACACGCCCTATCGTCCCGAAGGCTGGACGGTGCGACAAGTCGTCCACCATATGGTTGACAGCCACATCGGCAGCTATGTGCGCTTCAAATGGGCGCTGACGGAAGACACGCCAATGATCAAAACCTATGATGAAAAAACATGGGCTGAATTGAAAGAAGCGCGGACAGGCCCAATCGACATGTCGCTTCTTATCCTCGAAGCATTGCACACGCGCCTGGTGGTGATGCTAAAAAACTTGAGCGAGACAGACCTGCAACGATCTTTCATTCACCCTGAGTTCAACAGGCAAATTCGGCTCGACCAAAATATCAGCCTTTACGCGTGGCACGGCAAACATCATGCGGCTCATATCACAGAGCTTCGCAAGCGCAAAGATTGGTAGCGGCGCGCATTTCTCAAAAGTTGAATCGTCCTGCAAAAACAGGGGTTTGAGCGTAATGACAAATTGGTAATTGACGCGAATTCACGTGACTTTGCTCAGGAGAGCTTTATGCAAGCAAGGATTGCTTTTTTTCCAACGTTTTTGTTGTTAATCTGGGGCTTATCGGGCTGCGCCGGGGGCGGCAAATTAGCGAATACCGAAAAAATCGACCCGAGTTGGGCCGGTCTATGGAAGGGGAAATTGCTGCTCGCGGAAGCTAATCGGTTGACGCGGCCCATAGAATTGGATGTTGTTTTCACCAGCACAAATATCCGCGCTTTTTGGACAGACTCCACCGAAAACCTGAAACGGCTTCCCGTCCGTCAGTTGCAGCTTGAAAACGGTGATATTTCCTTCAAAATTACTTACGAATCTTTACGAGGCATAGACGCTTTTCTTGCATGTAAAGGCCAACGATCCGGCAAAGATCTGGTGCTCAATGTTCTGTGGCGCGAGGGCGGCAAGACGTTTCGGGGCGGCGTGCAAGCGAGGCGATTCATCCAAAGCAATTGACGGGTTTTAGTGAAAATCCAGCTGCTTGCCATAGGCAAATTGAAGAAAAAGCATTGGCGCGAAGCCGCGGAAGAATATGCTTCCCGCATCCGTTTTTATTCACAGCTCAAAATTAATGAACTACGCGACGCCAAGCCTTCCAAGCAAACTATAGAATTTGTGCAAGCCGATGAAAGCAACCGTATTTTGGAAAAAATTCCAACGACGGCTTTTATCGTGGCTTTAGATAAATCCGGACGACAGTTCCCCAGCACGCGATTCGCGGACTTTCTGAAAGAAAAAGAATTGTATGGGCCGGCGACCATTTGTTTTTGTATCGGGGGCCCAAACGGTTTTTCAAACGACTTTCTAAAACGCGCTCACCTCGTACTCGCCCTTTCTTCGATGACCTTTCCGCATGAGCTTGCGCGCGTGATGCTTTTGGAGCAAATCTATCGCGGGTTTACGATTTTGCGTGGAGAGAACTACCACAAATAAGCGCTCATTCTTTACGTAACGTTTTTGCGAGGAGTAGATGGAGCATTTAAAACCTGTTGAAATTTCTGACATTTTTACCGCCCGCAAGCGAATTTCCCCCCACATCACGCCAACACACGCGAACAACTACCCTGCTCTTGATCATCTCTTCGGCGGCGAGGTTTGGGTAAAGCATGAAAACCATCACCACACGGGCGCATTCAAAGTGCGCGGCGGGATCAATCTGTGTGCGGCGATGTCGAAAAACCAAAGAAAGCGCGGCATTGTGGGCGCGTCCACTGGGAATCATGGTCAGTCATTAGCCTACGCAGCTTCATTGTTTGATATGAAGGCACAAATTTTCGTTCCCGAAGAATCAAACCCGGAAAAAATCCGGGCGATGAAACACTTTGGAGCTGAAATTGTATATTTCGGCGAAAACTATGAGACTTGCCGCAGACAGGCCAAGTCCGTCGCGAACGAACAGGGGATGCGCTTTGTTTCGGGCGGCAATGAGCCGCTTTTAATCGCAGGCGTGGGCACTTATGCTCTTGAGCTTTTTGAGCACGTACCCGATTTGGACGTGCTGTACGTGCCCGTCGGCGGCGGCAGTGGGGCGTGCGGATGTTGCGTTGCAGGGCAAGCTGTAAGCCCAAAAACCAAAATTATTGGCGTGCAATCGACGCACGCTTCAGCGGTTTACCAGTCCTGGAAAACAGGCGAAGAAAAAACGACCGAGACTGCCGATACTTTTGCGGAGGGCTTGGCGACGCTGGCGGCGTTTCGTTATCCGCTGCAGATGCTGCGAACCGGCCTCGACGATTTTGTCCTGGTCGATGATGACGAACTTAGACAAGCCGTTCGTCTATTATTCACGTACACTCACAACGTCGCGGAAGGCGCCGGAGCAGCGGCTTTTGCAGCAGCTTACCGTGATCGTAAAAGCCTGGCAGGTCGCAAAGTCGGCGTTATCATGAGCGGAGGAAATTTGACTCTGGAGACGCTTACAAAAATTTTAGTGGAAAAATGAAATTTATGTGAGAACATCTTGCGGTGAAATCAGTCTTTTAGAGCATGTAATAGTCTATTGTTTCTATGCCGAGACTTTTTGTTAAGCTCTTGGATGGTACCGGCTTTGAAGCCTGGGCGATCAGCCGAAAAATGACAAACGGAAAATCTCTCGACGGACGCTCGCAAAAGACTAAAAATGTTTTCTTCACTGCTTGAAGGGCAGGCGTACTTTATCTGGAAATCTTCAAAGGATGGAAGAAGTTCTGGTTTACCAATGAAAAACGTTTGTATCAAAAATTTCTTGTTTTGCGTTCTTTGTGTTTTCTTTTGCTCAGCGGAAGTCATGGCGCAAAAGAACGAGCATTTGCAAATTCTTGAACATCACCCGGGGAATCGCAGCGAAGGCGTGGATGTGTTCGAAGAAATCTACATCCGCTTTTCCCGCCCGCAAAGCCTGCAAAACATCGCTGAGCGTATTTCAATTTCGCCCAAGATCGACGGACGTTTTATTACTGATTTAACCGGGCGCGGCGTGTATTTTAAGCCGAATCTAAAATTGCAGTTCGGGCAAAAATATACTGTTCAAATCGAAAACGCATCTCTATCCCACAAAGAAATCTCGGCTGAAGCACCGCAAGCATCGCCGCTAAGTTTCCATTTCAGGACAGCGCCGCGGGACACGACTTTTTTGCAAGTTACAGATGTTTGGCCCCATCCCGGCGCTTCCGACGTCTCCACAAACCAACTTTTGCGAATCGAGTTCAACCGCCCGGTCATCCCAGAAACACTCGTTGACAACGAATCTTTTTTTATTGTCTCAAAAAATGGCGAGAGAACGCCGGCGCAATTCGTCTCGGATGGCGCGACGCTCACAATCACGCCTGTCGAGCCCCTGCTTCCTCAAGAAAAATACCTGGTCACGCTTCTGGAAAACATTTCAGATATTTCCGGAATTGGCCTAAGGCGCAATTTCCAGTGGACCTTTTCCACAAAGTCAGAAACCGGGCACTGGCGCCGGCTGTCAACAAAAGAGAATGACAACACAATTTTTCACCAAATCAACCTTGATGACGTTCAGCAAAAATATCAGATCGCTTCCGTGAGAGGCGGTTTCGAGGAAGATTCTCGAATTACGGAAGTGTTTATTCCAGAGCAGAGCACCGTGCATGAAATTGTTATGCCGCTTATGCATGGCGCAATCCCAATTTCACGAGGCGAAGCTGTCGCATTAGCCGTCTCCGGCGACAGTAGTTTTACAGATTTGTTCTTCTTGTTCAGCGACGGGCGGCAATACTTTTCACAACCCATTACAATTGACTGGAAGGGTTGGAAGCGCGTCATCGTCGACACAAGAACGGATTCGCTTTTTGATCGATTCGGAAATTTGGTTTATTTTGAAGGCGAGATTGAGTGGCTTGGCGTCATTTTGAGCCCGTTAGACAAAGAACAGGAAGCCATTCAAATTCGCTTCGGGGAGATGTCGAAACGAACGGCTCACAATCTCTTTTCGTCAGGCAAATCGGTCGGCCCGGCGGAGACTTTTGCTCTACTTCAGAGCTTTCCAAATCCTATGAAAGCCCAAGGCGGAACAACAAGAATTTCTTTCGATTTACCAGAGAATGAAACCGTGTCACTCTCTGTTTTCGACGTATTGGGCAGGCAAATAACCAAGATAGTTGATACAAGGTTGGATGCAGGCGTGCACACTTTTTTGTGGGACGGTCTGGATGATCAATTTAACGCCGTCCCGGCGGGCGTGTATTTTCTCAGGTTGGTTACCGGCAGAAAACACTCTGTCTTAAAGCTAAGCATCATCCCATAAACGAAAATAGATTCCTTCGCCGAAACGATGGAATCTATGTCACTCCCCCTTCTCTCCCCCGCTCTCAGTCTACTGCGTAACGTAATTGTGGACCAGAATTTTTATGGCGTCCTGAAAGCGAACTTCTAATTGCGTCTCGGACAAAACCTTAACAATTACGCCGTCCCCAAATGTTTTGTGGCGCAGAGCCGCGGCTTGCGTAAAATCGCCCGTGATTTCATAATCGACGAATTGCTCTTCCTCAAAAGATTCGAGCAAAGTGTCCCAATCCATCGTCTTGGTTCTGCGGCGGGTGATCTTTTTAGGCTTATCGTCCGCCGCTTTCGATTTGGCAGTCTTTTTCTTGGCTTTAGGCGCTTTATAAGCGTGCGTCGAGTTACATCCCTTACACATCACTTTTTTGATAACGTCATTTTCTACGGAAGTAACGACGTGATACATCTCGCTCTTGCATTTCCCGCAAGTAGTAAAAATTTCGTCCCCGACTTCCGGCGTCTTGACTTCTTTGCTCATCGCCACGACCCTTCCCTGAATAATTCCTAATTTCTTTTTAACTACGTTTCAAACGTTGCCCATCATTTCTCGCAACGCAAGCCCTGAAAGTACAAAAAATTCTTTTAATAATGCACTTTTTTTTCCGAATATTTTCAAACAGGGGGTGTTTTTCGAAAATCGTTTTTATGCATTCTATTGTTCAAAAGAAGGCAGCGAAGGTTTGGTCAAAAAATTAGAGGCTTGGGGCAGCTTTCCTGCAGCTTCTTTGTCCATAAAAAGAGACATCCTTCTAGACTGTTCTAAATGCAGATTGGCAAATTTGGCTGCCAGCTCTTCAATTTCCGAGCCGGAGAAAAGAGCCAGGAAGTCCGTCGCCGTTTTCATATAATTCTGGTTCAGCAAAACTACGGGCGCTTTGGAATCGAGATGTTTGGTAACATTCTCCACATTTTCAAAATAAACGTCTGATTCTGTCGGTGTGAAAAAAACAAAATCAAACTTCTGTGCATTGCGCGCGAGCTGAAAGCTTAGACTTCGGCGATATTCCTCGAGCGCGTCGTCCATTGACAATTTATTTTTAACGGAATGTATGTTCTTGGGCGGGATTTGTACGTTCGCAAAAAGTAGTTCTGTAAGATTGGATAGATGCACTCCCGTCGCCTTGCCACAGTCAAAAAGTTCATCCAGAAGAAAAATGTGCATTTTCCCCCACTGCACTCTGTCGCAATATGGCGGAGTCGCAAGCAAATCGTAGACGAATGAGGCCTCGGCGGCGCCAGTCATAGCCGCATAACAAACGCCTTTTTCTTCAATATTCGAAGAAAATACGTCAGTGATTCGGTCAACAGCGGCGATGGCTAATTCATGTTTCGTAGAGTATATTTGGAGTTTAGAGTTCATAACGTTTTAATCTGCACTGACAAAATTCAGATAAAGAATTATTTTTCTTTGATTTTTTTCGAACCATCTTTAACTTGTCGCGTTCGTGACGTACTTAGGTTCTGAAGAACGACGTGCCGTGCCGCCCCGCTTCCCATACAGTACATCGATCAGCCTCAAACTGAATGGAGGGCCAAATGCATCAACGATTACGATTCGTTGCCATGATTGCGCTAACCGCGCTCCTTTTTTCGGCCTGTAGCAGCGGGCGAATGTCTACTCGCAGAGCTTCTGAACGCCTCAAGCCTGCCGAATCACTCCCTGAGCGAGAACGCTCACAATCTCCGCATAACTTAGTCATCCGCATTGGGAATGTCGCCGACAGCGGGCCAAGTTACAAAAACTTTGTGACGCTCACAATAAACGGCAAAGAAATCGCACCGGAAAGAGCGGAACATAACTTGAAATCAGACTACGTTTACAAATTTCATTTAGCTCCCGGCGCTTATGACGTTAAAGCTAAATACCATGTCGTCGGCTTTTGGCGGAAAAGAGTTTATCAAATTCGTACGGATGAACGTGTCAGGATTCTGCCGAATTCGCGCACTGAATTATCCATTGATCTTGAAAAAGATCGGGGCGGCTTCCCCAGAAATAAGAAAAACTTTTTCGCGATCAGGCAATTTGATTTCGGCGAGTCGGCTGTTGTGAGCGAAGCGCCTAGACCGACGCGCAAGATTGAAAAGCTGGAACGACAAGAAGCTCCCAGAGAAAAACTCAGAGCCCCGAAACGACAACTTAAGGAAGAACAACCACTCGAAAGAACGGATCAGCAAACGGTTACGCCTGAGCCACCGGCAGTTCAAGTAACGCCTCCCGCTCCGCCTGTCCAGCAACCAGGCTTGTCTCCGGGCCGCATTAAGCTGCAAATCAATTCGATTCCGGTTGGCGCAGACATTTACGTCAACGACCGGTTTGTCGGCCAATCCCCGGCCAGGGTTATCATTGATCGCAGCGAAGGACATATTATTCAAATCACAAAAGCGGGCTACAAGGAATACTTGAAAGTGATTGATGCAGGCGAGTTGGTCAACAAGAACGATCTGCAGGTTATCGTTCGGCTCGAAAAAGACAATTGAGTTTTTGTCTATCCCAATAAACGAGATCAATTGTTTTCTAACTTGAAGACTTGAGCTCTTTGTTGGTCTAATTTAAAAAGTCCGAGAGATTCTACTATTCGGGGAATAACTTTCCCGTAGAATCTTCCGGACTTTTTGTTTTTAGAATGCAGCGAAGATCATGTAAAAGCATTCTCATTTGCCGGGATCATCTGGAGAAGCGTCGTTCAATTTCCAATTGTAAGAAAAGTGGCCAACCCCATAGCGTTTTGCCTCAGCTTTGAGCATCTCCCCCTCTTGCTTCGGCAGGAATTGGCTGAGATAAATCAGCAGGTCCGTTTTGTTCGAGGCGAAATCTCCTCTAAACCAGTCGAAGATTTTTGAAACACGCGCTTTTTTATTTTCAAAGTCGAACACGTTCTTTCGCTCATCTCCAAGAAAGATTCTGGCTTGATCGTCAAGCTGCTCGTTTAAGCGATCAGCGATATACGCTTCCGGTCGCAAAGGCGGGCAGCTTTGGGCGGCGCAGACCAGAGCAAAATGAATCCTGGGCTCGCCAAATGGCCTGATTATTTTGTGTTCAACCTGATTGAAAGAATATTTCACGCCGTTCAATTCGACAAACTTCTTGTGAAACGTCGAACGCTTAAAGACATAGGCTATGGTGCTAAAAACGCTTTCCAGAGGATATTTTTCGATGACGTATTTGAGCATGAATGCATTGTAAACATTCAACCAATAAGCAAGCTGTTCGGCAGGTTTTACGCTATCAGGATCAATCCCTTGCAAGTAGCTAATATATTGCTGAAAACGCACATCTCCTTGCAGATTTTTGTAGTCAACCAATCCATCGTGAACATGTGTTTGCAGGACGGCGCTAAACAATTCATGATTCGGCATATAGCTACCTGTTCCCGCTCCAATCACGGGAAAATCTTGTGAAAAAACTGGTGAAACGACAATAGTAAGAATCGCCGCCACAACCCGGCATTTGATATTTTTTCTCAGGATTTTCATCGACGATTGCAGTTACTCAAAGAGTCTTTTCTGGCACAAAAAGAAAGGCGGTTCCGCTTGGACGCCGCCTTTAAAACTGGCCAATAATTACCAACGCAAGTCTAACAATGGAGCGTATTTTTCTTGCCGCTCGCTGAAGCTACTCTTCTTTACTGGGCCCTCTTGCCTCAAGATTAATTTCGATTTTGACCTCATCTGAAACCACAACGCCGCCGTTGTCCATTGCTCGGCTCCACTTCACGTTGTAATCCTGACGATTAATCGTAAACACAGCTTCAATCCCCATACGCTTGCCGCGCGCCGTTTCAACGACGCCCAGAACTTCAAAAGGAATCTCGACCTGCTTCGTAACATCACGAATAGTAAGATTGCCAACGGCGATGAAGCCATCGTCTCTCTTTTTGACGCTCGTGCTCTCAAACTTAATCTCAGGGTAATTCTCTACGTCGAAAAAGTCAGGGTTTTTCAAATGATCGTCACGCCGCTTGCTTTCGGTCGTGATGCTGGCGGTTTTAATAACCGCGCTCACGGAAGAATTTTCTACATTCTCCGCATCATACTCGATCTTGCCGGAAAAATCCGTAAATTCGCCGCGCACTTTCGCGACCATCATGTGCTTAACAGAAAAACCGACGTATGAATGCCCTCTGTCAATATCGAATACGTCTCCCGCTGCTACGTTTTGCACAAATGCCAAGACGAGCGCTGAACCGACCAAAGCACGAAACAATTTCATCATTTACCTCCATAAAGCTACTTGAAAATTTTCAGAAAAGTTGGCGCAATATATGGCGCCGCGCGATTCAGGTCAATATTCGAATGCTCGAAAATTCGATGATTTCAAACACCGGTTGGCTTAAAATTATTTCCAAAAAGTTGGGAATCAAGTGCGGTAAAACTTGCAGGTATTTTTTACATCATCGCGCCGCCTTCCGAACCACCCAATCGTCAATCAATAATTTCGAATCAATGAAAACAACGCCTTAGACATAAATTTAAACCTGGCGTCCGGCTTGCCTTATGTCGATGCATAAATTTATCATCGTGAAAGGAGCAGCCATGTTTTCAGAAATTCGATCCCGCAGTCTCGCCCGCTTTCAAAACGCCCTCGTCGTTCCGGCAATTACAATCACAATTTCCTGGCAAGCCAACGATGAACCCGATATTTCCGGTTACAGAATTTATTATGGCGACCGATCCAGAAATTATCATTCCGTCATCGAAGTCGGCAACAAGACACAGCATGTCTTGACAGACGTACAAGAAGATCAGCCGATTTTCTTCGCGCTGACGGCGGTGGACACAGCGGGGAATGAGAGCCCTTTTTCCAAAGAAGCCTCGCTTTTTGTTTCCGAAGTTGATCAGGCTTCGGGCTTACAAGCTTATAACTTTCCCAATCCTTTTAACGCTTCAACCAACAGAACCAATATTCATTATGTGCTTGAAAATGCAGCTTCCGTAACCATTCAGATTTTCGATTTTCACAACAATCTCATCGCGACAATCGCTGAAAACGTTCCAAAAACCGCAGGCGAACACACGGAAGATTTCTGGAACGGTCAAAATGCGTTCGGCTTACGCGTCGCCAACGGCGTTTACTTCTGCAAAATCCAAACGGAGACGACTTTTGAAATCATCAAAATTGCAGTTTCGAGCTACTAGTTCAAGCGCCAAGCTTACCGCGGTCTGCCTCTTCCTCTTTGCGTCCGCCTTGCCGGCAACGCTTGTCCAGGCGCAAAACAGCCCTGGATTACCGGGCTCATTCCTAAATCATGGCGCAGGCCCTCGCGGATTTGCTTTGGGCGGCGCCTTCACCGCAGTTGCGAACGACGCTTCGGCCAGCCTTTGGAATCCGGCGGGATTGGCGCAGCAGAATCGCTTTCAAATGGCCGCTTCGTCTTTGGAGCTTTCACTGGGAAGAAATCAAAGATTTGCCGGACTTTCTTTGCCAATAACGCGAGGAACAATGCTCGGCGTTAACTGGACAAACGCCAGCATTGGCGGAATTGAAGCAAGGACTGGGAATTCGTCCTCGGCGGATTTTCTTTTTAGCCACGCTGACCATGCTTTTTGGTTGACGCTTGCACAAAAACTCGGCGGATTTTTTTATCTCGGCGCTAACGCTAAAATGCTTTACCAAAAACAGCACTTGGCGCAATCGTTCGGACAGGGGTTCGACGTTTCGTTTCTCGTAAAGCCCTCGACTTTTTTGAGTCTGGGATTTACAGCTCAGAATCTGCTGACCAGCGCAAATTGGTCGACCGGCTTGCAAGAGAATTATCCTCACTCGCTCCGAGCAGGCGTTGCGCTAAACTTTTGGCGAAAATTGCTTATTTCGGCCGATGTCACGAATTTCTCATCTGAATCCCCTTCGATTTTCACCGGTGTGGAAATGCGTGTTTCAAAGCACCTTCCCATTCGTCTGGGTTACCAGTCGCTTGGAATCAGCGGCGGCGCGGGATTGGTCTTTCCAATGCAAAACCTGGATATTTCGATAGACTACGGTTTTGGGCAAAACCAGGTAGACGGAACGGATATTCACAGTTTTTCTTTCTCGTTTGCCTTAAAGCCAAAACGGAAAGCCGTATTCTCAGAAATCGCCTATGCACCGCAGGGTGCTCGCGTTGAAGAAACAGAAAAGAGGAGTTCTCTTAAGAAGGGCAAAAAGGAAGCAAGGCAAAAGTGGGTTCAAGTGACAGCAAGAAGGCTCAACGTCCGCAAAGGCCCCGGCGTTGAATTCACCAAGATCGCCGAAACCAGACGCGGTGATAAATTAAAAGTTTTGAAACGTAAGAATGGTTGGCTGCACGTCGTATTCTCAGGCGAGAAACGCGGCTGGGTGCATGAGGATTATGTTCGAATTTTGAAGTAGGTGTAGATGATCAACATCTGCCGGAAAGCTTGAACAGCTTCCCACGCCTGCATATTTGCATCTTCTGAGTAATTGCTAACTCCGACAGGGTTTTTGAACCCTGTCGGAGTTACTTCAGCTATTTGGAGATGCTTCCGGCAACGCTCTCGCCGTCAATTTTCCCTCTGACTTTTACTTGTAAAAGTTCAGCCAGCGTCGGTGCAATATCGACCGTTTTGATTTCTTTCGCGTCTTGTTTGGCCTGAATGCCCTTCCCCCAAAAAACAATCGGCACATTCGTGTCATATTCATAAGGCGAACCGTGAGACGTGCCGTATTGCCCGGAAACCAGACGATGTTTTTTAAACCGCAGCATCAAATCGCCGGTGCGCTCCTTGTGATAAGAATTCCGGTAAAGCTCAATGTAAGGACGATCCGACGCCTTATTGCTTTCGAGCTCTGCTTTGGTGAAAACGTCGTCAATTTCTTCCAGTGCCTTCAGCTTTTCGGCAAAAACTTCGTCGAGCCTGGGCTTGGACACGTTGTAAGGTTTTGCAGCGTCATAATTCAGCAAAACGCCGTTGCCCGACATGCCGAGTATCAACTTTTCTTTGACGCCTAATTCCTCCCCAACTTCTTCGGTTATTGAGCCAAGCTTCTCTCTCAAATTAACGCTGTTAACGCGCTCAGCGTCTACGCCGCGTCGTTTCAATTCTTCGGGCAGCGGCAAAACGCCGTGGTCGCTGGTAAGCGCAACGATGTAATTTTCTACGCCGATTTTCTCATCCAGGAATGCAAAGAATTCGCCGAGATAGCGATCCAGGCGCAGAAAATGATCCATGCTTTCCTGGCTGAACGGGCCGTAAGAATGGCCAACGCCGTCAGCGGCTGAGCACCCCACAAAAAGCAGATCGGGAACGTCGTCTGCGCCAAGCCCTTCATTTTTTATGAGCTCAACAGCAAATTTCAACACATACTCGTCGGTGAACGGCGTACCTGCTAATCTGCCGTAGAACGAGCCGTCCGGCTTATCCTTCGTCTTGTTAAACAAATGCGGAAAAGTGGTGTTTTTGCCGTCCGCTTCGTACGGATATTCATCTTCACGCGCCAATTCATAGGCTTCATCCGGCAAAAGTTTTTGCCAGCCTTTATCAAAATATTGGTCGAGCATGTGAGCGGCGTTAAAATCATCCACCCACTTCGGGTAAGATTTCATGTAATAAGTTGAGGAAATCATGTTGCCCGTACTGCCGCTGTACCAATAAGCGGCGTCAGCTTTTCCGCCGCCCATGAGGGTCGCCGCTCGATCCTTGCGGCCAACGCCAAAAACTTTCGCGCGGCGATGCGCTTTCTTTAGCCAGACTCCGAGATCATCAGTCCGCATTTGTCGCGGCGAACGCCCCGGACTTTTCGTGTCAGACTTCTCTCCAACAGGCCGTACGGTGAGGTCTTCGCTGCAATAAACGTATTTCCCAGTCACCCTGTCGAACCAATTGTTGCCGACAACGCCGCTGCGCGACGGGTAGCTTCCCGACGAAATTGACGCATGCCCCGGGCCCGTCGCCGTTTGTGCGTGGTATTGATGGGCGTTCAAAAAGACGGCGCCTTCCTTGCCAAGCCGGGCAAAACCGTGTTCATATAGTTTTTCGAACCGGGTCAAATGGTCCGGGCGCATCTGATCAACGGCGATCACAACCGTCAATTTGGGCGGCGAAGCGGGTTGGGCCTGAACAAGAGCCGCAGCGAAGCCAAAAAGGAAAAATAAAACTGTAAATTGCAGACAGGGGCGTTTCATGAAATGCTCTCTCTTAAATTTCCTGAATACTCAACAAATCGATCAGCGGTGTTTGGAAAGTCCAAAGTTGTCACCTTGGGACTCTCTACCTGACATTTTTTGTAAACTGCATTTTCGAGCCGCCGAAAACCCCAGTTTTGTCTTTCTGAAGGAATCTTTGTTATCGTCCAGTGCAGATTACGCTCAAAAGTTCAAGAATTGGATCAAAATAGATGCTTCCAGCATGACAATCCCGCCCTTTTTTACCAGCTTTTGAAGCTTGAACAAAAAGTGTCAGGCGGCGAACCTTGAGAGTATAAGATCATTCCTTCAAAACAGCAAGCCTGGGGACTTCTCCGATACACTCGTATAAAAATATAAACACTTCGCAATGGCGTGACTACATTTTTCTTACGTTTTGCAAAATCAGCAACGGGTAAGCCAATGCGAACGGCAGCCTCGTCCTGTCAGAAGAAATAATTTTGAAAACATTCGCCAGCAGAGTATCTTCAGAAGGTTACGGAACATTCTACTCCGCCCGCGTGTTTCGAAAAACAGCACACGCTCCGACTATATTGGCAAATCCATGAAATTCAAATACATCATTCTCGCGACCACTCTCATTTTTCCCGTCAACGATCTATTGGCGCAAAAAGCAAAGAAAAAAACGAACGCCCCCATCGGCGAAGTCTTGGCCAAACGCGATTCCATGTCGCAGGAATATTATCGTCGACAGCAAGAATTCCTGGCGTTCACCTTGGAAGTCATCATGGAAGACAGCCTCGCCATGCTGAACTTTGACCTTGAGTCTGAGAACGACGCATTCCAAATGAACATGGCGGACAGTTTGCAGGCCTTGTCGCAAGCGCTGCATGATTATGTCGGCGACGAATTGCGCAAACGCGACTTAGGCGCAGAAATTCCGGTCGTGGATTTTGGCAAAATCATTCAGTCTGTCACCAAGCTTTTTAAGAGCAAACGAAAAGTCCCGCAGATTAAAAACATGCCGTTGCCGACGCCGCTGGAACTAGAAATTATGACCGTACTTTGGGAAGAAAAAAGGGCGACCGGGCCTGACCTTTACGCAAGTATCGACACCACAATGCTCAAGCATGTTACCGCTGAAATGTTCTGGCGCGAATTGCGCAGCATGGCTAAGAAGGGTTTTGTCAGCGAAAAGATGGTCTCGCCGCAACATATTTTTACAGTGCTCGGATTCCCAATCGAAGTCTCCGGCAAAAACCGCAGAAACCGCGTTTACCAATACCAGACGCTGGTCGACGAAGAAGATTTAATGGCTTACATCGGCGCCCGCCACTATCTCGCCCGCCGCGAAGAGACCACCCCGGCACAAGCTGGAACGCGCTCAAAATATACCGAAAATCTGCTCATGCAAATGCTGGAAAACCGGCACCAAAAATCAGAAAACGATGTTTTGCGAAACGAATAACAGCGGCCAATGTACAGGTTTGGCTTAGTGAGCAACGACTTAAGCGCCAAATTAAAAAGGCCCCGACAAGCTGCTTGTCGGGGCCTTTTTAATTGATGTTACGCACTCTTGAAAATTTTTCAAGCAATACCGAAAAACGTCTTTTTTACGTCATTCTCGCGCAGGCGGAAATCCAGGGGCTGCGCATGATTGACTGGATTCCCGCCTGCCAGGCTGTTGCAGAATAGCGTTTTCGTGCTGGCGG
>CAXHAT010000169.1:0-17199 GCA_964014485.1 uncultured Deferribacteres bacterium
AAGAGCTTTTGGAGACGTAGTATTTTCAAAAACTTAGCGATGAATAAGGTCTATTTATGAATTTGCATCGCCGAGAACTTTCCAAAATGAACTCAAAATTCAATTTTCTCTGCGCTTCTCAGCGACCTTTGCGTCTCTGCGTTTGGAAAGTCTTGCCAAAAAATGGCAGAAAATAATTCAACAGACACTAACGATCTCATTAGCCCCGCGCATCAGGATACTGTTGGCGAATTTCAAAGACTGACCCCAAAGGGGTCGAATGTAATAGCGAAGGGCGAAGCCCTGGAAAAGCGAATCCTAAGTCTATTTCTTAGCCCTAAAAGGGCGTAACATTTTGCCCCACTTGGTTTTATGCCGCCCTTACAGGGCTTGATAACGATGACAATGTTTAACGTTTCCAGGGCTTCGCCCTTCGCTATTACATTTTGCCCCCTTGGGGCAGGAGTGAATTGTCAAAACCAGTCTTCACTAATGAATTCGTCAACAGTATCCTGAAGCGCTGGGCTAATGAGAACGATATAGTGAAAATGAATTCGGTTAAACCGAGAAATGATCAGCAAAAATCAAAACATCGAAATTCGCACTTCACCTCACATCGTTCAGGGTGTGCATACACACGACATCATGCGAAATGTCGTGCTGGCGTTGCTGCCGGTGGCCGGTTTTGCGGTCTTCGCTTTCGGTCTTGGCGCATTGACGGTGCTTGCCGTCGCAACAGCATCGTGCGTGCTGACGGAATATTTATTTTCCCGCGCTTCCGGTCAAGGTTCAACCATCGGCGATTGGTCGGCAACGATTACGGGACTGTTATATGGCCTGACGCTGCCGGTCGGTCTGCCGCTCTGGATGGTCGCTCTTGGCGGCGTCATCGCGATCGGGTTGGGCAAATACCTGTTCGGCGGACTTGGAATGAACGCTTTCAACCCGGCGCTTGTCGGACGTGCGGCGTTGCAGGCGGCGTTCCCGGTTGCACTCACCACCTGGCAGCCGGCATTTACGCCGGATCGTTTCACCACGCTGCCGTCTTCAACATTCGCGTTCCCTTTTGCCAAGCCAGTTTGGGACGCCGTTACCAGCGCAACGCCGTTGGGCGCCATGAAGTTCGATAACCAGACGACGTCATCCTTTGATTTGGCCATGGGATTTACGAGCGGATCACTGGGCGAAACCAGCGCCCTCATCATTCTGCTCGGCGGTCTCTACCTGGCCGCACGCAAAATGATGAACTGGCGCATCCCGGCGGCCATTCTCCTGACGGTGTTTTTGCTCAGTAGCTTACTGCACATGGCTGATTCGGAGCAGTTTCCCGACGGCCTGTTCATGATTTTTTCCGGCGGCCTGATGCTCGGCGCCGTGTTTATGGCCACGGATATGGTCGCTTCGCCGCTTACCTCGCTCGGCGCGACTCTCTACGGCATACTGATCGGCGTACTCGTCGTGGTCATTCGCATTTGGGGCGGTCTGCCTGAAGGCGTCATGTACGCCATTTTATGCGCCAATGCCGTCTCGCCGCACATCGACGCGGCTTTTCAACCAAGAGTGTATGGAACGCCTAAAAAGAAGTGGCTGCGATGAATCAACCGGCAAACACGGAAATGCCAAAAACCTGGCCCATGTTTCGGGCCATGGGCGGTATCGGCTTGCTTTGCGGCGTGTTGATCGTAGCGACCTACCAAATCACCTTGCCCGTCATCGAAGGCAACAAGGCCGAATTCCTCGAGCAGGCAATTTTCAATGTCCTGCCAGGCGCTGTCGCAAGCGAGACGTTTTTACTCACGCCGACGGGCGATTTCGACAAACTTGAAACGGAAGACGCAGCCGGCGAAAAAATATATGCGGGATACGATTCCACCGGTGACTTGATCGGTGTCGCAATCGAAGCGCGCGGCATGGGATTTCAGGATGCAATTGTTGTTTTGTACGGCTATGCTCCAGAGCGGGAAATTGTCGTAGGAATTCAGGTTTTGGAAAGCCGGGAAACGCCAGGCCTCGGAGACAAAATAGAGAAGGACCCCGATTTCCTGCGGAACTTTGATGCGCTGGACGTCGCACTTGCGGGTGACGCGCAAACTCTGGCCAATCCAATCGTTCCGGTAAAAAAAGGTGAAAAACAGCATCCGTGGGAGATCGACGCCATCACAGGAGCGACGATTTCGTCGAATGCCATTGCCGCGATTTTGCGCGAGAGCACAACGCATTGGGTTCCGAAAGTGAAAGAACATTTAAACGCCTTTCAAAAAGGTCGCTAATCTTATGGAAAGCTCCTTACAGCAGCCGACGCTAGACACTTTTGTCAAAGGCTTGTGGCGCGAAAACCCTGTTTTTGTGCAAGTGCTTGGCATGTGCCCGGTTTTGGCCGTCAGCAACACGGCGATGAATGCCCTGGCCATGGGCTTGGCGACGATGTTTGTCCTGACAATGTCCAGTACGCTCGTGTCCCTGCTGCGATCCTTTATCCCGAAGCAGGTGCGCATCGCGACGTACATCTTGATCATCGCCACGTTCGTCACCATGACCGACTACATTGTTCAGGCCATCAGCATAGAGCTGCACAAAGCGCTCGGCGCCTTTATCTCACTGATCGTCGTCAACTGCCTGATTTTGGGGCGCGCCGAGGCTTTTGCCTCCAAAAACACGGTAGGTCAGGCGTTTCTTGATGCGGCCGGAATGGGCGTCGGATTCACGTTTGCGCTATTCTGCCTCGGCGCGGTTCGCGAGCTGCTTGGCAGCGGCTCATTTTTCGAGGTCAACGTCCTCGGAGAAAGCTTCGAACCCTGGGTGATCATGATTCTTCCAAGCGGCGGTTTCTTCACACTTGCGGGCTGGCTGCTGTTCTTCAATTGGTACAAGCAGCGCAATGAGCGCAAAAAGCAGGGCACAATGACAGAAGAGTTGGCTGTTCAAAAACCTTGAATCAGGAGTTGAATTTGTATTCCTCGAGTCAACAACTGGCGTTGCACGATTTACCTCGAAACGCTCCCTTTATGTCATTCCCGCGGAGCAGGCTGTTGCAGAATGGAAAATTTCTCAATCGCGGCCTTAATTTGTGAAGCGAATGAGCTATATAGCTGCACGTTGGAAGCTCGCTGTAGCTTTGTCGCGAATTTTATTAGGCGTGATCTTATGGAAAATCTATTCTGCAACAGCCTGGGAGGCGGGAATCCAGGACATTGCACCAACCTCTGGATTCCCGCCTCCGCGGGAATGACCCTTTGAATCACTTTTGTACTTCAAAACAAGAGCGTAACATCAAGTAACAGAAAAAACGGCGGACTGACATGGGAAATGAATCTCTCAGCTACATTTTTCTCAACGCATGCCTTGTCAACAATTTTGTGCTGGCGTATTTCCTGGGAATCTGCCCTTTTCTGGGCGTCTCGGGCAAGATTGCAACCGCTACGCGCATGGGCGGCGCGGTCATGTTTGTCATGCTCGTGAGTTCGATCTGCGCCTATGGCATTCACGAACTTTTGGTCGCCATCGATGCGTTGTTCCTGCAGCTCATCTCCTTCATCGTCGTGATCGCTTCGACGGTTCAGCTCGTGGAGATGTTCATCAAAAAGGTCAGTCCGGCCTTGTTCCGCTCTCTGGGCATTTTCCTGCCGCTGATAACGACCAACTGCGCCATTCTTGGGCTTGCGCTTTTTCAGACCAATAAGGGTTACGACTTCGTGGAAGCCGTCGTTTATGCGTTAGGCGCCGGGGCGGGCTTTACGTTGGCTCTGGTTTTGATGGCCGGCATACGGGAAAAGCTCGAGTTGGCGGACGTCCCGGAAGTCGTGAAAGGCACGGCGTTGACACTGATGGTCGCAGGCATTCTCTCTCTGACTTTTATGGGATTCGCCGGATTGGGAGGCTAAAAAAGATGAAAGCAATCGTTCTCGCCATCGTTGTACTGCCAGCCCTCGCAATCGTCTGGGTGCTGGTGCAAAACGCATGGAGAAGGAGTTTTCAGCATGACGTCTCAGACGAGGATGTGCTTGCCAGCCGTCTCGATTGCGATGGATGCAGTTGCATCGGAATTTGTTTACGAAAACAAGAAGGGGCAACCTCACGTCAAATCATACCCACCGAGAAGTGGAATTCATTTCATAAAGAAGAGTCGACCACCGATGCTGGCGGCGACCAGATAGGAGGAAATCATGGCTAAATTGGCGGACTACGATGTTTCCAACCCATTTTCCGCAACGGTTCTGGACTCAACGCCGATCACCCCGGGCGATGCGGATGAAGAAGTGCGTGAAATAAAGCTGGAAATCAGCAAGAAGGAATTTGAAGTGGAGTTGGGGCAAAGCATTGGCGTACTGGTGAGCGGGCCGCACGATTTCGGGAACGAGAACCATCTCAGAATGTACACCGTCGCCGGAATCGAGAAGAACGAAGAAACAGGCAATCCCAACGTCGAAATCCTTGTCAAACGCTGCAGCTACGTGGACGACTATAGCGGCGAAAAATACAAAGGCGTGGCGTCGAACTATCTTTGTGATCGACACATCGGAGAGAACGTCACGCTCGCCGGTCCCTATGGACTGCCGTTCGAAATTCCTGCTGACAAGACCTCACCTATTCTGATGATTGGCATGGGCACCGGCGTGGCGCCGTTTCGCGCCTTTGTCAAAAAAATTTATGAAGAAATTGGCGGATGGCAGGCAAAAGTACGGCTGTTTCATGGTGCGCGAACGGGTCTTGAACTGCTGTACATGAATGAGGAGCGCGATGATTTTGCTTCTTACTACGATCAGGAGACTTTCAAGGCGTTCAAAGCCGTCAGCCCGCGTCCGCACTGGGACGATCCCGTGGCGCTGGATTACGCGCTCGAAGAACGCGCGGAAGAGATTTGGAACATGGTGCTCGACCCGAAAACCCACGTCTACGTCGCTGGGCTGGAGCCAATACGGGCATTACTCGATGACGCCTTCAGCAAAATGGCCGGATCGTCCGAAAAATGGCAGAGACGCAAAGCCGAGCTTGTCGCTGGCAGGCGTTGGACGGAGCTTATTTATTAACCGATGTTACGCGGCTGGCCAATGATATGGCATTTGATAAAAATCTTTGCTCTACGCGTCATTCCTGCGGAAGCAGGAATCCAGTGGCCGTGCACCATTTTCTGGATTTCTGCCTCCGCAGGAATGACCTTGAAAAACGTTTTTGGGGGTCAAACAGCCTTATTTTCAGTTGTAATATTAGATTCGGCCGGCAACCAACCTACGACATGCATTATCGGCAAGCGCGTAACATCAGTTATTAACCGATGTCACGCACTCAACGTTCTGGATGTATGATACAATGTAGGGGTTCAAAATTTTGAACCCCTACTGCATGTCGTGTAACGCTTTGCAAACAGCATCTCTTGGGGCGAGCCTAATCGTAGAACTGGCGCGTAACGTCAGTTATTCATGAGAATCGGCTAATTTTACAGAAATTTGAGAGCGTAAATCTGTTATTGTGTAAACGCTTGAGGCGCCTTGGTGAATAGATATTTGCAATCTTCGCATTCGAAATAGTATTCATAACCTAAGTAGGAGAGCGACAGTCCTTTTTCTTTCGCTTCCGCTTGATTGACGAGAGCGCCGCAGACATTGCACTGTTGGTCAGCTTCTTCCGGGGTGGTCGTCGTGTATGCCGCAGCATGAACTTCCGCCAGGAACTTGCTGACTTTCGCGGTTTCATCCGGCGTCAGCGCCACGCCCGGCATTTCAGATTCGTTCAACAGCTTGAAATGCACCTGAATATAAATGCTGTCATTCGCGATGAGCGGATTGGCTAAATCCGGGACGACGACTTCTTTGATCTGGTCAACGACGGTCTTGTTCTCCTTGCCAATAATGTGGCACCTCATACACTCTTTTCGCTCGAAAATTTTTTTCCCTGCCAGCGCTTCTTCGCTAAGCATGGACTCATCCACCTCCAACCGTTGAGAATCACCGCCACAGCTAGCGGAAAAAACGATTGCTGCGAGCAAAAAAGCTCCAAAGGCCAATTTCCGTAACATAATTTTCCTCCAGATTTAGCGGATTGAAAAGTCGATTCGCAAATCCCGGCGTCAAATCATAAAGTGAGCTTTAACCTGTTGTATGAACCGGTTCAATCTATCATAAGCAATCTGTAGGCCAAGTACTTTCTAGTGATTTAAGTTATTGTTTTTTAAAAACATCGGAAGCGAATGGGATTGATTTGGAGAAGGTCTTTTTTGCAAAACCAATAGAGATGAGCTGCGGAATTCTTATTTATAGTAAAACGTTTGCGGGAAAATCAGTCTGGTTTTTACCGCCGTCATCCGACTGGGGCAGGAAATTGTATCGTTAGTAGGTTTTCTAGCAAACACGAAAAATTCCGGTCAACAAATTCTCGGTAATTGTTCCCCGACTGGCATATCGACGATGCGCCAGCCGCCGATGCGCGTTTGCATGGTCACCATCCCGGCTTTGTCTTTCTGAACATCCCCGATGATCGCGGCGTTTTTGCCAAATTGATGCGCCCGCATCGCAGCCAAAACGTTTTTGGCGCTCTGGCGCGCGACGACCGCGACGAGCTTGCCTTCATTCGCGACATACAATGGATCGAGCCCCAAAATTTCACACGCTCCGGCGACGGCAGGATTTACCGGAATGCGGTTTTCATCGAGGCGAATCGACACTTGCGCGGCTACGGCGAATTCATTGAGCACGGCGGCCAAACCGCCGCGCGTCGGATCGCGCAAAGCATGAACGTCTTCCCCTCCGGCGGTGATGATTTTCTGCACTAGATCATTCAATGGCGCCGTGTCACTCGAAACGGGCGATTCAAAATCCAGGTGCTCGCGCTGCGAAAGAATCGCAACGCCGTGGTCGGCGACATCGCCGCTGACCAAAACCAAGTCTCCCGCTGTGATCGACGCCGCGCTGATCGAGAATTGATGCTCGATCACACCGATTCCGGAAGTGTTGATAAACACTTTGTCGCCCTTGCCTTTGTTGACGACCTTCGTATCGCCGGTGACAACCGTCACGCCCGCTCGTTGCGCCGCTTTTTGCATGGAAACGACGATCCGACGTAAATCCTCCAGTGAAAATCCTTCTTCGATGATAAATCCCGCGCTCAAAAACAACGGTTTGGCGCCGCACATACTGAGGTCGTTCACCGTGCCGTTAACCGCCAGTTCGCCGATGTCGCCGCCGGGGAAAAACAGCGGATCGACGACGAAGGAATCGGTGGAAAAAGCCAGCTTTTGACCGCCAATTTCAACGACCGCCTGATCTTCGCGCTTGTTGAGCCACGGATTGTCGAACGCCCAGCCAAACAATTTCGCGATTAAGTCATCCGTCATTTTTCCGCCGCTGCCGTGACTGAGTTGTACGGTGTCGTGCTTCCTAATCGGCAGTGGGCAAGCACCAAGTTTTTCTATAAAATTATTCAAAGTCGCCGCTCTCTATTAGTAATTTCCGCTCTTCAATCCGGTATGGATAGTTAAGCTGTAGCAGCCTGGCGGTAGCGCGGCCTTCAGGCGTAAGTGGAATGATCTCAGCCCCAATCAACTGGAAATGTTTTCCCCAATTGTCTAATCGTGGGTTAAAAAGACGGACTATATCGTTCGTTGACGGATCGATGGATGCAATATCACTGCCTTTTCTCCTGTTACAGAACGGGCAAGAAAGCGCGAGATTTTCAGAATGTGACTTTCCCTGATGTTTGAGGGAAATGATATGATCGATTTCAAACACGATGAACGCCCCGGTTTGTGGTATGTGACAATATTCGCACCGTCCACATGCGCGTTCGATAATTTTTTTTCGAAGCTTGGCGGAAATACGTACAGCGCTCATCGCCTCACGCAGCTTTGAGCTTTATCAAGGCTTTCGCTTTGGCCAATCGAACCAGATGTTCCAAAAATTCATACTTCTCCCATTCCCTTTCTTCAGATTCTGATAAACCTGTTGATCGATTTTTTTCCAAAAGTTCGCTTATCCGTTTCTGTAACGGAGGAGAGGGTTGTAACGCCAACACTTCCTCCGGCGCGGGCAAATCAGCCAGGCGTTCCAGAACTTGAGCCAGCCCTTCAAAGCCTGGAATTTTTTCGGCGTTCAGCTCTCGTAACCCCAATTCCAGTATTTTCGGCAATTCATTTTCGTGAGTTTGCAGGTTTGCAGCTAGTTCGTCGGGGATTTGCAGCTTTATGACCATGATCTATTTCCTGGGCTTTTCGAAAAGACGCGAGAGAACGTTTTTAATTATCGGAGAAATATAATCGGTATAACTGCCGATTGCAAGATTCAAAGAGTCGGAGATTATCAAAAGGTTCTTCGGGGTTTTGGCGGAAAGATTCCGCGGCTCTACCTCAAAAGCTTTAAGTCATTTGTCTGTGATAACGAAAATAAGCCGAGCAAGCGCCTTCGGAGGAAACCATTGTCGCACCAAGCGGCGATTGCGGGGTGCATTTTTTGCCGAACGCCGCACAGTCCGTCGGCTTCTTCAAACCTTGCAAAACCAATCCGCTGATGCACTCCGCGGGTTCTTCCACGTTCATTTCGCTCAGCTCAAAAACGGCTTCCGCGTCATGCGCCCGGAATTGCGAGCGTACGCGCAAACCGCTTTGCGGAATCTCGCCGACGCCGCGCCACTTGCGATGCGTAATTTCAAAAACGCGATTGACCAAATCCTGAGCCGGCGGATTCCCTTCGCGCCGGACGACGCGCGCGTATTGATTCTCCACTTCCGCACTGCCTTTTTCAAGCTGACGCACCACCATCAAAACGCCCTCAACGATGTCCATCGGCTCGAACCCGGTGACGACAATCGGGACGTTAAATTGGCGCGCGATAGGTTCATATTCGTGCCAGCCCATCACCGTGCAAACGTGCCCGGCCGCAAGGTAGCCTTGCACTCGATTCTGCGGCGAACTCAGCAACGCGCGCATTGCCGGCGGCACCAGGACGTGGGAGACCAAAACTGAAAAATTGTTCAGCCCCTCGCGGTGCGCCTGCCAGACCGCCATCGCGTTGTTCGGCGCCGTCGTTTCAAAACCGACCGCGAAAAAGACCACTTTTTTATCCGGGTTTTCGCGCGCAATCTTGACCGCGTCCAGCGGCGAATAAACAATGCGCACGTCGCCGCCTTCGGATTTGACCATAAACAAATCTTTTTCCGAACCGGGTACGCGCAGCATGTCGCCGAACGAGGTGAAAATAACCTCAGGCCGTGCGGCGAGGGACAGCGCTTTATCAATCTGCTCCAGCGGGGTGACGCAAACCGGGCAGCCGGGCCCATGCACCAGTTCGATTTCCGGCGGAAGCAATTGATCGACGCCGTTTTTGATAATGGAATGGGTTTGTCCGCCGCAAACTTCCATAATCACCCACGGCTGCGTCACTGTCTCGCGGATTTCTTCGAGCATCTGCCGCACGATTTGGGGATTGCGGTACTCATCGAGATATTTCATGGCGAGTCCTTCTCCTCGCCGTCGTCTAACGGCATGCCGAAAATGTCTTCACCCTGGTCGGCGGCTTCTTGCACGATCTCTTCCCAAACCGCATAGGTTTTGCGCGCTTCTTCTTCGTCGATCACGCTGATGGCAAATCCGGCATGCACCACGGCGTATTGGCCTATCTTGATGTCCGGCACATATTCGAGACAGGCTCGATTCACCGTTCCGGCATAATCCAAACGGCCCATTTTCAGGCCGTGTTCTTCATAAACTTCAATCAATTTTCCAGGAATCGCGAGACACATCTTTCTTGAAATCCCAATTCATAAAATTCAAGTGACAAACCCATCAGGTTCGATTAATTCTTGCTTTCGCGACGGCGATTTGGCCGAGCGCCAACCCGCCGTCGTTGCACGGAATCGTTTTGTGCGTTAAAACTTCAAATCCAGCAGCGCGCAATCGTTCAATAATCACAGAGAAAAAAAACGCATTTTGAAAAACGCCGCCGCTTAAGCCAACTCGATGCAGTCCGGTACTTTCGGCGGCAAGCATCGTTTGCTGAACGAAAATTTCGGCCAACGTGCGATGAAAACGAGCGGCGATTTTCTTACTTGGCACATCTTTTTGAATATCATCGACGATGCAGCGAATGAGCGGTGCTGTTGTAATGGCTCCAAACTCCGCTTTCGCCGATTCGACGGCTTCGGCGTAAATCGATTTTTCCTTTTCATCCGCGCACATTTCCAGCGCGATTGCGGCCTGCGCTTCGAAAGAAATTTCCGCGCCAAGACCGAGCAGCGCCGCAACCGCGTCGAAAAGCCTGCCGCAGCTCGAAGTCAGCGGTGCGTTCAAACCTTGACGGATCATTTTCAGCACAACTCGGCGGCGTTCATCAGGAATCGACTTTAGCGATCCCGGGATGAATTGTTCCGCTTCCTGGCCGAACGCGGCTTGCAAATAACTGAGCGCCATACGCCAAGGCTGCCGAATCGCCGCATCGCCGCCGGGCATGGGCGCAGGTTCGAGCCAAGCCGTGCGCTCAAAATCCGCGCAATCGCCGACGAGAATCTCTCCGCCCCAAATCGTTCCGTCCGTTCCATAGCCGGTTCCGTCGAGAATCACGCCGATGGTCGGCTCCGTCACGCCGTTTTCGGCCATCACGGCGGCGAGGTGCGCGTGATGATGCTGCACGCCGATTTTAGGCGCGCTTTGCCGCAGCGCCCATTTGGTGGAAAGGTATTCAGGATGCAGATCGTGTGCAATCCACTCCGGCTGAACTTGCAGGATTTTTTGCAGATGCGTGACGCACTCTTCAAAAAATTGCATGGCTTTCGGGTTGTCGAGATCGCCGATGTGCTGGCTGAGAAAAGCTTGGTCGCTGCGAGAGAGCGCAATCGCGTTTTTCAATTCGCCGCCGCAGGCGAGGATAGGGTGATGGAAGGTAGAAGTTGACGTCTTTTGATTGAGTGTGTTTGCATGAGGGCGCCTCAGTTTACCCACCCCTGGCCCCCTTTTAGGGGTAGGTTTTTCCCTTTTGCTCGAAAGCACCGCTTCTGTCATACCCGCGCAAGCGGGTACCCAGCTTTGGGGCGCCGTTGTCTGGATACCCGCCTGCGCGGGTATGACATGGCGGATTATACTCAGATTTTCAGAAAACCTACCCTTGAAAGCCCCTGCCTTTTCCCTGGAGAGGCCGGGGGTGGGTTTTGTGCGCCGCCGCACTTCGCCGTTCATTTTATCACCCAATTGCACAGGCGCAGGTACGAACCCGCGCGCACGCCGCAAGACGCGGGTTTCATTGAGACAAAATCGAACGATGGAATCATCGCAGCGCTGCAAAATTTCGCGGTTATGCAGCAGAAAACCGTCGGCGATTCCAGCCAGCCGTTCCAGAGCTTCATCGTTAGAAATCGCAATCGGCTCTTCCGAGAAATTGGCGCTGGTCATCACCAACGCTGGAAAATTGTCGCGCAAAAGCAAGTGGTGAAGCGGCGTTGCGGGAAGCATAAAGCCGAGATTCCTGTTGCCGGGCGCAATGTTCCGGGGAAGCTCATTTTTCATTTTCGCACGCAAAATCACAATGGGCCGCGCAACGCTTTCCAAAGCGCTTCGTTCCGCTGCATTTATTTCACAAAAACGCGCGACGGTTTCCACGTCTGGAGCCATCAAAGCGAACGGTTTTTCCGCACGCCCTTTGCGCTCGCGCAAGCGCTGCACCGCCTTTGCGTTAAAAGCGTCGCAAGCGAGATGAAAGCCGCCGAGACCGCGAATCGCGACGATGCGCCCGGCCTTTAACCATTCGATAGTCGCGGCAATCGCATCGTTCGTTTTGGGTCCGTTGTCGTCAGGATTGTAAAAATTCAAGGAGGGGCCGCAGTCCGCGCAGGCGTTTGGCTGTGCGTGAAATCGGCGATTTTCAGGGTCGTGATATTCTCGCAGACAAGCTTCACATTGCTCAAAAACCGCCATCGAGGTGAACGGGCGGTCGTAGGGCACGCCGGAAATGATTGTGAAGCGCGGGCCGCAGTTGGTGCAGTTGATGAAGGGATAACGATAGCGTCGGTCTTTCGGATCGAAAAGTTCGCGCAGGCAGTCATCGCAGACATTCAAATCCGGCGAAATCAGCGTTGACGGCGCGCCGTTTTGCGTGCTGGCGATGATGGAAAAACCGTTCTCGCGCCGAGGGCTGATTTGCTCAACGGCAAGATCGGTGATATGCGCAGCGTCCGGCGCTTCTTGCTGAATCGCCGCCGGAAAATCCGCAAGTTTTTTCGCAGCGCCCTGAACTTCGATCACAACGCCGTCGCCGTCATTTTGAACGAAACCGGCCAGCGCACGTTCTTGCGCCAGGCGGTAAACAAAAGGACGAAAGCCAACGCCTTGCACAACGCCGTTGACGCGAATTCTCTGACGGCTGGTCTCCACCGTACCTAAAGCTGCTTTTGGCATAGTTGCATTTTGATTAGCACTTTACGCCGAAGGCGTTAAACTACACAGCCCAGGGTTTCCGCCCGATCCGTCGGGTGGAAACCCTGGGACAGACGTTCAGAAATTTATAAACCTTGCAAAGGTTTTACAAAAGATGATTTCACGACGATAGCTTGTAAAACTCTTTCAGAGTTTCAACTTTTCGCCAACGAATTCCCAGGGTATGCCGACAAAACGGCATACCCTGGGCTGTGGGGTTTAACGCCTTCGGCGTAAACTTGCTTGTTCATTCAATTGGATAAAGAGCTGATATGCTGTCACTTGCGGCGCATTCATCAAATCGCGAGCAGGGATGTTTGCGTTACGCCAAGCCACGCAGCCAATCGAACCACGTCTCCAACCCTTCTCCCGTGCGGCAGGAAACTTCGAATATTTTCAAATCGGGGTTAATCTGCAGAGCGTTTTCACGCACGCGCGCCATGTCAAAATCGGAAAAGCCGAGCAGATCGATCTTGTTGATAACCATCACCGAAGAGCGGCGAAACATGCCGGGATATTTCAGCGGCTTGTCGTCGCCCTCGGTCGTGCTGATGAGCACGACTTTCATATTCTCGCCCAAATCATAGCTCGACGGACAAACCAGATTGCCGACGTTTTCGATGAAGAGCAAATCCAGGTCGTCCACGCCCATTTCCGGGAAAACGCGGGTGATCATGCGCGCGTCGAGGTGGCACGTTCCGCCGGTCACCAACGGACGCACGGTTTCGCCGCCCGCTTGCAAGAGTCGATTCGCATCGTTTTCCGTGCGGACATCCCCGGCGATCAAGCCGATGCGCAATTCCTTACGCAGCGCCGCCAGCGTTTTTTCCAGCAGACTGGTTTTGCCAGAGCCGGGCGAGCTGACAAAATTGAGGCTGACCACGCCGTATGATTGAAGCTGAGCGCGAATCTCACCGGCCAAACGATCATTTTCGGAAAGGACTTTTTTGTTGAGGTCAATTTTTTGGGTCATTAATGAAGATCCTTGATTGTCGTACTGGTTAAAAGCGTCTCACTAAATTCAAAATCAACGGATTCAATTTTACATTGCAAAAACATCCACCAACCTTGCGGCAAGTGCCAACCAACCTCGCCCTCGGTCGGGATTTTCACGCCGTTAAATCTGCGATAATTGCGAAAACGGCCTTCCCAAGGATATTTGACGTAAGCGTCTCCGAATTTGCCAAAGCGGTCTTCGGTGTAAACGCCGGTGGCTTCGCCTACGTCGTTAAACCGGAATTCAAGCGAGACCGAGATTCCGGACTCGGCCAAATGCGCGACGGCGCGATGTTCGTCCACGGCCTGCCAGCGCACGCCGGATTGCGGCAAAAGCGCGGTCGGGTACCACACGGATTCAGCCAGGTAACGATAGAGCGCGCCAGAGTTGATCTCAGGAAAATCTCTTTCGCCGCCCATCGGAATTGCGGAGAGAAGCGATACCTTTCCGCCGCCAACGCCATTCACAAACGAATCTCGCACGCGAACATGAAAGCCCGGCGTGATGTTGATTTTTGCGTCCCAAATAAATCCCGCCGGGTTCACCGCCGCCATGTGCGTCGCCGTGAAAGGGGTCCATTTTTCGGCTTGCGGATTGATTTCCAACACGCCGGTTTGCTGCACGCGGGCGAGCCGGATGATGCGCGGGTTTTCGCCGAGGACATTGCGAAAATACCGCTGAACAGGTCGCGGCAGTTCAGCAAATGAACCGAAATCGACGGTAGAACTTTTCGTCGAAGCGAGTCGCGTCATTTGTTGCGTCAAAGCCTGCGTCTCGCGCTTGAGCCGGGAAGCGCCGACCGCGAGAATTATTGTTATTAAGACCGCCATGCCGAGCAAGGCGAGAAGTGAGTTTTTTATCCATAAAGCCATTTTGAGCCTCATCGTTTAGGGTGCAATAACTTTACGAAAACCCATGAATAGACCAATGAGTCCAAAAGAATTTCTACGGCGTGCGTCAAAACCAATCCAGGTGGGAGTTGATAGGCGAGCACGACGTCGTAACCAAAAACCGTTGCCCAATGGGCCGCGCCGAGCGCAAGTATTAGCTGTGTTTTTGTGCCTGTCCAAGAGATCATGACCGGCAGCGTCACCAGCAAAAAGAGCGCGCTTCGAAGCAATTGAACACCGAGAATGACGCCCATGCCGGGAATCCTCAGGCCATAATCAAGCCCTTCATAGTATTTCACTACAAATGGGGACGCCAAAATCCCGAAGGCGAGATAAATGATCGGAAATGCGAGCAGCGCGCCCAGCATTCGCCGAGCCCAATCCATTCGCGTTTTGTTCTGCCAAAAGCGCGTCCATTTTTGCTGAAACGTCTCCGCTCCGCGCTTTGAATTTGTGAGCAGAGTTGCCGCGAACGCAAAAAGCAGGCATGGCGTCAACAGAATGATCGTCATCAAATCATACCCGCCAACGCTTGAGTAAATTGCGCTCTCCAGCGAGGTGCTTATCCCGAAGCAGGCGAAGAAAAAGACAAAAATTGTCAGAAATCGCGTTAAAAAGGCGCCGCTGGTTTTCCTTACAACGGGGAACATCGCCAGCGACAAAAGCAGGCTGCCTGAGATCAGGTAGTAAATCGCCGTCGATTCATCCGCTTGTCCGGGCATTCGCGGCGGCGAAACGCCCAGCGCGTGCAAGGCGACTCTGCTCGCGATCAATCCGAATGCGAAGACAAACGCGCAAAAAACGATGCGCCAGATATTCCCGAAAAACGCTTTCATTGTACCTCGAAACCGTCCTTTTCAGGTTCAAGTCAATGTCATTGAGTTCAGGCGTGAAGCGCATAAACTTAATGATCTGATGTTACGCGCCAGCTATGAAACCAAAGAAACTCCTGTTAAAGTCATTCCCGCGCAGGCGGGAATCCAGTCAATCGCGCACTGCCCCTGGATTCCCGCCTGCGCGGGAATGACATAAAAGCGCCGTTTCGGAAATTCCAAGAGTGCGTAACATCAGTTAATGATGTTCAACCTTTCACGCCTTTTCAGGCGTTTCAAACTCCATGCTTAAACTATAAGTCCCGTCTTCCACGCGGCTTTGAACTTTTGGAAAGAATTTATGGAAGACGCGCATCATGCGATGATTATCCGTCATGACCATGGCAGTGAAGCCGCGGACGCCTTTCGCTTGCGCCGCTTCCGCCAATGCGCGCATCAACGCCGTGCCGACGCCCTTGCCCTGCATATCGTCGCGGACGACAAAGGCGGCCTCCGCCATGTTTGTTTGCCGGTCGAGGCTATAACGTCCAACCCCAAGAATCGGCGCGTCGGGTTCCTTGCCGCGAACCGCCGCGATGGCAAGATCGGCTTCGTAATCGATTTTGAGAAATTGCTGAACTTGCTTGTGCGGCATCGATTTCATGAAACGGAAAAAGCGATGATAAACCGCGTCTTCCGAAAGCGAATAAAACATGTCCCGCATCAGCGATTCGTCCGTGAGCCGCAGCGGACGGATAAAAATTTCTTCTCCGCTTTTCAATTCAACGACGGATTCCAATTCTTCCGGATAAATCGGCGTCTGCACCGGCATTTCGACCTGATCCGCATAAATCAGTTTCCTCGCTTTCGCCTCAGCTAACAGCCACGGACGAAATTTGGGATGCGAAATTTGGATGAGCGCCATCGCCCGCTCGCGAATGGATTTTCCATGCAAGTACGCCGTTCCGTACTCAGTCACGATGTAGTGAACGTCGCCGCGGCTGGTAACAACGCCGGCGCCAGGCTTCAATGTCGGTACGATGCGGGAGATGGTCTCGCCTGCCGCCGTTGAAGGCAGCGCGATGATCGGCTTGCCGCCGCGCGACCGAGCGGCGCCGCGAATAAAATCAACCTGGCCGCCAATGCCGCTGTAAAAAAGCTTCCCCAAAGAGTCGGCGCATACCTGGCCGGTCAAATCCACTTCCAGCGCGGAATTGATCGCGACCATGCGGTCATTTTGTGCAATACGAAACGGGTCGTTAGTATATTCGGTCGGGCGAAATTCGATCATCGGATTGTTGTCGATAAATTCGTAGAGCTTGCGAGAGCCAAGTACAAAACTCGCAACAATCTTGCCGCGATGGATTGATTTTTTAGCGTTGGTAATCACGCCTTTCTCAACAAGCGGGATGACGCCGTCGGAAAACATTTCTGTGTGAACGCCAAGGTCGCGACGGTCGGAGAGAAAATGCAAGACGGCGTCCGGGATTGTGCCAATGCCGAGTTGCAACGTGGAGCCGTCTTCGATCAAATTTGCAATGTGTCCGGCGATTTTGCGCGCCAATTCATCGGGCTCGCCTTGCGGGGCTTCGAGAATCGGCTCTCTCGACGGCACGAGTGCGGCAATGTCCCGGACATGGATAAAACTATCGCCCAAGACGCGGGGAGCGTTTGCATTCACCTCGGCAATCACGGCTTTGGCGCTTTCCGCCGCCGACTTGACAATGTCAGTCGCAACGCCGTAGCTGCAATAACCGTGTTCGTCGGGCGGGCTGACCTGAATAAGCGCGTAGTCGAGCATGACGCGGCCTTCGCGAAACAGCGCGGGAATTTCGGAAAGAAAAATGGGCGTGTAATCGGCGCGGCCTTGCGCAACGGCGTCACGAACATTGTGGCCAATAAAAAATGCGTTGTGTCGAAACTTCGCGCCGAATTTTGGCTGGGCGTAAGGCGCAATTCCCAGCGTCATGATGTGAATCAATTCCGCGTCCGACAGGTTCTCGTGCTTCGCCAGCGCGCGGACAAGGCTCTGCGGCTCCCCCGCGCCTGAGCCAATGACAATACGGTCGCCGTGGCGAATGGATCACAACATTAGCCGAGGCTCGGCAGCGGGATCCGCGTCTTCCAGACAAC
>CAXHAT010000170.1:0-17112 GCA_964014485.1 uncultured Deferribacteres bacterium
GGTGGAATGGTGGAATGGTGGAATGGTGGAATGGTGGAATGGTGGAATGGTGGAAATCCATCGCTCCATGTAAGATGAGTGAAGTCTCGGTTTACGTTTAGAGACTTACAGCGAAATCGGAACTGTCCAAAAACATAAAACTTTCAGAGCGATATACGATATGTCGTAGCGGTTCAAGATTTTGAACCCCTACACATGGTATGCCTGCTATTCAGACGCCTTGTTTTTGGACAGCCCGCTTCTTGGTTTGTTGGCTGTTTTTTGGGAATGCGAGATTTGAGTTAGCGGGTCACGGTGAGTTTTTGGTATTTCACGCCTTGCGGGGTTTGGAGAGAGATGATGTAAACCCCGGGATTGACGGCGCCGCCGGTTTGGTTTGTTCCGTTCCAGGCGATTTTGTGTGCGCCGGCTGGTTTCTCCCCGGAAAAAAGCTGAGCCACCTGGCGGCCCAAGAGGTCAAAAACGGTGACGCGGATTTGCGTCGATTCCGGAATTTTGAACTCGAACGTTGCGGCACCGGCGCTTGTTTGCAATGAGAAGGGATTTGGATAAGCGGCCGCCAGTGAGAATTCTTGAGGGTGTGAAATGACGGCTTCGACGATTGGGCTGAAACTGAATGCGCCGTCAGAATCAATTTGTCGCAAGCGGTAAAAATTCTTGCCTGCCTTGGGATCTAAATGTTGAAAGGAATATTCTTCCGGACGCAACGTCGTACCGTTCCCTGCGACGAAACCTATTCGTGAGAATGGAGCGCCGCCGGTGCTGTGCTCAATTTCGAAGCCGTAGTTGTTCGTTTCGCTCGCCGTTGACCACTGCAGTAAAACTCTGTTTTCAAAAGCGTTTGCGGTAAACGCAGCAAGCTCAACCGGAGTGACCAGCGTTAAAAGCGGGCGCAAAGTTTCGAACAATGCGTCGGCCATCAGTTGGTAGCCCGTATCGTTGGGATGAACGGAATCGGCCATTGCGAATTTTTCCCAACCCTCGCGCCAGGAGATGGTTTGATAAATATCGACAAAAGTAACCGGGTTGTTGGACGAACGTGAGCTAACGAGGTTTTGGATGCCTTGGCCGAGTTGCTGCGTCGCCGGATCATTAGAAATTCGCGGGGCAACGCTGCAGAGCAAAACCTGCACGCCGGGGTTAAAATTCCAGATTCTGGTCAGGGTGACGTCAATGTCCGAAACGATGTCGTTCGTCGCTACGCCGTCGGAAATATCGTTTGTGCCGATGTGCAGGATGACAATATTCGGATTAGCCGCGCTCAGGAAGTTGGAAATGTTGCCTTTGATGAACTCCGCCGTTTCACCGGGGTGGCCTTCATGATTTTCGTCAAACGTACCGTCGCCATGCACCTGAGAGCCGACAAAGTCCACGCTGTAAGAATTTTTTAGCAAATTGTAGAGCGGCTTACGATACCCGCGATTGTCGCCGCTGCCGCCGACGCCCTTGGTAATGGAATCGCCGACCGGCATAATGCGTGTTTGAGGTTGAGCTAACGGCGCCGTCATGAGAACCGCCAGGAGAATCGTGGTCGAAACGCGCATGTGAGACTGGTCCTTCAGTTTTGTTCATCCGCACGCAATGAAAGTTTTCCCCAAGAGTATTCATATACCGGCAAAAGGGCGTTTCTGGAGACGGAATTTGTTGCACTTGAACGATGCAGGCGCCGCTTTTTTGCGGCGATAGTCTTCTTCGCGAGATTAGCTTGATTTCGCTTGTCAGCGAGTCGTAGGGATTTAATTTTCCGCTTTTCCAACGTGCATTTAAATAACCTTTTTTGTCGAGTGACGCTGATGATGTGGAATGTTGAACAAGCTTCGGAGCTTTATCATATAAATGAATGGGGCGGCGGCTTTTTTCGCATTAATCAGGCGGGCAATGTTCAGGTTTCTCCGACACGAGACAAAGAAACGGCGATTGACTTAAAAGTGCTCGTGGACGAGGTGCAAAAACGCGGCGTACAATTGCCGATTCTTTTTCGATTTTCAGACGTCTTGCGAGAACGGATTGGCGAGTTACACGACTGCTTTCAAAACGCCATCGATGAATTTGGGTACAAATCACGGTACCGAGGGGTTTATCCAATCAAGGTCAATCAACAAAGTCAGGTCGTCGAATCGATACTTTCGTTCGGCAAGCTTTACCATCTTGGACTTGAGGCGGGTTCCAAACCCGAGCTGTTGACGGTCATGAGTCTGATAGACGACCCTGAAGCGCTAATTTTGTGTAATGGTTACAAAGACGAAGAATTTATCGAGCTCGCGTTGCTTGGTAAAAAGCTGGGCAAAAATGTGATTATCATCGTTGAAAAATACAGCGAACTCAAAGCGGTTTTTGAAAGCGCCGACCGGTTGAACGTTCGACCGGGATTGGGGATTCGGGTGCGTCTTTCTTCGCGCGGCGCAGGCAGGTGGGAAGCTTCGGGCGGAGATCGCGCAAAATTCGGGCTGGGGGCCGCCGAAATCTTGAAGGCGCTTGATCTTATTAAAAAGCGAGGGGCGTTGGATGAACTCAAATTGCTGCATTATCACCTTGGCAGTCAAGTCTGCTCAATCAATACTTTGAAAGCGGCGTTGCGAGAAGCCGGACGTTATTATGTTGAATTGAAAAAAATGGGAGCCGGGCTGCAATATTTTGATTGCGGCGGCGGCTTGGCCGTGGACTACGACGGCTCCAGAACCAACTTTTTCTCTTCGGCAAATTACAGCCTGCAAGAATATGCGAACTCCGTCGTTAACGAAATCGGGACGATGTGCAACGACGAAGAAATTGATCACCCGATTCTGGTGACAGAAAGCGGCAGGGCGCTTACGGCTTACCATTCCATTCTCGTGACAAACGTTCTGGGCGTCACAAAAACCGCTTCGGGAAATCTCGCCAAGCCGGATTTGAAAGACGCTCCTCCGCAAATACTTGAGTTGTGGGACGTTTACGAAAACTTGAGCGTGAAAACATGGCAGGAATCCTGGCACGACGTTCAGGATATGCGGCAGCAACTACTCAATCTGTTTAAACTGGGTTACATTAGTCTCGCTTGGCGAGCAGTCGGCGAATCCATTGCGGCGTCTTGCTTACGAAAGATTCAGAAAGTAACGCGGAACGCCGAATACGTCCCCGATGAACTCGATGTTTTGGAACGCGAATTGGCGGACATTTATTTTTGTAATTTTTCAATATTCCAATCTTTGCCGGACGCGTGGGCTATCGGGCAGGTGTTTCCGATTATGCCGATTCACCGACTCAACGAAAAGCCGGGCCGTCGTGCGGTTTTGGCGGACGTCACCTGCGATTCCGACGGCAAGATCGACAAATTTGTGGATCTGCGCGACGTCAAGCAGACGCTGCCGCTGCATGATTTCAACGAAAGTGAAGATTATCTGCTGGGGTGTTTTCTGGTTGGCGCCTATCAAGAAATTCTTGGGGATTTGCATAATTTATTTGGGGATAACAACGCTGTGCAGGTTTCCTGGGACGGCGTTTTGAAAACCTACCGCATTGACCACGTTGAAGACGGCGATACAGTGACTGAAGTGTTGAACTACGTCCAGCAATCTCGCGACGCTTTGGTGAACAGATTTCGCAAACAACTGGAACTGTCTGTAAGACAAAAAATCGTAACGATTGACGAATCGCGCATCATTTTGGAAAAATACCGCGACGGCTTCAGCGGATATACTTACCTGGAACGGTGAAATTTAAGCCGCGTTCGCAAATTGAAACGAGTTGGCGATATTTTTTTTCATCGCCACTCAATGATGAATGACAGTATCTAGCACCAAATCTTGACGATGGTGAAAAGCGTCGGCGCTTCGTCATCGTCGATGGATTTTAGTATTTGGCTCTCGATTTCTGATCCTTATTCCCGCCCCCAAGAAGGGAGCAAAGGAGAGCATGTTTTTTCAGCATATGATCAACAACTTGGTAAGCGTGTGTACTTTTGTGTTCCCCCTTTCAATTACGATCCCGCTTAGTATGTTGAGAAACGAATTTCAGAATCGAAGCGGGCAATGGCAGGCTTTTTTCTGTTAGCGCCCAAAATTTGAGATCACTGTTTCGACGACCATGGATGGACTGACGCTTTACAGGACGTAAGGCAATAACGAATTTACCCTCACGCTTTCTGATTATTGTCTAAATATGGTCAAGGAAACCGAAGATTTAGGGACGGCTCCCGGTTTGGATCGCAGTGAGCAAACGCATGATCAGAAGCGAGATGATTCGGAGCAAAACCCGTTTGAGATTTATAGGACGATCGTCATTGCAAACGGGAAATATGAACGAACCATGCGTTTGCTCGACATTCTGTTCTCGTTTATTAACATCGTTTTGCTTTTGCCGATCGGGCTTCTCATTGCGTTAGCGATTAGAATTGACAGCCCCGGCCCGATCTTGATTCGCCAGAAACGTATTGGCAGAAACAGACGGGCTGAATTGAACGCGAACGGCAAAGCCGTAGAACGAAGGAAGAAAGATACTTTTGGAGAACCGTTCTACATTCTGAAATTTCGCACGATGTACAGCACGGCGAGTCTTTACGAAAAAACGCCGGGCTCAGATGAAGACGTTCGCGTGACCAAAGTCGGCAGATTCTTACGGCAACTAGGTCTTGATGAACTGCCTCAGCTTCTGAATGCACTCAAGGGCGATATGAGCATTGTCGGGCCGAGACCGGAGATGCCGTTTTTGGTTGAAAAATACAGCCGACTTGAGGCGTGCCGATTGTTGGTTAAACCCGGAATTACCGGTTATTGGCAAATCAACGCGCCGCGAGACAGGCATATTCACGAAGTTTTGCATTACGATCTTTACTATATCAAAAACAGAGGTTTGCGATTGGATTTTTTGATTATGTTAAAAACGGTCGCTTACATGTTTTCAATGAAAAACAAATAATTCAACGATTGGATGATTCTTTATCTGATTGAAAAGATTTTCAGGGGAGAACAGATGCGGTTAGAGAAGCGTCGGCATGGAGCGCACGACGTCGAATCGCCGCCGCCGCCATCAGCCTCACGTTTTAAAACGCTTTTGTTTCGAAAACGGCTTAAAACTCGCTCGCCTTCGGAGCCGTGCTTCGGAGGCGCCTGATTGATGAATCTATGAGAAGGGACGCACTATGGATATCAAAGCAACAAGGACGAAGCAGCATCGGTCTATAGCCTTCATCACTCCTGCGCTATTCTGCTTAATCGCTCTAACTTTCGGCTGTGCTTCTAAAAAGTACGCGACGGCAACGATTCCCGTTCAGCAGGCTTTTGGCGCCGTTGCTCCGGAAACGGACGACGCGGTAACGCCAAAGCGCGAAATGCCGGAATATCAAATCGTCGCCGGAGACGTGGTTGAAGTTCGGATTTTCAAGAATGAGCAGTTTGACGTCACCCAGGCCGTCCGTCCGGACGGACGCATTACGCTCGAGCGTATCGGGGACGTTCACGTGTCGGGAAAAACGCCCACCGAAATAGACGAGCTTGTCACCCAAAAATACAAATCTTTCGTCATCGATCCCGAAGTGACGATTTACATCAGAGAATTCGGCGCCCAAAAAGTGTACGTGCTCGGCGAAGTTAAAACGCCCGGCGTTTATGCGCTGGAAGGCGACATGACGTTTCTGCAGGCGGTTGCCGCTGCTGGCGGAGCCAAAAACACAGCCAAGCTAAGCAACGTGATTATCATGCGGAAAAACGCCGCCAATGAAGTTGCGGCGACCAAAATGAATTTGACTCGCTTTGCTAAAAACGCGCAAGACGCACTACAATTTTATGCGGAACCGCTGGACGTCATCTACGTGCCCAAAACTTTTGTTGGCAACGTGAATAGCTTCATGACGCAAATCTACGGCACGATTTTGCCGCCGTTAGACACGTACTTGAGAGCCTTTTTCTGGGCAAGATAATTTTGAGCCTGTGCGATGATGCGCGGCGTCGCGGAATGTTGATTTGCAATAATTCGTGATTCCATAGTTCAAATCGCTAAAACGGCTGTCAGTCGCTAATCAACAGGGCGGCTTTTGGGCAACTCTTTTCGGAGTGCGACGATTCATCGTCGCCGGTGACGACAAGCGACACTCAAACGCTAAAGCGTTTGACTCCGGAGTTGATCAAGACCGCAAGCGCGGGTGGCTAGCTAAAAAGCAAAGAATCGCAGCAAATTTCTTGATGTCCGGGGGACGGTCGCATGCAGAAGTTATGAATCGCCAGTGCGGTACGGCGCCCGTCGTCGGCGATTCGGCAATCATTATTGCCGGCATGCATTTTTGAAGTATTTGAGCGGCGCAATAACTGGGAGAATGCATTATGCATACGAACAACCAGCCTTCGCGGGATCGACGGGTCGCCGGTTTTGAAGACGGCAACGACGCCGTTTCCGGATGGATTTTTATCTACTCGGTTTTCATGCGAAGAAAGTGGTTGATTTTCAGCGTCACAAGCATCTTTGTGCTCGCTGGTCTGTTAACCGCTTTTCTGCTTCCCAAAGAATACGAAGCTGAAGCCGACATGCTTGTTGAAAAAGTCAGCGAGTCGCAAAAGGCGATGCTGTTTCGCGTGAACATGCCCAACCTTTTCGATCGCATCGATTGGCTCAACTCTGAGATTCAAATCATCAAAAGTCATCCGGTCGCCGAAAACGTCATCAAAACCTTGAATCTTCATTTGATTGACGTTGAAGAACAACTGACCACTGAAGAAATCGACGAGAAGTTTCGCGAGAAAGTCCAGAGCTTTCGGGATGATATTCGCATTTCTAAGGTAGGCAACTCCAACGTACTGCGTTTGAGGTCGGAAACAAAATCGCCGGACCTTTCAGCGAAAGTGATTGAAACGACCATCAATTTTTACAAGGAGCATCGCGCCAAGCTCTTTCAGGAATCGGAAGAATACGATTTCTATAAGACGCAGGTCGAACTCGCGGATGAGAATTTGCGGGAGCTTGAGTCTAAACTGACTGATTTTAAGCGCGAAGAATCCATCGTTGAGCCGGAATCGCAGGGCCGTCTGCTGGCGGCAAAAATGTCTGATTATCAAGCCACGCTGAATACGGTGCAGACGCAGCGCATCGGCAAAGAAGCGCGCTTGTCAATTATCAAGCAGCAGCTTGCGGAGAATATTGAAATCACTTTGCCTTATACCGAAGTCACTGACAGCCCGAGCCGTTCCGAATATTTGACCAAGCTGAAGAGCGACATTCTCGACTGGCAGCTAAAGCGAGACGAGTTGTTGCAGAAATACTCTCCGGAGTATAGCGAAGTCGTGGATTTGGAAAACAAGGTCAAAGCCGGGCGCGAAAAGCTCAGGACTGAAATTCAGGAAATTGTCGACCAGGAAGAAACGAGCGTTCGCGTACTTCTGGCGCAAGAAAGAAGGTTAACGCGCGCGATGGACAGCGTTCGGGTGGACATTGGCCAACATTCTGAAAAAGGCTATCAGTTGGCTCAACTTTCTCGCGGAATCGAAGACAAGCGCGAGTTGTACTCCGTGCTTTTGCGTCAGCGCGACCAGGCGAGATTATCATTGCTCAAGGCGGAGCGCGACGTTCGCATTCGCGTCGTCAGTCCGGCCACGCCGCCGTTGAAACCCTCGAAGCCCAGGAAGAAGGCGACGGTTGCGATCGCATTTTTTCTCGGCTTTTTTGTCGCTTCAGCGCTGGCCTTTCTCATGGAATCGATGGGCGAATTGAAATCTCAAGCCAAGGCCCAGCGAGAATTGTACGGTCGCCGCGCCACCGACACTCCCGCCTCGAGCGTTCAGGCTGGGTGAGTTTTTCAGTAAACAGTCTACTGATCACTACTTACAGTTCACTGTTTACTGGCAAAAGCGCTTCAAACAGAAACGGCACGTTCAGAATATTATCGGATTGGAGCAGATGAGGACCTCAAAATTTCAGGACGAGCCCGGAAGGGCGAATATCTTGGGTACGCGCATCGACCTGCTGGACTATGAGCAAACGATGCAGCGAATGGAAAAAACGGTTGCGGAGCAAAAGAAAGCAACGATAGGGTTTGTCAACGTTTACACGATCATGCAGGCGCGGCGCAATAAGCGAATTCGCGAAGCGATAGAAAACCTGACGCTCTCCGTCCCTGACGGCATGCCACTGGTTTGGCTTTCAAAATGGACGGATACGCCGTTGCGCAGCCGCGTTTACGGCCCCGATCTTTTTGCGCATTTTTGTAACCGTTCTCAGCGTGGCGGTCAAAAGCATTTTTTTTACGGCAGTTCGGAAGAGGTGCTGCAAACCATGCAAAACAATTTGAAAAGCAAGTTCCCGGAAATGCAGATTGCCGGATCATTCAGCCCGCCGTTTCGCCCGCTGACCGGCGGCGAAGAAAGCGAAATTGTTGAAATGATCAACACTTCCGGCGCCGACGTGCTCTGGATTTGCCTCGGCAGCCCCAAGCAGGAACGCTGGATGTTCGACATGCGCGACAAAATTGACGTTCCCGTGATGGCGGCCGTCGGAGCCGCTTTTGCATTTCACGCCGGGACGGTGAAGCAAGCGTCGCAATTCTGGCAGGATTTGGGGCTCGAATGGCTCTTCCGGCTTATCCAGGAACCGCGCCGATTAGCGAAGCGGTATTTGATTTACAACCCATTGTTTATTTTGGGCGTTATCAAACAAGCGCTCACCGGGCCTTCAAGACGCACGGTCTGAAAATATTAGACGCATTCATGAGCCAAAAAGGACAGGACAACGATAGTGAAACGCGCTCTTATCACCGGAATTACGGGACAGGACGGCTCTTATTTAACAGAATTTCTTATTGAAAAAGGCTACGAAGTTCACGGCCTCATTCGCCGCGCAAGCACCTTCAACACCAGCCGTATCGATCATCTCTACCACGATCCGCACGAGCATCCGTCGCTCTACTTGCATTATGGCGATCTTGCTGATCCGGTGCAGCTCTCCAGGTTGTTGAGCGAATTGCAGCCGGATGAAATTTATCACCTCGGCGCGCAATCGCATGTGCGCGTCAGCTTCGATATTCCGGAATACACTGCGGACGTGACCGGGCTGAGCACGGTTCGCCTTCTCGAAGCGATTCGATACGTCAATTTGAGAACGAAATTTTATCAAGCTTCAAGCAGCGAAATGTTCGGCAAAGTCGTTGAAGCGCCGCAGTCGGAGAAAACGCCGTTTTACCCGCGAAGTCCGTACGGCTGCGCCAAAGTTTATGCTTACTGGACGACGATCAATTATCGCGAAAGCTATGACATGTTTGCCTGCAACGGCATTTTGTTTAACCATGAATCGCCGCGACGAGGCGAAACTTTTGTCACGCGCAAAATCACGCGCGCCATTGCTAGAATTAAGGCGGGCTTGCAGGATAAGCTTTACCTGGGCAACCTCGACGCAAAGCGGGACTGGGGCTACGCCAAAGAATACGTCGAAGCCATGTGGCTGATGCTGCAGCAAGAACGGCCAGACGATTTTGTCATCGCGACGGGAGAAACGCACAGCGTGCGCGAGTTTTTGGAAGCGGCGTTTGAGTACGCTGACTTGGACTGGCGAAAGTACGTCCGACAAGACGAACGCTACTTTCGGCCTGCTGAAGTCGATTTGCTTGTCGGCGACGGTTCGAAAGCGAAACGCTTGCTAGAGTGGGAACCGAAAACGTCATTTAGCGACCTGGTAAAACTCATGGTCGATGCAGACATTGAATTATTGGAGGAAGAGCGAAATGGCGTTCCAAGCAAGCCCTCAATTCTGGCAAGATAAGACCGTTGTCGTCACCGGCGGCGCCGGATTTTTAGGCAGGCATGTTGTTGAAAAATTGCAGGCGCGCGGGTGTAAAAAAAATATCGTCCCCAGATCGTCAGAATTTAATCTTGTGCGTGAAGCGGACATTAAGAATCTGCTCGAACAGAGCCGTCCGGACATGGTGATTCATTTGGCGGCGGTCGTCGGCGGCATTGGCGCCAATCGTGACAATCCGGGACGCTTTTTCTACGAAAACGCAATGATGGGCGTGCAGTTGATCGAACAAGCGCGCTTGTTCGGCGTGGAGAAATTTGTCGCTCTCGGCACCATCTGCGCCTATCCCAAATTTGCGCCGGTTCCGTTTCGAGAAGAAGATTTGTGGAACGGCTATCCGGAAGAGACGAATGCGCCGTATGGTTTGGCCAAAAAAATGATGCTTGTGCAAGCGCAAGCTTACCGCGAACAATACGGCTACAATGCGATTTACTTATTGCCGGTCAATCTTTATGGCCCGCACGATAACTTCGACTTGCAATCTTCGCACGTGATTCCGGCGATGATTCGCAAATGTGTTGAGGCAAAAGAAGCCGGCGCCGACGCGATTACGCTTTGGGGCACAGGTTCCGCGTCGCGCGAGTTTTTGTACGTTGAAGACGCTGCTGAAGGCATTCTCCGGGCGTCCGAGATTTACAATTCTTCCGAGCCATTGAATTTGGGAACAGGCGAAGAAATCACGATCAAAGCGCTTGCCGAAAAAATTGTAGAGCTGTGCGATTTTAACGGCGAAATCGTTTGGGACGCCACGAAGCCGGACGGGCAACCGCGCCGCCGCCTGGATATTTCGCGCGCCCAAAAAGCGCTTGGCTTTACGCCGAAATGGTCTTTGGACGAAGGCCTGAAAAAAAGCATTTCCTGGTTTTTGGAAAACAGAAACTTTACTGCCTGACAATCTATTACGCAGGCTTTTGAACCTGACGAAATAGTCTGAATTGTCATGCTGAAAGCATCTTTTGGGATCTAACCCTTGAACTCTGAGCTCGAATCTTTGCCGGACGATAACAAGGATTCCTCCAGAATGACAATACGAGACTTTTGCTCAGTTCAAAACTGTGGTTCGCAAAAGTGTCAGGCAGCGAAAACAGAAACAACGGTTGATTGACATGCAAACAATGCAAGTGGCGTTTCCCTGGCCGCGTTATTTTCGCCGGTTCCTTGAAATTTGGGGGAAGGTCTTTTCAGGATATGCGCTGCATTCCTTGCATTTGGTTCCACTGGGGATGATCCTGACATTCATCCTTTTCATGCCGTCAACAATGGTTCCGGCCGGACAGGGAAAACTCGCGATTCAAGAGTCCGGCAATGCTGTGCGCCAGCTTGTTTTGAGCGCCGGATTTATGATTGCGATGGTCGGCTTGCTCTTTCGCGGCGAACGCATTTTGATTCAGGCATACCGCCAAAAACTGATGTTCATTTTTCTGGGATTTACGCTGCTGTCCATCGGTTGGTCAGACGCGCCCTGGGTGGCTTTGAAACGCTGGTCTCAGTTTGCCGGAATGCTTGCCATCGGCTGGTGCGCGCTTGGAAAACGCGGCTCAATGTCCGGCATTTTAGAACTGTTACGCGGAATTTTCACAGTCTGCCTGCTGGCTTCAATCGCAACCGTCGTTGCCAAAATGCCAAGCGCTTTCGATCCTTACACGGGAGCCTGGACGGGCATTCACGGGCACAAAAACACCCTCGGACAAGTTGCGGCGCTGACTTTTGCGCTCTGGGCGCCCGTCATCGTCGCGAAGAAAAACTGGCAGCAACGCCTGGTTGGGGCGGCCATTGTCTTTTTGTCAATTATTGTGGCGTGGAAAAGCGGCAGCGTTTCATCCCAATTTATTCTCGCCGGGCTGATCGGAACCTGGGCGCTTATGAGCCTGCCGATACATTTCGCCTACAAAATTTTGCTGGTTCCAATCCCGCTCCTCGGCTTTCTATTCTGGTATTTAAATTTCCCTACTTTCACCATTAGTGATTTCGTATTGACGCAATTTGAGCGTGATGCGACTTTGACAGGGCGAACGATTTTGTGGCCATACATTTTGGAGCAGGTGGACAAACACTTTTTCTTCGGGGTCGGCTACAACAGCTTTTGGATTGGCTCGAACCAGACCGCGCACTCCGTCACCTCAACAATTGGCTGGGACGCCGGGCAGGCCCACAACGGCTATATCGATATTTTGAATGAAATCGGTTTTGTCGGCGCCCTGTTGTTTTTGCTGATACTGTTTCAAGTCGCTGTGCGAACAGTTCGCATTTACAGGCAAAATCAATTTTTCGGCATGACGATTTCCCTCATTTTGCTTTCACAAATTATGCTCAATTTGAGCGAATCGAGCTTTTGCCGGGGCACCTCGCCGGGGTGGTTCGTGTTTCTTATGATTTACGCCGCACTTGCCCTTGTTCCGCGCAATGCACCGCGTTTGTGGCGACTGCAAAATCGATAAAACGCCGCCGTGCGCCGGGTATGGCTGTTTCTCGCCAAGTTAAGTATTGATATTACGCGTAGCAACTCACATCCTGAATCTTGGAGCAAACATTGTCTCATTAGCGCCGGGCTTCAGCCCGGTGACGCGTAGAAGGCCCATTTTTCTCCCTCAGCCGCGCCAGCGCGGCGAAAGAGATGGGACAGCTGTCTTCAAAAATCTCCGCTCTGAAGAGCGGAGTTAATAAGAATCAAAAGTTGTCCGCAGACTCTGATCGCGCGTGCCAAACAATGCGTGCGTAACATCGGTTAAGTATTAAAAAAATGTATCACCGTCTCCATTCGTTCCAGTCTGAGAAAAACAGCCGGAACTACGCAGTAAGTTTGAGCTACCGACTCTACGAAAAGGTCAGCCAGTGGGGCTACCTTCTACCTCTTTTTTTAACGCTCGGCTATATAATTTTTGCGCCGCCGCGGGCAACGATTTTCGGCAACACCGTCGTCGGCGTGCCGGGATCGGACATGCTGGCTTTTCAAGAAGCGGGCGACCAGGTCAGGCAAATTTTTCTCAGCCTGGGTTTCATGCTTGCCAGCATTGGCGTTTTCCGGCGGCATGAAGCGGTCACGCGAAGTCTTTATTTCCAAAAAACGCTTTTGCTGCTTATTGCATTTGCATTCCTTTCTATCATCTGGTCGGGAACCCCGGTGATGTCCGCCAAGCGCTGCATCCAGTTTCTTGGCATTGCACTGGTTGGATGGTCGGCCATGCAAGCGGCCGGGAGCTATGCTCGACTCATTAGTGTTTTGCGAACCCTTTTCACCGTATCGCTTTTTGTTTCTCTGGTTTTTGTAGCTTTGATTCCAGGCAGGGGAATCGAAGCGGATACGGGAGCGTGGGTCGGGATATTTGCGCATAAAAACACCTTCGGCTTAATCAGTCTGATTGTCATCACCCTGTGGTTGCCCGTAGTTTCTACGCGCCATCGGGCCGCCTATTGGATGCTCGGACTTCTCGTCATGTCTTTTGCGTTCCTGACCGTCTACATGAGTGACAGTCGATCCTCGCAGATCGCTATCGTCGTCGTGCTTTCGCTCTGGTTTGCGATGAAACTGCCGTTTCGCTGGCCGCTGAAAATCACATTGTTGCCCATCCCCGCACTAATTTTACTTTTTTGGGTTTTGAACTTCCAGGCGCTTGGATTTGAAGAATATTTTTCCTCCGCCGTCAGCCGGGACGTGACGCTGACCGGACGAACGTTTTTGTGGGAAGCGGTTTGGGATAATTTTCTCAAGCACCCAATTCTCGGCGCCGGGTACAACGGTTTTTGGACAAGTTCCAATGAAGCGACCGTTCAAATCGTTGCCTCCCTCGGCTGGACGCCGCTGCAATCACACAACGGCTACCTGGATATTTTGAATGAGATAGGCCTTGTCGGCGCCGGCCTTTTTGGTTTCTTGCTTTTCCAAACGCTGCGCAACAGCGCCTTGCTCTACCGACGCGAAAAAGTGCTCGGCATGACATTTTTCTTGCTGATCATTTCGCAAGTGACATTCAATTTTGCAGAAACGAGCTTTGGTCGCGGCACCTCGCCTGGCTGGTTTATTCTCATCCTTTGCTACATTGCGCTAACCGAATTCCGGGTGCTGGAAAAAGAGAACGAAAACAATGCCAAGCGCATCAATATTTCGCCGCCCCGTAGAAAGAATATTGCAGCGCCGGGCGAGGGCGCATGAAATCACTTTCTTCCCCGCTTCTCCGCCACTCGATTATTTCCTTCATCGATCAAGGCGTGCTCAGCACAACCAATTTTCTGGTCACCGTTTTTCTCATTCGTGAAATTCCGCCGGAACAATTTTCAGTTTTTGTGCTGACCTACGCGGGAATTCTCCTCGCCGTCGGCTTCCAAAACGCTCTCGTCACCACGCCGATGACGGTGACCGGCCCGAAGAAAACAAACGATGAAAAACGTGCTTTTGTCAGCTCCTTGGCCGTGACGCAGTACGTCATTTGGCTCCCCCTTTGTCTTGCCGCTGCGGCAACGGCGATCTTTTTTGGCGGCGGGAAAATGGTTGCGAGCGTTATTCCTACGGCCGGATTGGCGGCGATTTTTGTCTTTCTGCGCGAGTTCATGCGCCGGGCGTTTTTTCTCTACAATTCGCCGGTTTCAGTACTCATCGTTGACGTCATCTACTCGGTCCTTTTTCTCGGCGCGGTCTTGCTGTTTTCTCAGAACAGCGCGTCCCCCGCCCGTGACGCAGTCCTTGCGATGGCGGGCGCTTCAGCGCTAGGCGGTCTTTTCGGCGTCGTTATTTTTCACAAAACAATAAACTGGCGCTTTTCGCTGAAATTGGATGCGTTGACGGCTGCTTGGCGGCACGGACGCTGGAACATCATGGGCGTGACCGTAACGTGGCTCAGCACGCAAGGGTTTTTCTTTTTGCTGGAATTCTTACGCGACGGCGTGGCCGTGACCAACGTCAAAGCGAGTCAGCAATTGCTCATGCCCATCGTTATTTTGCTCACCAGCCTGACCTCGGTGATCAAGCCGCGCGGGGCGGCGTGGCTCTCGCAAGGAAAGAAAAAAACGCTCTTTCGCGTTCTCGGCCTGATCACCCTCGGGATGATCGTCCTGGCCGCCGTTTATGTGACGTTGCTTTCCTGGCAAGCAGAATTGCTTTCGACGTTTATTTACAAACGCGACATCGCCCAGCTCTCGCTACTGCTGCTGCTCTGGGGCGGCGTCATGGCCGCCAGCATCCTGCGCACCAATCTCGCGACGCTTTTGCAGATTTTCGAAAAATTCAATGTGCTATTTTACATTGGCGCTGCTGCGGCGCTGGCGACTTTGGGCGGAGGATACGCCGCAATCTCGCTCTTCGGCGCGCCCGGCAGTTTGGTCGGGCTTTTCTTCGGGGAACTTACTTTTCTAATTGGCATGAGTGCGGTTATCTGGCAACGGGGGTGGCATAATGATCGCAAAAGGGCTTAGCTAAATCTACGCAACCCAGGTTTTACTCCGGAGCCTTTTATACTCCGGTGCTTCCCATGGCAAACGTTCGAGACCAAAATATATTTTCCAGAAATTGAGCGTTTTTTTATCAAGTTTACGTGCGTGAGTGGATGCGAGAAAAACAGGCATTTCGGCGAGAAATTGGTGCTCGGCTTCTAACCATTGCAAGGCTTCCATCGTGCCAAAGTTCAAGAAACGTGCGATAATGAAATACTTGTGCTTTTCCCATTCAAGCTTATCGTGCGGCGTATCCCAAAAGAGATTTTGCCAGCGAGATGGGATTTTCATGCTTCAATTTCCGAACGCTAAGGATTGTTCTTCTATATTGGAAATATATCCATCCAAGCCGTGAATGGAAAGCGTTTCTACGATCAAATCTTGCTGAATCGGATTTATTTGTGTAGATTCGGCGTTTTTCCAATCCCAAAAATTATTGGGTGTAGGCTGCCATTCAAAAAAAGTTTATTTGGTCAAGTTACCAGGGTCGGCAAAAAACATCCTTCATGAATGACAAGTCGAAGAAAGCATAAAATCAAACAAGTCGAAGATGATCCGAATCTCACATATCAAAAAAGAATTTCCCAACCGGCCGTTGTTTGATGACGCCAGCGTACACATCCGTCCTACAGAACGAGTCGGGTTGGTAGGGCCAAACGGAGCGGGCAAGACCACGCTCATGCGCATGATTGCCGGAATGGACGCGCCGGACGACGGTACGGTGCAATTGGCAAAAAACGCCAGCCTCGGCTACTTGCGCCAGGATGTGACCGACACGGGCGCGAACACCGTGCTGGAAGAAGTACTGCAAGGCTTTCCGGAAATCGCCGGAATTGAGGGCGAACTGCTGCAAATGGAGCAAGAAATGGCACAGCGCCCGGAAGATGCTTCGCTGCTGAAAAAATACGGTCGTTTGCAGGAAAAATTTGAATCCATGGAAGGCTATCAACTCGAAAGCAAGGCGCGCTCGATTCTCACCGGCGTTGGTTTTACGCCGGAACAGCACAAAGAACCGGTGCGCAATTTTTCCGGCGGCTGGATGATGCGCATTATTCTCGCCAAACTGCTGATCCAAAAGCCGGACGTCCTGCTCATGGACGAGCCGACCAACCATCTCGATCTCAACTCCATCATTTGGCTGGAAAATTTTCTTTCCGAGTATGAAGGCACGGTGGTGCTGATTTCACACGATCAATATTTCATGAATCGCGTCGTCAATCGCGTGGTGGAAATCGACCGTCGCAGGTTAGTAGATTACACCGGCAACTACGACGAATTCGTCGCCCAGAAAGCGTTGAAAATGGAGCAGTTGGAAGCGCAATTTAAAAATCAGCAAAAGCAAATTAAGGAGACGGAGCGATTCATCGAGCGTTTTCGCTACAAAGCGACCAAGGCGCGACAAGTGCAGAGCCGGGTCAAGATGCTTGAAAAGCTTGAACGGATCGAAATGCCGGAAGACAGCGGCCCAACTTTGAGATTTAAATTTCCTCAGCCCCAGCGATCCGGTGAGATTGTAGCGGAGCTGACTCACGTGCAGAAAAGTTACGGCGACAATGTCGTTTATCGCGACTTGAATTTTATCGCCAAACGCGGTGAAAAGGTCGCGCTGGTCGGTCACAACGGCGCCGGGAAATCGACGCTCCTGAAAGTGCTCGCCGATCAGGTTGATATTCAGGGCGGCGACAAACGGCTCGGGCACAACGTGACGGCCTATTATTACGCCCAGCACCAGCTCGACGTGCTCGACGCGGAAAAGACGATTTTGGAAGAGCTTTCCAGTTCAGCTCCTGACTTGAATGAACAGGAAATCCGGCGCATTGCCGGCGTTTTCCTTTTTTCCGGGGATGATGTCTTTAAGAAAATTTTGGTTCTCAGCGGCGGCGAAAAAGCGCGCGTTGCTTTGGCGAAAATGCTCGTACGCCCGGCGAACTTCCTCAT
>CAXHAT010000171.1:0-16896 GCA_964014485.1 uncultured Deferribacteres bacterium
CGCGATGCAATGGAGTCTCGTGGGCTCGGAGATGGGTATAAGAGACAGTCCTTGAGATTTGTCGAAAACACGCTGTTCGCCAACCAGGCGGATTCCGGCAAGGGTGGCGGCGTGTTTGTCAATTTTTCGAACAGTCTTGAAATCAAGGCCAATGAGGTTTTTGAAAATCAAGCGAAGCAGGGTGGGGGCGTTGCGCTCCAAAACAGCGATGGAAGCATTGCCTTGAACAGCATTGTGCGCAACGTTGCCCGGCAAGGCGGGGGCGTTTTTCTGGAATCTTCATCGCGCGTAACCGTCGGCGGCGATTATGAAAACGGCAACGACATCTACGGCAATCTTGCGAGCGGCGCGGGGACGCAACTCTTCGGCGCGAACTCCGGCCGCGTTGACGCCAACGGCAATTTTTGGGACGCCGCGCCGACTGATTCGCTCGTTTCCGGTTCTTTGCCTGTTGATTTTTCCCTGTACCGCAGCGTGACTTCTCGCGCACCGCATGATACGAGAGAATTCTTTTTTGCACCAAACGGCAGCGATCTCAACAGCGGACTTGATTCAACGGCGCCGTGGAAAATCTTAAAAACCGGCTTTGAGCGCGTATTCGCCGAAAAAGGCGATTCAATCGTTTTCTCCTTGGCGTCGGGCGTATATTCCGCCTCGTCCGAGCAAGCTTTCCCAATACAAATCGAGAACGGCGTGCATCTTTTGGGCAAAACGACGGCCGAAGATACAACCGTTTTTGACGGTCAGCGCCAAAGCCGTATTTTTGAAGCGCGCGAAGCGTCCAATATTTCGCTGCAGAACCTTGCCGTGCGTAACGGCTTTTTCCAGGCGCAAACCGAAAATTCCGAAGCATTTAACGGCGGCGCAGGGCTGCTGGCTGATGGCGTCGACACGCTTACGTTAAAAAGCGTGGTCTTTACAGGCAATGAATCGCGCGGCGGATTTGGGGGAGCGTTGGCCGTCATAAACGACGCGAAAAACGTCGTGGTAGACTCGGTGTTTTTTGAAGACAATTTTGCTGAACCCGGCGGCGGTTTCTATGCTGAAAACCCTGACGAAATGACCATTGACCAAAGCCGTTTTTGGGGAAACGGCGGACGCGGCGGCGGATTTTTTGTGCGGGGCGGGAGCGTCAATCTCAAAAATTCCAGCCTGATTCGTAACAGCTCACCCGGGCCCGGCTCGGCGATGTTTTTCGCCGGGACTTCCACCGGTCTCATCGCTAAAAACATTATCATCGAAAACATTGTTACGGCTTCGGACACCGGTGCGGCGATTGCGATTGCCGCCGAAAGTCTGCCGATTATCGGCGGGACGGCTGGGGCCGGAAACGATATTTACAACAACAAAGGCGGGACGATGGCGCGCGCGCTCACGCGTACAAACAGCGCCGCGCCAACAGCCGGAATCGTTGACGCACGTTTTAATTATTTTGTAACCGAAACCGTGGACGAAGCCCTGGTCGCTCCGATTTCCGCGTTCAATCTCGAAAATATCCGCACCATCCCGATTTTCGTCAACCATAAGCCGACAGTACTTTCCGCCACGCCGGAGCCAGGCGAAATTCAGCTCGATGCGCCGCAGGAAATCACATTTTCGGTTGAAGCCGTCGATTTGGACAATGATCCCGTGACGCACGTTTGGGCGGTGAACAACGGCGGGGTTGGCACGCGCACTTCCTACACGCTGCCGGAGCGCAAGCCCGGCTCCCGCGACCATATCAAACTGCGCCTGACTGACGGAAAGTCGGACGTTTTTGTGGAATGGTTTGTCAACACCGGAACCGCAACTAGCATCGGCGACCGCAAAACCGAAATGCCGACGACTTTTTCATTGGCGCAAAATTACCCCAACCCGTTCAATCCGGTCACCACAATTTCTTTCGCCCTGCCGAAAAAATCACATGTGCGCCTCGCCGTTTATTCTTCCGCCGGAGCACTCGTTGAAACGCTGGTGGAACAGGAAATGAACGCAGGCTTCCACCGACTCCAATGGCGCGCAGTGAACGCAGCGAGCGGAGTCTATTTTTTACATTTGAAAACTTCTGAGTTCGAGGAAAAAAAGAAAATGCTTTTAATCCGTTGAAGCTTCGAGCGGGAGACTAAAAATATCGTGAGGAGGAATCAGGGGCATGCACCGAGTCATCACGCTTATCATCTTTGTCGGCGCGTTTGTCGGGGAAGCTTTTGCTCAGCGTTTGTTTGTGAATGAAATTCTCGCGTCCAATAATCAAACGTCGTTCGATGAAGACGGGGAGTCGAGCGATTGGATTGAGATTTTTAACGCCGATTCCGTCACCGTCAACTTGGACGGATTTACGCTGACGGACGATCCGGCAAATCCTGCGCTTTGGACTTTTCCCGCAGTCACGATAGATTCCGGCGGCCATTTCATTATTTGGGCTTCTGACAAGAATCGCGCGCAGCCTGACGGAGAATTGCACGCCAATTTCAAGCTCAAATCCAGCGGCGAGTACGTCGGAATCTACGATCCGAACGGCGATCTCATCGACGGCGTGACGTTTGGCTCGCAAACCACAGACGTGAGCTATGGCCGCATTCCCGACGGCGAAAACAATTTCGATTTTTTTAGCGCGCCCACGCCCGGAACGGCGAACTCCGGCGTCGCTAACGGCGGACTCCTGCTTGAATTTTCTCACGATCAAGGCGTTTACGCTGACACGCTCGATCTTGTGCTGACGACCGATATTCCCGGCGGCGAAATTCGTTACGCTATCGGCGGCGACGTTCCGGTCGATACAAGTTTTTTGTATATCGCTCCGATTGACGTGGACAGCTCGATGGTCGTACGGGCGCAGGTTTTTGTGCAAGGGGCGCCGCAAACCGAGGTTGAAACGCGGTTGTACATCATTGACGACGATCCGTCGCTGCCTGTGCTTTCGATTGTGACCGCGCCGGAAAATTTGTTTGATCCCGAGACCGGCATTTACGAAAACTACGAAGGTCGCGGCATGGCGTGGGAGCGTCCGGCGCACATGACTTTGATCGAAAACGGCGAGACGCAATTTGCCCTGGATTTTGGCTTGCGCATGCACGGGTTTTACACGCGGCGTTTGGACAAAAAATCATTCCGCGCCTATTTCCGCAGCGAGTACGGCTCTTCCACCCTCAACGCGCAGCTTTTCCCCGAAAAGGATATTCGACACTTCAAGCGGCTGGTCATTCATTCCGGCGGGCAGGATCAGGTGACGGATCAAAAACGCGCTTCGCTCATTCGCAATCCTTTGGCCGTGCAGTTGTGGCTGGACATGGGCGTGGATCAGGGGCACGTCTCAATGTACAAGCCGGTCTCGATGTACTTGAACGGCGAATATTGGGGCTTGTATTGGCTGCGGGAGCGCATCGACGATCATTTTCTCGACGACAATTTCAGCATCAAAGACGCTGATTTGCAGGAGATTATTCGCGAAACGTATTTGCCGGAAGTCAAAGTTGGTGATGATGCTTTTTGGCAAGAATTGTGGGATTTTCTGGCCGCGAATGATTTGAGCGGGAGCGCTGAATTCGAAGCTTTCGAAAACAAATATATTGAGGTCGACAATTTTATTTCCTACCAAATTCTCGAAATGTACATGGCCAATTTCGACTGGCCGCATTTCAATTTATATCGTTTTCGCGACCGCTCAACGGCGGGAAAATTTAAGTATATTTTGTGGGACACGGATCAGGCGTTTCATCTCTTCAATCAAATCGGCGCCGAGCACAACACGGCCGCATGGGCGACGCGCGACCAGGTGCGCACCGATCTCAACTGGCGCGAAGACCCTGGCGGTTCATGGCTTTGGAGCACGGTCGTGATGCGTGAATTGCTGGCGAATCAGGAATTCAAGCGTCGCTTCATCGATGAGTTTTTGCACTTGAATTTCACGGTTTTGCACAAAGATCATGTCCTCGACCGCATCGATGAATTTGAAGAGATGATCGAAGACGAGATTGAGCGCGAAACGGATCGCTGGAAAGAAGGAACGGTCACGAAATGGCGCAATAATCTCGGGATTATTCGCACGTTCGCGCGCAATCGCGGTGCGGCGATGACGGGGCATATCGCCGAAGCGTTGGGCTTGACGGCTCCTGTGAAGCTGACGATTGAGGCGCCTTACGGCAATGGCGAAATGCGCGTGAACTCCGTCTCGCCCAAGCGTTTGCCGTGGTCGGGCGATTTTTTCCCGGACATTCCGGTCGAGCTGACCGCGATAGCCGGGAGCGGCTTTGATTTTCTGCGCTGGAGCGACAATGATTTGCCGCACAATTCTTCCCTTGCGTTGAATTTGGAAAAAGACAAAACCTTGCGCGCTGTTTTCACCGACGGTTCGCTCAATGTTATCGGCGCGGAAGCAACGAACGTACGACCAGAAACGGCGACAATTTTGGCGGAAAGCGATTACCCGACCAAGGCTTTCATCGAATACGGCGTTTCGAATGCTTACGGCAAAACCACGCGAATAACTGACAGTTTTGAGGTTAATCACGTTTTTTATCTTTCCGATTTGACGCCGAAAGCCGAGCATCATTTTCGCGTGCATGTTGAACGCGAAGACGGAACAAAATCGACCAGCAACGACCTTGTCTTTACGACGCTTGCGCCGGACACGATTCCGCCGGTTTTTTCAAATGTTGAAGTTCAGGCGCTCGCGTGGCATACCGTCTCGGTTTCGTGGCAGACCGACGAACTGGCGCGCGGCGGCGTTGAGTATGACACGACGCAGGCGTTCACACAAAAGCTGTCGTCAGATTCGTTGTTTAAATTTAGCGACACTTTGAGTGTGCGCGATTTGGACGAAAAAACGCGCTATTTTTTTCGCATTTTCTCCCGCGATACGACCGGAAATTTGGGGCGCAGTGAAATTGTAGAATTAACGACTCCGGTTGCGCCGGACACCATTGCGCCGGAAATCCTGGAAGTTCTGCTGCAAGACGTCACTTGGCGGCAAGCAGCGGTTGTGTGCTCAACCAACGAACGTACGAAAGCCTTGTTAACTTATCATCTTGATCAGGACACGACTCAGCAGGTTTTGAGTCTGGATTCCTTGAGCGTTGTTCACAGATTTTCGTTGACTGGACTGGCGCATGATACGACATATTTCGGGCGGATCACCGTCACGGATTCGAGCGGAAACGCCGCCGAAAGCGCTTTGTTTGATTTTCGAACCGCGATTCCGCCGGATACGATTCCGCCGCTGATTTTTGAGGAGCAAATCGCTGAAATTACCTTTGACAAAGCGAGCATCTTTTGGTCGACGAACGAGCCGACGGCGGGAAACGTTGAATATGGTCTGGATTCGCTTTTGGGACAAATTTCGTCGCCGGATTCGGCTTTGAAAAGCGAGCACGAAATTACGCTGAGCAATCTTCTGCCCGACGCGCCTTATTTTTACCGCTCGGTCGCAAGGGACAGTTCCGGCAACGTCGCCCTGAGCGCGCTTCGAAAATTTCGCACGCTCACAGCGCCGGACACAACAGCGCCGCAGATCATTGAATTATCGATCATCGATACGGCGGCGACTTCCGCCGACATTCGCTTGCAAACTGACGAGCCTGCGAAAATTCGCTTCATTTACGGGCTGACGATTGCGTTGCCGGACACCGCTAAAAGTGATGATTCCTGGGCCGTGAGCCATGCGTTCAGTCTGAATCCTCTCGTTTCCGACACGCTTTATTTTGCGAAGATTACTTTTGAAGATTCCGTCGGCAATTCCGGGACAAGCGATTTGATGACGTTCCGAACGCAGCCTTTGGCGACAAGCGTTTTGGGTGGGGAACCGCCGCAATCGTTTTCCGTTTCTTCAGCTTTTCCAAATCCGTTTAACGCACAGACGCGCTTGCGCATCGACATTCCGGAGGCGGGGCGTTTAAGCGTGCAGGTTTTTGATCTTCACGGCAAAAAGACGGCGGAGTTGTTTCAAAATAACGTTGGCGCAGGCAGGGAAATTCTGACTTGGGACGGTCGCAATCATCGCAGCGTTTTGGTGAGCAGCGGCGTTTATCTCATTTTTATAGAGTATAAAAAAACGGGCGGGGATATTGAAAGAAGCGTCAGGCGGATTGTTCTCTTGAAATGATGAAAAGCATTCGCGGCTTGGCAGGAGGGGGTTGCGCGTTCCTGGCAGGCGAACTATATTGCCCGATCCAAGAATTATGACACGCACCAAACCCCAATTCCCATGCGAAAACAAAAAACCGGTTTTTTCCTTCTGCTTGTATTGCTTTCATTTTCTTGCGATTTATTCGCGCAAAGCAAACCTTGGCGCGGCGGCGAATTGCGAACTAAAGTTTCTTATCGCTACGGAAAATTCGAAGTTCGCATGAAATCTGCGCAGGCCAGCGGCATGCTGACGACGTTTTTTACCTATCACGATCCATTTCCTTTTAACGCCTCGCTTTGGAATGAAATTGACGTTGAAGTGCTTGGTCGATACAGCGACCAAGTACAGTTCAATACCATCACGGCAAACGAAGTGCACCACGTTTTTTCCGCCGAGCTTAAGGTCAACCCGCACGCCGCCTTTCACGAGTACGCGATTGAATGGACGCCGGATTATGTCGCCTGGTTTTTTGACGGCTTTGAAATTTATCGACAGACCGAATCGCACGTTCAGACGCTTTCGCGTGCGCAGAAATTCATGATGAACATTTGGCAGCCGATCTATACGGACTGGACGGGGACGTTCGATCCGAATGATTTGCCGTTGCACGGGTTCTATGATTGGGCGCGATATTCAGAATACACGCCGGAAAGCGAAGATAAATTTACATTGGTTTGGGAAGATAATTTTGACGCCTGGGATACGTCGCGCTGGGCAAAAGCGTCGCATACTTTTAACGGCAACAATGCGCGTTTCACCGGCACAAACGTCAATTTCCAGGACGGCTACATGATCCTGAGCTTGACGCGACCGGAGGCGACGGGCTATGGCGGCGAGACGATTGTGGAAGAAGACGTTGACCCGCCCTACCTTGTTTGGGCGCGTGCTGTGGAAGGCGCGGTTTACGCCCAATTTTCGGAAAAACTGGACGCGGCCAGCGCGGAGAATTTGAGCCGTTACACGCTGACGGGCGTTTCTTTGGAAGCGGCGGAATTGCAGGAAGACGAGCGCGTTGTCGCGTTATTGTCGAGTGAGATTACGCCGGAAAAAACGTACTTGCTGGTCGCGCAAAAGCTCAAAGATCAATCCGGCAACAATCTTGAAATGAAGCTGCAATTTGAAAACGTTTCGTCGCAACTGATTTTCCCGGCGACAATTAACGTTGGAAGCGAAGAAGACGCCGAGGGCGTTTTGACGGACAAGATTTGGGAATTCAAGCAAGAATACGGCGGAATTGGCGGCGCTTTGAAGGCGGTTCCGGAAGGCGTTGAAATCGTCGGCGCGCAGGGCGACCCCGTTTTTTCAAGCTTTCGCGAAGGGTTGACGTTCTACCAGGTTCGCGTTCCAAACGGCGTTTGGAATCTCAAGTTGGATTTCGTCGAAACTGAGTTTGATCAAGCAGGAAAGCGCGTGTTTGATGTTTTCGTGGAAGGGAACGAGGCGCTTTCGGATATTGATATTTTTGCACAGGCGGGAGCGAATACCGCGTTTTCGCAGAATATTGAAAGCGTCCTGGTGGATGACGGGATGTTGGACGTGTATTTTAAATCGCAGACGGGTAAAACGGTTTTGGCCGGGCTGTCTGTGAACGGCTCGCCGACGTCCGTTCACGCGCCAAATCATCCGCCGAGCGCTTTTAAGTTGAGCGTTTATCCGAATCCTTTCAATCCGTCGACAACGATTGCCTACCAGGTTCCGGAGCCGGGCGAAATAGTGATCGATCTTTTCAACGCCGTCGGGCAGCGCGTTCGGCGCATCGTTGAAACGCGCCAGGCTGCGGGAAATTTTGAACTTCTGCTCGACGCTTCGAGCTTAACCAGCGGGGTTTATTTCGTCAATTTTCGTTTCAATCAAACGCCTGTTAAAACGCAGAAAATTTTGTATTTGAAGTAGTAACCAGATGGCTGTTTTGGAGTGCAACGCTTCAGCTTTGCGAGGATTTAACTGATGTTACACACGCTCGACCCATGAGCAACTTTTGATTCTCATTAGCTCCGCTCTTCAGAGCGGAGGTTTTTGAAGGCGGGCGCCCTATCTCTTCCGCCGCACCAGCGCGGCGGAAGAGATAAAAATGGGTGTTTTGCGCGTCACCGGGCTGAAGCCCGGCGCTAATGAGACCAGATTTGTCCTAAGGTTCAGGGGATATGCGTTGCCGCACGTAACATCAGTGTTTAAATGAAAAGGAGCGGTCGAAGACACGATTTCTGAATGAGAGGCATGTCAAATGTAAGGGTTCAAGATTTTGAACCTCTACGACATGTTGTGTGACGCTATAAAATATTTTGTTTTTGAATAGCCCCGAGTATTTAAATGAAAATGCAAAACTGAAGTTTTGAACTCCAGGCTTTCATCAAGCCCCTTCCACTTCGCGCCAGACGCGCAGAACGTTCCCGCCCAGAATATTCGTAACAGCTTGCTCGTCATAACCGCGCTCCAGCAGAGCATGCGTTATATTGGGCAACATGCTGACGTCGTCCACGCCGGTCGGCACATGATCAACGCCGTCGTAATCCGAGCCCAGCCCGACAAATTCAGGCCCGACCATCTGAACAATGTGGTCGATGTGGGCGATAAGATCGTCTAAAACAGGCTCCGGCAAAGGCGATTTTTTATTGAGTTCCGCCCATAGTTTATCCCACTGATTGATGTCGTTGTCATGGTCGTCGCGAATGGCTTCGAACACTTCCTTGCTCCGTTCAGCCCACTCCGGCTGCAAAAAAGCGGAGCCGAAATTGATGTTGACCATGCCGCCGTGCTCCGCCGTAGCGCGAATCATTTCATCGGTCATATTGCGCGGCATGTCGGCCAACGCGCGAGCGGAACTATGCGTCGCCATTATCGGCGCGACGGAGGTTTCGAGCACGTCCCAAAACGCTTTGTCGGAGATGTGCGAAACGTCGACGATCATGCCTGTCTTGTTCATTTCGCGCACCATTTCCTTGCCTAAATCGCTCAAGCCGTTCCAGCGTGCGTGGTCGGTGGAAGAGTCGGTCAAATCGTTTGTGTTGACGTGCGTCAACGTCATGTAGCGGACTCCGAGTCTGTACATCATGTGCAGCGCGCCGATGCTGTTTTCGAGCGCATGGCCGCCTTCCAGCGCCAGCACGCCCGCAATTTTTCCGGCTCTTTTTAGTGTCAGAACTTCTGACGGAGATCGTGCGAGCGCAATTTCCCCCGGGTTTTGATCAATCGTGTCGAGCACAACGCGGATCATTTCCAACGCGCGCTTCAGACCGCCGTTTTTGGCGTATGCGCCGGCCACGTAAATCGCGAGAAATTGTACGTCCAGGCCGCCTTCGCGCATGCGCGGTAAATCTTCATGGCCGTCATCGCGACGTTTGGAAATATCGACGTTTTCATCCAACATGCGAAACGGCAAATCCGAGTGCATGTCGATGACCACGGCGCGTTGGTGCAATTCGCGGGAATGTCGCCAGGCGTCGCCGTTCAAATTTACATTTTTCATTATTCGCGTCTTGTTTTCGAGGGGCGGTCAGCCAACCAACCGCATTCCGGAGAGATTTGCTTGGGAAATAACCGGGCTGTCTAAAAACATGGTCTCTGAATGCAAGGCATACAACATGTCGTAGGGGTTCAAAATTTTGAACCCCTACATGTGGTGTGGCACATCAAAAACATTATGTTTTGAGACAACCCCGATTGCTCGAGTTGTCGTTATTGCAGCGCCCTGAAGATTGCTACGAGACGAGAAACAGCATCGCCAAAATAACGGCGACGATGCAAGTCAATGCGTGCAAAATCAGGGAGGTCTTGGTCTGACAACAGTTCTTAGACCATTGCAAAGCGAGATAGCCGCCTACGCCCAGGATCGCGACAATCAAAACCCACCAGGAGAAGCCGCAACATCCGCTGATAATCATGGCTAAAACGCCGCCAGTTATCAGGACGACCCAAAGCACGCCTTGCCAACCGCAATTGTCTGGCGGGCAGCCGTGTCTTTCGCCGATTGTTCGCCAAAAGTAGGCCGCGACGCCGGTCAGCACGCCGAAAACGAAGAACCAGGCCAGCTTGGAGTCACCGCCAAACGTTACGACCAACGCGCTGAAGGTCAAGCCGCCCAGCAATGCAACAAGAAGCGGAAGCAATCTGCACATCATTGGAACGATTGGAGCGGATACGGAAACCTGTGTTTTTTTAGTAGACGCCGCGCAGTCGCCCGGCCCTTGCGATTCCGCCGTGACTTCATAGGTCGCGGAGCCTTTTTTCGGCAGCGCATATTCATGCGTGACGGTTTCCGAAGTTGTTGTGGCAAGAGCGCCGTCGCCGAATTTCCATTCGTAACGGTTTGGCGGGCCGCCGGTCGTTTCCGCCTTAAATTCGAAAGCTGCACGCTCGGCGCCCGCCGCTCTCGGCATTTCCTGACTGGTAATGGCGTTAATGGTCGGACAGTCTTCGCAAGGAGAGAAGCCGGAAAGATCCGCTTCAACACAGCTTTCTTCGCAACCTTCGGGGCCGCTGACGCAAAGCTTTGGCGCTTGCTCGGGTTTTTCGTTGTACAAATGCTCGAGGCTCGCGGGCGACGCGCCGTTGCCGGATGTGGTTTGTCCGTCGCCAAAATCAAAAGTCCAGCTTGTCGGATCGTCTCCTGAAAAGCCGAAGCCAAAAGTGACTTTACGTTTTTGAACGCCGTCATCGTCCTGGCAATCGCCGTAAGTGACTCGAATTTCATCCAGCACAGGACAATTCAAACATCCGATCCCGGCGAATTCGCTCGCTTCTATTTCCTTGCTGTCCGCGGCGCAGCGACCGTCGGAACTGGTGACGGTAAACTTCGGGTTGCTCTCCGGCGGCTTGGCGTAATGGTGATCCACCGTTGAAGGCGGAGCGCCGTTTCCTGAAGCGGATTCGCCGTCGCCAAATTGCCATTCCCAAGTTGCCGGTTCCGCATCGTTGTCAAGCTCGGCGGAAAAAGTCACTTTTTGCTTTTGCTGCGGCGGATCGCCGACGGCTTCACATTCGCCGATTTCAAAACCGACGGAAATGACGCCGGGGCAAAACAACGTTAGCTTCAGCGGTTCTGAGCTGTGCGGAAAGCCGCTGCGTTCTTTGTACACCCCAATGAAAGTCCAGCCGGAACCGGAACCTTCTTCATTCAGGCTGTTGTGCGGCGGTTCCACGTCCAGCGTCCAATCTTCTTTAAGCGTTTTTGCGCCGCCGTTCGCCAGGCCGAATTCCGGATCGGCGGCAACCCCGAAAACGTTCGTTGTTGTACCGCCGTCTGCATCATTAAAAAAATAGCCGCCCAGAATCTCAAAAAACTGGAGGCGGCTCGTCACTTCCGCGTTTGCGGCGGAGATAAAAAGTCCAGGCAAATCATTGACGTCGAACTCCCCTTCCGCCGGGGCGTCGCTGATTGTAAAAATCGCGGCGAACTCCGCGCCGCCTTCTTTGAAAATCCGGCCGGAAGTGACTCCGGGGCGTTCCACGAATCCCTCAGGCACGGGACGATTTTGTACCATTATAACGTCCTCCAAAATGATGTGGTTGGTTTCGGGGGCAATGCCTCGTCCCCGGGTGGTTTAAAAAAATTAAAGCTTTTGAGCGCAGGGCTTTTGAATAGATCAAACGCCTTCTGGTTTGGAATATTGAGTGACTGCAAAAAACGTTGTTGCGTTGTCAGCGTAACAGCTCGTTTTCAAGTTCAACAGCAGCGGATCGAATGACTTCAAAGGCGTGGTCAATTTGGGCTTGGTGCGTTCGGAAACTGAGAATGCAAGCTCGGATAACAAATTTGCCGTTCAGAAGCGTGCTAGAAAGAAAAAGTCGTTTACTGCGGTTGATTTTTTTCATCAACGTCTGATTGAATTGATCGACGTCGCCTTTTTTCGGCGTGTAGCGAAAAGCGATGACGGACAAGTCCGGCGGCGAAAGCACTTCAAAACCCGGCGACTCAAGGAATTTTTTGTGGAGAAAATCGGTCAACGAAAGTTTTTCCGCCAAATTCTCCTGAAACGCTCTAACGCCGTAGAGCTTGAGCGGCAGCCACACGCTGAGCCCGCGAAAAGGGCGCGACAATTCCGGCGAATACTCGGCAAAATTCCATTCTCCGGGCGGCGTGTACTGGTCTTGTAAATAATCAGCGGTCAGCATGTGCGCCTTACGCAGTTTTTCACCGTTTCGTACAAGCAGGCAGCCAGTGCCGTAAGGTAAGAACAAACCTTTGTGCGGATCAAGCACAAGCGAATCGGCCAAGTGTATACCCCGCAATCTTGCCTTGCCTTCTTCGCAAAAATAAAAGAAGCCGCCGTATGCGCCATCAATATGGTACCAGCAATTGTGTTTGCGACTGATTTTCGCAAGTTCCGGCAAGGGATCGACGGCGCCGGTGTTTGTCGTCCCGGCATTGGCGGTGATGCAAAACGGTTTCAAGCCTTTGGCCAAATCTTCTTGGATCGCCTGTTCAAAAAGCGCCGGAATTGCGCGAAAATTTTCATCGACCTCCAGAAGCCGAATATTTTTTTCCGGAATGCCGGCCAGCATGGCTGATTTCATCACGGCGTGGTGCGTCTGGTTCGAAGCGTAGAGAACGCCGTCCGCTATTTCATCGCCAAGCTTGTCTTTGCGCGCCGTAACAATTGCGCTGAAGGTTGCGAGCGATCCGCCGCTAGTAAAAATTCCGCGCGTCGTTGGCGGCATGTCCATCAATTTTGCAAACCATTCCAGCACGTTTGCTTCAAGCCTGGCCAATGTTGGCCCGGCGTACCATACGCCGACATATCTGTTGGTCGCTGACGCCAAAAAATCCGCGACGGCGGAAGGATAAAGCCCGCCTCCGGGAATGTAGCCGAGATAGTCGGGATGCGCGGTATTGATGGAGTAGGGGATGACGTTACGAACAAGGAAATCCAACAGATTTTCAAACGAGTTGGGTTCGAAAGGAACAACGTCTTTAAGGTGTTTGACGATTTCAGGGCCAAATTCAATGTCGGAGCGGGGCGCGTCTTGCAGCGCGACGATGTGGTCGATAACGGCGCGCAGCGTTTGTTCCCCCATGCGCGTCATTTCTTCAGGAGAAAGTTCTAAATCCGTCATTTGTTATCCTGTCATCGCATCGCAGAGCGCGGTTTGGCTGGCGTAGAACAGACTGCGCACCCAGATTCTTGCGATGATGTAAAGTTGTCCTAATCCGAAGGCGATGATCAACGCCGTAACGGTTTCCTGCTTGGCGCCCGGGGCAAAAATCCAATAGACGATCATGGCCAAAAGCCAGACGCCGCCGACTGTGAAATAAAGTCCGGCTGTTTTTTTGAAATTTGCGAAAACAAGCCCGACTGCTGAAACCAGAGCCGCGAAGACGTTTTTTCTATTTTGCAGAACAGTCAAAATTTTGCAATAGTCGAAAACAATATTGACGGCCCAGATAAGCGACCACAATATCAGGTATTGGAGAACGGTCAGGAAAAAATGGAACCGTTCGTCTAACGTTTCGGAAGTCAGGTTGTTGACGACGTCCGTTAAAAAGGGCGAGAGAAATGCGAAGATCGCACCGTAGAAAATCAAACCAGTGGACGTGATGACAAAAAATCGTGAGAAGTAAGTCGCCGCAGCCTGCAAAAAACTCAGGTTGTAATTTTCTTCGGGGATTTTTCCAATGAATCCCGAGGCCCAAAATGACCAGAAAAAAAGGTACAGCAAGCCGATGAAAAGTAGAACTGGCGGGGCTTCCCCAATGCCGTTCCGTACGAAATCGTCGAAGCTGTCAAATACGGCCCCCATACCGGTGACGCTTGGCGAAAAGGTGGCGCTCAAGTCGGACGCGTCATTGGAAAAATTTTGATACCAGCCGCCGTCAAAACCGGAATTCATATTCTGAGCCGTCAAGCTTGAGCCAAGGGAGTCTTCAATTTCAGTGAGCACGGCGAAGCTGGGGCCAAGCACGAAAAAAACGCTGGTGAACCAGGCAAAGAAAATGTAGCGTTTGGTTTTTACCGTCGTCGCAAGCCCTTGCTTAAGGGCGCTCTTAATCGTCATCAGTTTTTACCCGAAAAATGCAAAGAATTCCAAAACATTTTGCAGCCAGAACATCCATTTTGCTCCCCACTTCGTTGCCGCACGACGAGCCTGCGGTCGCCGCGTCCATGAATTATTCGCGTAGTTGACGTCTAAGGTAAGATAATGGTTCGGATCGACCTCGACCGTTTCGATGCGCCCCGATTTTGTGTAAGAAAACCGCGTCCATCGGTCTCTTCCGTCCCATTGCTCGTAGGTCGTCTCTCCGTTCGAAAAAGTGATGCGGACGTCAACCGGGAAAATGCCCTCGCCCCAGCGACGAATGATGGCCGAAGATCGAAATAATTGCTGCGCCGTGCTGTCAGCTTCCCGCCCTTCCTCGAAAACAAATTCACTATTGTCCGCCGAATAGCCGCGCGCCGGTTGAACCGCCTTGTTGTTCACGGCGCCGACGGCGTAATCGAAAACGACGGTGTTGTCCCAGACTTGATCGAAATACCAAGCCATGTCCTCGCCGGTGATTTCCGTTACAATGGCGAAAAAATCTTCCGGTTTTGGATGTTTAAATCTCCAGCGCTCAAAGTAGGTCGTCAAAACCTGATGAAACCTTTCCCAGCCAAAATAATTTTCTAACGTGCGCAAAATGAGCGCCGGCTTGGTGTAAGAGTTCAGGCCGTAGGAACCCGGGCCGTGCCGCCATGAATCCGCAGACATCGGATCGCGCTTCCAGGCGGAGCGCAAGCCGTCGTACGCGTCGGCGCCGTCCGTTCTCTCCGGCATATTGACGCTTGGAAAAACAACGGGTAAAAAGCCGTGAAAATATCTTTTGGTATAAACCGGGTTCGGGTAGGCCGCTTGCATCGTGCGCGTAGTGAAGTAGGTGTTGAAGCCTTCGTCCAGCCAAGCGTGCTCAAATTCATTGTTTGCAACCAGGCCATACCAGAATTGATGCCCGGCTTCATGAACTGTGACGCCTTCCGGCGAACGAGCTTCTAACGGCGAAAGCCACCGCGTGCCGCCGGTAAAAAACGTCGGGTATTCCATGCCGCCTGTGCGGGAACGATAGGCTGGATCGACGATGGTGACGTGCCCATAAGGATAAGCGCCCGCCCAAAGACCATAGTATTCAAGAGCCGCTTCCGTCGCGGCAAAGTAGCGCTCTTTTTTAGATGCGTGATCTGGCATGAGCAACAGCCGCATGTCAACCGAAGGAAGGACGGGGTGCTCGAAACGTTTTTCATGGACGGAAAAATGCGGACTTGCCGTCCAGGCAAATTCGTGAACGTCGCGCTGGAAAAACTGGTGCGTTATCTCGCCGCTGTCGAGGCTGTCCGTCGCGATTTCACGACCGGTTGCTCCAACAACCCAGCCTTCCGGGGTTGTGATGGAAACGTCATAGACGCCAAAATCAGCATAGTATTCAGTTTGAATATATTGACGGCAGTTCCATTGGCCGTTTGGCTCGAAGACGCCGATTTTGGGAAACCAATGAGCCAAAAAAAAGTAGTCGCTGCGCGCCCCGACACGACGAAAAGTTTTTGGGACCTTGGTTCTAAATTGAAATTCGATCTGAATTGTATCACCGGGGAGGACGGGGCGATCTAACGGCAGTTGTAAAACAGTCTTATCTGCGGGGTTGCCGTCGTCAGGCTGAATATAGCGGAGAGCGTTGGTAACGTCTTGATGCGTGCGATTGGTTGAAGGCAAAACCTGCATCGAATCAATATGAACAAATGCCCAATCGCTTTCTTTGAAATCGGAGAAATTGTAGTTGCTGTGCCGAACTGAGTTGAGAAAAGAACTTTGCGTGTTCAGCCAAGCGTTGAAATACATGTGGAAGCGGAGATCGGGCGCCGGGAAACTGGTGATGTTGCGCCAGGTGAGGATTGCGGAGCCGCTGATCATGCGCGATTCCGGCTCTAACCGAACCTGCATAACGTAATTCGCATTTGCAGGACTCAAAGTGAGAGAGTCGGCGGCGTTTTCCGTTGACGCTCTCAGGCTTAAAACGCAGAGAAAAATGGAAAAACCAAGCAGAGTTTTGATCAAAGTTTTTTTGCGAACCGTTGAAGCCTGAAGAGACGCGGTCTGCACAAAACTCTCACCCTCCATACCTATGCTCCCTCTCAATTAAAAACGACATACTTCGCTCGCGGGAGAGTAGAAATTTAGCAAAGCGTTCGCAAAAACTTCCGAACGGAATAGCGCCGCGAGACAGATTTTGGGCTTTTGAAGACCCTTCCGGCAATCTGGATTATTTTATTTTGAAACCTTTTGCAAACGCAAGCATTTATCAGTCAAATGCACTCAGGAACCAGGTTATTTAAAGTTTGACTTTTTTTTGTTTATTGGCTATACTCGCGACCATCTTACTCAAAGTTACGGTTTATTAACCAGAACATTCATCAAATTTCGGAGGGAATGACGGGTGAACATTCAACAGATTTACTGGGACGGCGGGGGAATGATGCACGCTATTCTTACTTTGCTGATTATCGGTCTTGCGATTAGCATTGAACGTCTTTGGACGTTGGCCAGAGCTTCCGTCAACAACAGAAAATTCTTGGCGAGAATCAAGGAAGCGCTTTCAGAAGGCGGCGTAGAGCAAGCAACTGAAGTATGCGCAAATACCCGCGGCCCGGTAGCATCGATTTTTCATGCCGGTTTGCTTAGAGTTGATCGCGGCATCGAGCATGTCGAAAAGGCTGTCATGAACGCCGGTTCCGTTGAAATGGCCTTTCTCGAAAAGAATCTCATTTGGCTCGCAACGGTGATCGCGCTGTCTCTTATACACATCTCCGAGCCCACGAGACTCCATTGCA
>CAXHAT010000172.1:0-16795 GCA_964014485.1 uncultured Deferribacteres bacterium
GGAAACGAAACGTAGCCTCCCTTGGAAAAAGTGAGCGTCGGCTTGAGCTTAAAGATCAGCCAGATCGCTTGCAAAATCCCGATTTTTACGCGAGCGACGTCCAGCAGATTTTGCCAACTGAAGTAGCGCCGCAGTTTTCCAGCGGAAATGGAGTAGAAAGGAATGCCCGTTTTACCGATGGTCGCTTCTTCGATGCTGTTGGCCGAGCCGATGTAGTGAGCGGTCCAGCCGTTTTCTTGCAGTTTTTCCAACAGCGCAATATTAGGCCCGACGTGCCCGAAGGTGCCGCCGCCGGTCAGAATGATTTTTTTTTGATGGTTCATTTTATTCTGTCTTTAAAGCGCGATCCAGATGAGTGTACCCGCCGTCGACATAAATGCGTTGTCCGGTAATATGCGACGCTCGATCCGAGGCGAGAAAAGCGACCGTGTCGGCGATTTCCTGCGGCGTGGTCATCCGTGCTCCCAATGGAATTCTTTTTTCAATGTGTCGCAGAGCTTCCTCCGGGTTGGGCTGTGTCGCAATCCACTTCTCATAAAGCGGCGTCCAGACTTCCGCCGGAACGACTTCGTTGACGCGTACGCCGTGCGGCAAAAAATCCACCGCCCATTCACGCGTGAGAGCGGCAATCGCGCCTTTTGCCGCAGCATATCCGGAAGTTCCGCCCTGCCCGGTTGTTGCCACTTTCGATCCGATGTTGACGACGACGCCTCGCGAGGCGACGAGCGCATCTTTGGCGAAATGCAGCATCGCAAAATAATGCATCAGATTTCGATTCAATGACTGTTGAAAATCTTCAATCGAAGCGCTCAGCCCTGCGCCGTCATTGATCCCGGCGTTGTTGATCAGGCCATCGATCCGTCCCTGAGTTGTCAGCGTTTTTTCAACGGCGTTTTTGCAATCGCTTTCCTGGCAAAGATCGGTTTGAATAAATTGTGCGCGTTTCTCTGCGCTTTTTAGTCGCGCAACCAGAGCTTCGCCCCGCTCCCGGTCACGATCCAGGATGACGGGAACCCCGTCTTCCGCTGCGAAGGTTCGCACAATCGCCTCACCAATCCCGCTCGCCCCGCCAGTGACGATGAAAATTTTATCTTTAAGGTTTAAGTTCAAATTCTTCGATTCTCGTAATTATCGAACTCTCGGATTCGAAGCAGGACTGTTTCAAACTTTTTGTAAAGCATCACATAAAATGTAGTAGGGGTTCAAAATTTTGAACCCCTACATACTGTATGTTTACGATCCAGCCGCTGTAATTTTCTTGTGAATTGGAAAGGTGTTATTCAAACGCTCACTACCTGACACTTTTTACAAATTGCCGTTCAAAGTTGGCGAGAAGGCCGCGGTTGCCATTTAATTGAATTGTTTCTTAAACGCTCTTGCTGTGTCGCAGCCGATCAATCGCCACGGCCATCACAATCACCGTCCCGGTCACAATCTGCGTGACCCAGGGCGGCCAGCCGTTGAGCTGACATCCTGTTCGAATCACAGTCATGATCATGGCGCCGACCATCGTGCCCAAAATTGAGCCTTCTCCGCCGGAAAGACTGCCGCCGCCGATCACAACCGCAGCGATGACTTCCAGTTCCAAACCAACGGCGCCGATGGGATCGCCTTGCTCCTGGTACGACATGAGCATGAGTCCAGCCAATCCCGCAAAAGCCCCGGCGGCTGCATAAACAAAAAGCTTGATGCGTTCAACCGCAATGCCGCAAAGAATAGCCGTTTTTTCGTTTGAACCGACCGCGAAAATATGTCTGCCTAATCTCGTGTAGCGTAACATTCCGGCTGCCAGCGCCGCCAGCAAGAGCATGAGCCAGGCGCCGGGCGGGATGAGCTGCCACTTCTGTCCCGGCGGCAAAGTTGCGAGCAAATCGCTGAGCCAGGTTTGAGAAACGTTAATCGGAATGCTGTTGGAAAGCCCTTTGGCGAACCCGCGAATGACGAGCAGCGTGCCTAGGGTCACGATAAAAGGCACGAGCCGGAATCGCGTGATGAGAAAGCCGTTCAAAAGACCGCTGATCATGCCCGCCAGAATGCAGCCGACGGCAACAAAAACTGGCGAAAGCCCGGCGTCTTCCAAAATGAGCGCCGCGACCACGGAGCAGAATGCAATCATTGAACCGGCGGAAAGATCGATGCCGCCGGAAATAATGACCAGCGTCATGCCGATTGCCGCCACGCCGACGATGACGGTTTGCTGCACCATGGTTTCAACCGCTGTGAGCGAAGTGATTTTTGCATTGAGGACGGCAAAAAAAGTGTAGACCAATACGAGCGCGAACAGCGGCCCGAATGCGCGCAACAGGTTCAAAATGCGTGTTCTGTTCATCTTTTCATTCTTCGATCGTCGGGTGTTTGGTTGAAAATAGTACATTGACGGCGCATGTCAACCAATACGGTCTCGCGTGATCGGCGTCGTTTTCTTGTTCCATGCGCCGAAGCCCAAATTCTCACGGTCTCAAAGCTTGACAGTCCGATTCGTAAGCCTTATCTTTGTAAAAATTCAAGTGTCATCACCGCACTGCTGTTGTGAGCTCCTACGAAAAGCTACTCCGCAATTTCGAGAATCAGCTCGACCCCGCCCGCCCGGACAAGGGCCGTTTTCCTGCAAAAATCGTCGGTTACGGCGAAATTTCTTCAGTGCTTCAAATTCCCGGCGCGGAAGAAATCGTTTTCAAGCGCATGCCGCCCTTTGCGTCTCAAAACGCGATTGAGAATCATGCCCGTCTGATCGAAAAATACTGCGAAAAATTGTTTGAGGCGGTTGGGGTGCAATGTCTCCCGTTTCAGTTTTATCCCATAAAAAACGGCGAAGCTGAAAACATCGCGTACATTTCTCAGCCCTACATTGATCCTGCGTTTGTTGGCAACAAATACTTGCGAAATTGCTCGTCGGACGAACATCGGGCGATTGCGGACGCACTGGCGGAACTTCTTTTGAAATTGCATCGCTGGAACAAGCGGCGGAACACGGAAACGGCCATAGGGCTTGACGCCCAGATTTCCAATTGGGTCTTTCGCAACGGCCCGGAAAAGCCGGAATATCTCGATTATTCAACGCCGTTTCTACGCTTGAAGGGACAAGATCAGCTCGACTCGGAAATTTTTCTCCGGAGCATGCCGTTTTTTCTGCTTCCGCTCGTGCGTTCTTTCTTCCTGCAAGAAATTTTGGATCGTTATTTTAACATGCGCGCCGTTGCGGTCGATCTCATCGCTAATCTTTACAAGGAGAAGCTGTCGGCGCTGATTCCGCTGTTCGTCGAGCGTTTTAACGCGCATTTCAGCACGGGCGGCATTGAACCAATAACTAAAAATGAGGTAAAGGCTTACTATCGTCAAGATGCGAAAATGTGGGCTTTGTTACTCAATTTCCGGCGCTTCGACCGATTTCTCCATCGGAACGTTCTGCGCAAGAAATACAATTTTATTTTGCCTGGAAAAGTTGAGCGTTAAAACTTCGATCAAGCAGCATTAACAACAAATATGGAGAATTAAAATGCCGGACATCGTTCATCAATTCCCAATCAAGGCTCCGCTGGAAGAGGTTTTTAAAGCCGTTTCCACGCCCGCGGGGTTGGACGCATGGTGGACCTTGACATCGTTGGGAAAAGCGGCGCGCGGGGAAGTTTATGAATTGGGGTTCGGCCCGGAATATGATTGGCGAGCAAGCGTTTCTAAATGCACGCCGTACTCTGAATTCGAACTCAAAATAACGCATGCCCAGGATGATTGGTTAAATACGGTGATTGGATTTCAACTAAAAGAAAAAAACGGCGCCGCCGAGGTGCTGTTCTATCACAAAGGCTGGCCGGAAAATAACGATCATTACCGCATCTCATCTTATTGCTGGGCGATGTATTTGCGGCTGATGAAACGTTATGTCGAAAACGGCGAAGTGGTGGAATACAGTAATCGATTGGATGCGTGAGGCGAAATGACCTACGAAGCTTTTACAGACGCCTGGGCAAAATCCTGGGCGCGAAAACTCAATCAAAACGAGGCTTACAAACAGGCCGCGAGAAATTGGGAATGGCCCGTCGGGATGGTTTTGGAAAAGGACGAGCGGCAGGGTGTATTCGAGGATCGCCGGTTGCTTGTCGATCTTTGGCGGGGCGAGTGTCGTGAGGCTCGCACTTGTACGCAGGAAGAGCTTGAAAATGCGGATTATATCATCGGCGGTTCGTTGGAAAATTGGAAAAATATCTTTCACGGCGAACTTGATCCGATGCTGGCGCTCATGCGCTGAAAGCTCAAATTGCAAAAAGGCGGCATGTTCGTTTTAGCACGCTACGGAGCCGCTGCGAAGCAACTTGTGCTCTCAGCAACGCAAACGCCGACGCATTTTCCCGGCGGAAACGGTGCAACTGTAAAGAACGATTTGCAAAACGGACACGCCCAAAACGCGTCTGTTAGAACAGGATTTCAAACAACATCGCGCGGCCTGCGGCGCGACAGTTTTCCGATGCGGCTTTTTCAAAAGGCCAAAAAGCACGGCGTTTGGAACCCGCAAAATATTGATTTCAGCAAAGACGTTGAAGACTGGAAGGGCCTGGACGATCTGGAGCGCGAAGTGATCTTGCATCTCACCTCGCTGTTTCAGGCCGGTGAAGAATCCGTCACCGAAGATATTCTACCGCTCATCATGACCGTCGCGCGCGAAGGACGGATTGAAGAAGAAATTTACCTGACGTCATTTCTTTGGGAAGAAGCCAAGCACGTTGAATTCTTCGATCGTTTTTTGCGAGAAGTGGCGCAAGAAAACAGTGACTTGTCCCGCTTTCACGTGCCGAGTTACGGGACAATATTTTATGACCGTCTGCCAAACGCCATGAACGCATTATTGACCGATCCTTCCCCGGCCGCACAAGTACGCGCCTCGGTCATTTACAATATGATCGCGGAAGGAACGCTTGCGGAGACGGGTTACTACAGCTATTTCAAAACGCTCGAAGAGTATGACTTGCTGCCCGGCATTCGCGAAGGCGTCGGTCTCTTGAAACGCGATGAATCGCGGCATATTGCGTACGGCATTTACCTGCTCTCCCGCCTTGTTTCCGCCGATCCGTCATTGTGGAAAGTTCTCGAGCAAACGATGGCAGAGATGCTCGAACCGGCTCTGGAAATTATCAACGAGACATTTGGCAGCTACGAAGTTTTGCCGTTCAACATGCGCCAGGAAGACTATCTTGAGTACGCGATGAATCAATTTAACAAGCGTATGAACCGACTTGAACGCGCCCGCGACCAGAGTTTGGAAGAAATTGAAAAAGAAGCTGAGCGCGAGTTGGTTTAGCGCCAAAATATCCGGGGTGAATCGACCAACCAGACAGTAGCGCAAAGACGATCAAATCCAATAGCATTTAAGCAAATATTTTCTTATAACATGCTTCGTCCTGGAGGTCTGAAATACGACGAAGCGTGACACGTCTCCGCAGGCGATAATTTTGAAATCAATACTCTGAAATAAAGAAAGCAGAATGGCAAAAGTAATTGAAGGTCAACTCTCAGCGGTGGGAAAACGGTTCGCTCTCATCGTCGGGCGGTTTAATAGTTTTTTATCTCAGCAAATTGAACAAGGCGCGGTGGATTGCTTGGTGCGTCACGGCGCAAACTCCGACGATATTCAAATTATTCGCGTGCCCGGCTCCTTTGAAATTCCGATGGCGGCGGCAAAAGTCTTGAAAGAAAAAGACGTCGACGCGGTCATCGGGCTCGGCGTGCTTGTGCGCGGCGCCACCCCGCATTTTGATTACATCGCCGGGGAGGTGACGAAAGGGCTTGGACAACTGGCGCTGCAACATGAAAAACCCGTGACTTACGGCGTCATCACCGCCGACACTTTGGAGCAAGCCGTTGAACGCGCCGGAACAAAAGCCGGGAACAAAGGCTGGGACGCCGCATTAGCCGCATTGGAAATGGTGAGTTTGTTCGAAAATCTCGAGGAGAAATAACGGCATGTTCTTTTCCTGCCGAAAAAGCCTGCCGCCGTGGCTTCCGCCTCTGCTTTTTATCTTCCTTTTCGCTGTTTCAGCACACGCCCAATTCAGAAACTGGCGAACTTTTACGAATATGCAATCCATGGTTCGTCTTGTCGCTTCAGACGGAAACATTTGGGCGGCGACGACAGGCGGCCTCCTGCAATTCACCCCCGCCGAAAACAATTTTTCTCTCTTCACCAACGCCGAAGGCCTTTCCTCAAATGACATTTCCGCGCTAGCTTTGGATAAGCTCGGGCGCGTCTGGGTCGGCCAGCGTGACGGCAACATCAATATTTACGATCCGGCCAACGACGAGTTTGAGACGATCATCGAATACCGAAATTTCGTGATCAACGACATTTTGACCGCCGGGGATACCGTGTACATTGCGCTGACAAACGGCGTTGGCGAATACAGAATTGACAAGGCGGAGCCAAAGGAGATTTACAAGCAGCTCGGCACGGTTTTCAATAAGGAGATTCCAGCCACAAGGCTCTGGCTCGCAGCCAACACACTGTTCGTCGGGACGGACGCGGGCGTTGCAAGCGCCGGGCTGGATCAGCCAAATTTGAAAGCGCCGCAAAGCTGGCAAAACACGACGACAGCGCATGGCCTGCCGTCACGAACGATCACCGGTTTTGCTGATTTTCAGGGTCAAGTCATCGTCGCCACGAATCGTGGACTGGCCGCCTGGAACGGCGAGGCTTGGACCGCCGCGAACGGAAATCTGCCGGACAACGATATTCTCGCCCTTTCATCTGGCGATGAAGGCAACGGCGAAGCGCTCGTTGTCGCCACGGTCAGCGGGGTTTTTATTTCTATCGATCTACAAAACTGGGAATTGTACGGCGGTTTTTCAGGCTACATGAAGGACGTGACCATCACTGACAATAAGATTTGGGGCGCGTCAAACAATCAAGGCCTGGCGTCTTATGAAGGCGACTGGCAATGGACGACCTTTGAACCGAACACGCCAAAAACAAACAAGTACAGCGCCCTCGCCGTCGATCAAGACGGCACGCTCTGGGCCACTTCCGGCGGCGACGGTTTTCTTTCTTATGACGGCGAAACCTGGAACGCCTGGGAAGAGTTCGGCAGCGACGCTTTGGGCGACTACCGCGCCGTTATTATTGACGATTTCAATCGCCCCTGGATGGGCGTTTGGGGACGCGGCGTGCGCGTGCTTTCGCAAACCGAAAACGGTGCACAGCTCGACACTATCGACGCGTTTACCGGCGAGCTTGCCACCAGCACCAACAATAACCTGAATTTCCCCGTCGTCACAGCGCTGGAAAAAGACGCCAGCGGCAATATCTGGATTGCAAATTGGGGCGCAATATCCGGCCAAGTCATCGCCGTTGTAACACCGGACGGCGAATGGGGTTATTTTTCTACAACAGGGGGCGCGGTTAAATCGGACGTGATCAATCGGCTTTATGTCGATACATTTGGCCGCGTTTGGTACGGCACCGGCAACGTCGGCGTCGGCGTTATCGATCACAAAGGCACGCCGCTCGATCCGTCGGACGATGAATATTTCCCCAACGCCATTTCGAACAGCGAGCTTTTTTCTCCTGTCATCACCGGCTTGACCGGCAATAGTGACGGCACGATTTTCATCGGCACCAACGAAGGTTTGAACACCTGGTTTTCAAATCAGGTTTCGCGCCAGTTCGGACTCATCAGCACAGACATTCGCGTCGCGCGTATCGACCCGGCGTTTAACATTTGGATCGGCGCTAGCGGCGGCGTTACCGTGATCGCGGCGGACGGGTCGATCTTGGAAAATTTCACCACAGGCAACAGCCCGCTCGTGAGTAACAGCGTGACGGACTTTGCCTTCGATTCACAGAACGGAACAGCGTATATCGGCACCACAAACGGGCTGTCCGCTGTCTCGACGCCGTTTACCGAAGCAAAATCTGATTTTGAGCAGCTCTCCGGGTTTCCAAATCCGTTCATTATTGGCGATGGCGGAGAAAGCTTCACGGTCACCAACCTTGTCTTGAATTCCGGGGTTCAAATATTTACCGAAGACGGACGGCTGGTGAGAAAACTGGAAGCTGCGGATATTCTTGGCCCGCAAGCTCGTTGGGACGGCAAAGACGCCAACGGCAACTACGTCGCCAGCGGCGTTTATCTGTTTGTCGCATTCACCAATCAGGGCCTGAGCGCAACCGGGAAAGTCGCCGTTATTCGAAAATAGCACATCTTGTATTTTTGAGAGTTAATTCCCCAACGTCAGCCAGAAATAAAGCCGCAGGTGTTTGTCATTTGCGGTCATTTACTTCGTGTCATTGGTCATTGAATTTTGGTGTTTGGAATTTATTTGTGATTTGGAGTTTGTTTTTTGGGATTTAAGTCTTACACAAAATGGCAGAAAACAACTCAGCAGACGCTAAACGCCTACAGCCTAAAAACCTAAACCGCTAAATGTTAAAATCCGTTACCATCAAAAACTACGCATTGGTCGAGGAAACCGAGATCCGTTTTGACGTTGGTCTGAACGTGGTGACCGGTGAGACGGGCGCGGGGAAATCGATGGTTATCGGCGCGATTGGCGCGCTTTTGGGCGAAAGAACCTCCGTTTCCGTCTTGCGCGAGGGCGCCCAGAAAGCCGCTATTGAGGGCGTTTTTGCCGTCGAGCATTTGAGCGTTTTGCAAAGCTGCTTGATCGAAAGCGATCTCGCCAGCGACGATGGATTGCTAATTTTGAGACGCGAGATTCTTGCCAGCGGGCGCAGCAGAGCTTTTGTCAATGACACCCCAGCCACGCTCGACCAGACTGAAAAAATTGCCGCTTTTCTGGTCGATCTCCACGGCCAGCACCAACACCAATCGCTTTTGAAGGTTGCCGAGCACATCAAATTTATCGACGCTTTCGCCGATCTTGGCGAACAATGTCACCGCGTTGCGAACTGCTTTGCACAGGCGGAAAAAGCGCGCGCCGCTTACGAAGAATTGCTCCAGGAGCAAAAAACACGCATCGAACAGCGCGATTATTTGGCCTTCCAATTGGACGAAATCGACAATCTCAACCCCCAGCCCGATGAAGAAAGCGAACTTTTGAACGAAGAAAAGAAATTGGCGCACGGAACGGAATTGCTGCAATCCTGCGACGAGGTCGTCAATCTGCTTTATGAAAACGAAGCTTCCGCGAACGATCTTTTGGGCGCAGTTGTGAATCGATTGCAAAAATTGGCTGAATACGATTCCGCGCTTGAGAAACAGACGCAAGAAGCGGAATCAGCTCTGATCGCCGTTGAAGAAATCGCGAAATCATTACAATCTTATGTGCATAATATCGACGTGGACCCCGCCCGCCTTGACGAAGTGCGTTCGCGGCTCTCGGCGTTCGCCGGATTGAAGAAAAAATACAGCGCCGACTTCGACGGCGTTTTACAGAAGCGAGACGAACTTCAGCAAAGCCTGCAACGCATTGAAGCGATGGATGATCTGGTCTCGCAGGCGCTAGAAAACTGGCAAATAGCAATTCAGGAATATGAATCTGCTGCGGGCGATCTTTCACAAGCACGTAGGGCCGCGGCGCAAGAAATCACCCGGCGCGTGCCGGAAATCCTGGCGGAAATCGGCATGTCGGGAAGCCGGTTTGAAGTGAAAATTTCGCCGGAATTTGCGGAAGACGGCTGGTGTACGGTTGAAGGACGAAAGTGTAAAGCTTTCCCAAACGGCTACGACCGCGTTGAATTTTTCATCTCGGCGAACCCCGGTCAGCCCACTCGCCCATTGGCCAAAATCGCTTCCGGCGGGGAAATCTCGCGCATTATGCTCGCCTTGAAAAGCCTGATCGCCCACGCCGACGCCGTGCCGGTTTTGATTTTTGATGAAATTGATATTGGCATTTCAGGGCGCGTGGCGCAGTCCGTGGGTAAGTTGCTGCGCAAGCTTGCCGAGTCTCATCAAATTGTTTGCATCACCCATCTGCCGCAAATCGCCGGCGCCGGTTCAACCCATTTTTTGGTGGAAAAAAGCCAACGCAACGGCTCCACTTCGACAAATGTGAGAAAGCTTGCCGAATCCGAGCGCAGACGCGCGATTGCATCCTTGTTGGCCGGAGAAGAAATTTCCGAAGCGCAGTTGGAAAATGCGGAAGCGTTGATCGAACAAGCCAGGCTTTAGATTTTGCGAATATGTACGGCTTTCAAATCCGGCAGTCGCTCCCCAACTTTTAGCAGCGGCCTAATTTGAAGCGCCGTGATTCCAGCGGGCAATTTTAGCTTTCCCGCCAAATGTTTTCCCCATGTTTTTTCATAAACTTCTCCGCGCGGCACGCGATCCGGGCTTGGGATTTGGTCTTGCAGAAATGCCTGATCGATTTCCGTCTGCAATTTTTCTCCGCCAGCTTCTATCGAAAATCTCGCTCCAGCATTCTCCGGTGCGCAGGCATACTCCAGTAAAATTTCATACTCTCCGGAAGCGACGAATTTTACCGGCCATTCAAGCCAAGCCCGCTCGCGCGTCCAGTTCGTGGCCCAATCATTGGCCCAGCCCCAGCGGTCGTTATAGCTGATTCCGCCGCCGTTGTCTTTGTGCAATTCCGCCTCGTGTGCAGGTAAAATAACGAGCGGGTTTTCTGCATGACCAATCTGCGTCGGAATACGACTTTTTTCGCCCTCGCCTACTTCAACAAGCCAGTCGTCGTAAGCGTCTTTGAGTTCGCGAGTCAGCTCAACTTCATTTTGCGACAAATCATTTTTTTGCCCCGGATCGTTGATCATATCAAACAGCGAAACGCCGTCGTCGTTCACGTACAAACGGTGCGTTTGCGTGCGCAGGCCGCCGCGATTTTGCCACTGCGTGAAAATCGTACGATCCGGCCAATCCGCGTCGCCTCCTTGAATTAACGGAACGAGACTTTTGCCGTCCAGGAGAAAATTGTCAGGCGTCTCGGAGCCGGTTATTTCCGCAAGCGTCGGCAAAACGTCGATGTGCGCCGCGATTTTTTCGACGGTTTTTCCGGCGGGAATTTGCCCCGGCCATTTGATGAAAAACGGAACGCGGACGCCGCCTTCATGAGCGTGCGCTTTTCTCCCGCGCATCCCGCCGTTGAATCTGTCGGAATTCGGGCCGTTGTCAGTGAGGAAGATGACGATGGTGTTTTCGGTCAACCCGGTTTCGTCCAGCTTGCGCAAAATCCTGCCGACGTTGTCATCGATATTTTCACACATGGCATAGGCGCTGGCGGTCAAATCATCCAAACCGCGCGCTTTGTATTTGTCGAAATATTTGTCAGGCGCTTGAAACGGCGAGTGTGGCGTGTTGTAAGGAACATAACAAAAAAACGGCTGGCTCTTGTTTTTCTCGATGAAATCAATCGCTGCGTCTGTGAACACATCGGCAACGTATCCTTCGGTTTGCACCAATTCACCGTTGTGTTCCAAAGTCGTGTCAAAATAATTGTTCCAATGCCCTGCGCTGAAGCCAAAAAATTCATCGAAGCCCTGCCCGTTTGGCGAATGCGGGTAGTGCGCGCCGTTGTGCCATTTTCCAAAACAGCCGGTGGCGTAGCCGTTCTTTTTTAAAAGTTCCGCGATGGTCATTTCTTCTTCGCGCATCGTTTCTCGCGTTCGCGTCACGCCGTGCACGCCGGTACGCTGATCGTAGCGTCCGGTCAAGAGGCTTGCTCGCGTCGGCGCGCATACCGGGCTGACGTAAAAACGGTCAAACCGCGTTCCCGCCGCAGCCAGCGCGTCGAGATTTGGCGTATCGATCAGGTTGTTGCCGTGAGAACGGATGTCGCCCCAGCCCTGATCGTCGGTCATAATGAGTATGATATTTGGCTTTTGCAAGTCCTGCGGTTTTTGGCAGGCGGTAGACAGGAAGAGAATAAATAAGAGAATCGGAGTTCCGGCGTTTAGCTTCATCGTGCGGCCTTGTTTGAGAAGTGTTTCATGTTGCAGGAAAAATTTAGGGCGTTTCTGCATGGGTTCAAAATTTTGAACCCCTACCAGCCTAATGCAGACTAAGACTACCATAATTAATTGATTTTACGCGACAGCCGTGCCGCCGTAGAAACTCTCGTCAAAGTCATTTCCGCGCAGGCGGGAATCCAGGGGCTGTGCGCGATTGACTATATTTACGGCTCGTTCCCAAACTCCGGTTTGGGAATGAAAATGGACGTGAAACTCCAGTTTCGAACCAAAGACCTCAGTCGAAACTGGAGTTTCGAGTGCAATTGCGTTCCCAATCCAGAGATTGGGAACGAGAATTTTGAACGTCTCGAAATTAGGTTGACGGTAATGCGCCTCTGCGAAATGACGTTGACAAACGGATGCTGTATTGTGGAGCTGCCGCGTAACATCAGATCAGTAATTTACTTTCACTGCGAATTTTATCAACTCAGCCAGACCGAATTTTCTTTTGCGTCAATTGCCCTAGCCGCCTCGTTTGTCACATCTTTACATTTTCTAAAACGTTCCGTAATTTGACAATTCGAAATTTCACTACCTGACACTTTTTGTATTGGCTTCTAAAACTGGCAAAAAGGTCGGAATTGTCATGCTGGAAGCATCTTTTTTAATCCGCCCCTTGAACTTTTGAGCATGATCTGTACTGGGCGATGACAAAGATTCTTTCAGAATGACAAAACGGGGCCCTTCGACGGCTCGAAAATGCAGTTTACAAAAAAGTGTCAGATAGAGAGTTCAAAATTCAAACTCAAGCCGTTCGCAAATGCAAAACCAGGAGCGCGTCATGCGAATTCATTTTCTGCGACAAATTTCCACGATTACTCTGTGTTCCTTTTTGATTGCCGGATTCTCATTTGCACAGGAACGCGGCAAGGCGCTCTACGATTTAATGGGCGAAGGCAATTTAACAAAAACCGAAGGTGTGCGCAGCGTTACGTGGCTGCCGGGCGGCAAGGGTTACTTGCACAAGCAACAGGAAAACGGGCGTACGGAATATTTCAGCGTCGATCCCAAAACTGAGAAAGAAACGCCGCTCTTTAGCTCGGCGATTATGCAAACGCTTGGCAAACAGTTCTTAGCGATCAACGGCTTTGACGCCGACGCGCCGCTATTTGAAGATTTTGAATTCGTTCTTGGCGGCGACGCAATCACTTTTGAAAAAGAAGGCAAATACTTTCTTTTCAACCTGAAAGATCAAAAACTGCGACAACTCAAACGCAAAAAAGTTGAGAAGCAGCCGTTCTCCGACGGTCTCATGCGACGCATGGCAACGAGCCAACTCTGGAACGGCGAATATTCGCCTAATTTCAACCATTTCGCCTTCGTCAAGGACTACGATCTTTACCTCACCAACACTGAGACCGGCGATGAAGTCCGCGTTACAACTGACGGCAACGAGCAAGTTTTTAACGGTCGCCCGAACTGGGTTTATCCTGAAGAATTCGGGCAACTCACGGCATACTGGTGGTCGCCGGACGGCCAAAAACTGGCTTACTACAAATATCTGGAAGGTGACGTTCACAAATATCCGCTGGTTTATGATCTCAAGCCCGAAGCCGGGCTGGAAATGCAGAGTTACCCTAAAGCCGGCGAAACCAACCCCACGGTCAATCTTTTTGTCTATGATCTGCAGAGCGGCGAACACGTACAGGTCAAGACGCAGAGCCATCCCAACAATTACATCATCAAGCCAACATGGCGCAACGATGGTTCAGAGTTGCTTTTTCAACGCATGAATCGTCGCCAGAACAAGCTTGAACTCGTTGCGGCCAGCCCCGCTTCCGGCAGAACGCGCGTCATTTTTGAGGAGAGCGAAGACGCCTTCATTAACACCCACAACGATTTTTACCAATTCGCCGACGGAAAGAGCTTTCTCTGGAGCAATGAGCAATCCGGCTGGCGGCATCTTTACATTTTCGATTGGCAAGGAAAAGAAGTGCGGCAAATCACTGAAGGCCCTTGGGCTGTTCGGAGCGTGACGCACGTAGACGAAAAAGGCGGATGGATTTACTTCACTTCTCACAGCGAAGACGGCCTGGAAACGCACTTCAACCGCGTGCGATTGGACGGCAAAAAATTGACGCGTTTGACCAAAGAACCGGGGTCGCATTTCGTCAGCATGGATCCGGCGGGCAAGTATTACACGGACATGTTTTCGTCATTCACCGCGCCGACGACGATGAACCTGCATGCCGCCAACGGTCAAAAGATTCGCAACATGCTCTCGACCAACACGGAAGCGCTGGACGAGCTTGGGCTGGAAGAGCCGGAATTGGTTATGGTGAAAGCAGCTGACGGAAAGACGGATTTGCACGGCATGCTTTTTAAACCGGCGGGCTACGATCCCGGGCAGCAATATCCGCTGGTCGTGAGCGTCTACGGCGGGCCGCATTCGAAAATGCTCCGAAATTCGTTTCAGAAAGACAGGTTTGAGCAACGACTGGCTCAGCTTGGATTTATGGTTTGGAAAATGGACAATCGCGGTTTGACCAGTCGCGGCAAGACGTTCGAAACGGAAACTTACCTGAAACTGGGCGACGTCGATTTGGAAGATCAGGCCGCAGGGGTGGAATTCATTACCCAGCGCCCGTACATCGACGGTTCGCGCGTCGGCGTTTACGGCCACTCATACGGCGGCTACATGACGAGCATTGCGTTGCTGAAAAAACCGGAGCTTTTTCACGTCGGCGTGGCGGGTGCGCCGGTGACGGACTGGCGGAATTATGATACGATTTATACCGAACGCTACATGCGCACGCCGCAGGAAAACACGGCAGGCTATGACACAGGTTCAGCGTTGAAATTCGCAAAAAACCTGCAAGGCAAGCTGCTGTTGATCCACGGTTCGATCGACAACAACGTGCATCCGGGAAATACGATTCAATTAATTGAAGAATTGGTGAAAGCGGAAAAGCAGTTTGATCTCATGTTCTACCCGCAGCAACGCCACGGCATTCGCGGCGCGGGCGGCAGGCATTACCGGCAGCTCAGGACGGATTATTTCATCAAACATCTCAATCCAAATCCTGTGAAGCAGCAGCCGAAAACGGATTGAGAAAATTCGCGGTAGAGCCGATTTACAGAGTGAATCTCCCAGACATTCGGAAAACTCTCTATTGCGGCTCAAGCCTGATTACGCTATTTTTTTTTGCAGCGTGTTAAGGTTAGGCAACCAATGAGGTTTTGTCATGGAATCTAAACGCAATCTAAACCTTAGCCCGGAACTTGTTCAAAAAATGCAAGCGCTGATCCGTGAAGGTTGGTTCAAGGACGAGAATGATTTTATTGAAACCGCTGCGCGCTACTATTTGGAGCGGCACTCGGAAAAGATGTGGGCAGAATATGTCGAGCATGAAGTAAAAGCCGGCCTTTATGAAACGTTTTGAGGCGGCAGTCGCTGACGCCGGCCCCTTAATCCATCTTGATGAATTGGATTGGCTGTTTGTTCTTGAAACATTTAATGCAGTTTGGGTGCCTGCGGAAGTCTCGGAAGAAGCTAGCGCTCATCGTCCGGCATGGCGAACGGCTGCGCCGGACAATGTATTCATCGAATCCGTTCCTGAAAAGGCGCATCTAAACCACCAAGAAAAGATAGCCCGCCTTGACAAAGGAGAACGAGCGGCGCTGGCGCTCTGCCAAGAGCGCTCAAACGCACTTTTTCCATGCGATGATTTGCAGGCCAGAATAGTAGCGGACGAAATGAATATACAGGTCATGGGAAACCTCGGTTTACTGTTGCCCGCCGCTCGATACTCCCTGAGAACAAAAGTGCAAGTTCGCAGCGTTTTAAAAAAAATCCCCACCCATTCCACCCTTCATCTGAAATCGACTCTTCCGGCAAAAGCAATCAAGGCTCTTCAAGAAAGCTAAATCCATTCATTGCGCCTCAAGCAAACCGTAAAAACGCTGCCTTGCTTTTCTGAACTTTTAACGGACAATTCTTTGAAATATTGGCTGCCCTGGTCGGCCTCGCGAGCATTTTGAAGATGAAGGCGAGAACAAGTCGACGAAAACCATCCCGCCTCGCGTCGAAAAATCATCTGTTTTAAAAATCTCTCCATTGTTTTTCATGTCGGTTCAGGCTCTACACTTCAATACCCAATTGCGCGAAAATGCCTGGGATTCCGCCATCTTCGGGCACGGCGACTTCGCACTTGGTCACTTGACCGTCGCGGCAGGTGAGGACAATGTCTTCTTTTGGGTTCTTGAACGATTTATCGGTTGCCGGAATTATGCCTAAGTCCATAAAAATCAAATCCCAATCGTTGGTGTGCGTCCCTTGTATTCGCACCCAGGCGTTCACTGAATCATCAGAGTGTCCAGCGATCTCAAAATTGTTGTGGTAATCAGGATTTGCAGCGAGAATGTTCTGGCTCCAAACCAGGAATTCTGCTTTGCTAAGCGGCTCCGGAGCGGGTCCGATCAACTGAAAATCGTCCGAGGTCAAAGCGTCATACGCTTTCCAATCGCCTTCGCGCAGCGCCATTCCCCATTTTGTTGCAAGTTCAGCATTGTTCATTTTTGATCTCCTGTGTTATGTGAATGAATACGAATGTACAAACTGGATTTTTCCCTTGAAATTCGAACTAACACTGCTTCTTTCGACGGGCCGCTAAGTGGGTGTTTTTTTTTGACGGGATGAACAGAATCGACCGGATTTTTGGCATAAAACCGACATTCCGCACACAAGAATTGGAGATGGAAATAATTTCTTTCTCTCATTAGCACCGTCCTTCAGGGCGGTGACAAGAGCGTCCTTCACCCTTCTCCCCACCGCGCAAGCGCGGCGGGGAGAAAAAAAGTGTGATTTTGCCAAAAGCCCGGCTTGAAAGCCGGGGCTAATGAGATGCAAAATCTCATCAGGCGCAAAAGACGTCTTGCAGCCGA